>NZ_AYXN01000024.1:0-41037 GCF_000511655.1 Psychrobacter sp. TB15
TATAGTCTAATCCAAATAAAACCGATACAATATTTATAACAATCTTAATTAATGAAATAAACAATGACTTATTCAATAGACTATCGCAAACAGGTACTTTCTAGCATCGCTGATGGCATGACCATACGAGAAGCTGCGCTGTTTTATGGACTTAGCACCAGCACCATTCACAGCTGGCAGCAGAACCTAACTCCTAAAACAACCAGAAATAAAGCACCAACTAAAATACCTGATGACGCATTGATTGAAGACGTAAAAACATATCCAGATGATTATAACTATGAAAGAGCTCGTCGCTTGAACTGTAGTAAGACTGGCATCTTTAATGCTTTAAAGCGTCTTGGTATCAGTCAAAAAAAAGACCTTAGAACATCCAAAAGCGTGTCCGATAAAAAGAGCAGTATTCCAGAATAAGCTTGATAGCTTTACGCAGCAAGGCTACCCCATTGTCTATATGGATGAAAGCGGCTTTGAGGCTGAAACCATTCGTTCTCATGGCTATGCACCGATTGGTACACCCTGTATCGATAGCTACAACTGGCAAGCAAAAAAGCGAACCAACGTCATCGGAGCTCTCTATGAAAAAATGCTTTTTGCGCTTGATTACTTTGAGCAGAACATCAATGGCACCATATTCTACGACTGGTGCAAACACACTTTAATTCCAAGTCTCAAGACTAAATGCGTGATTGTCATGGATAACGCTCGGTTTCATAAAAGCAAACGCATTCAAAAACTATTAAACAGACATGGCCATCGTATTCTTTGGCTGCCGCCGTACAGCCCTGATCTGAACCCTATTGAGAAAAAATGGGCACAGGCTAAGTTTCTGCGCCAAGGGTGGATGGAGAATAATCTCCCTAAACTGTTTTATGATATGGGCTGTATCGATTTTATAAAGACTTAACTATAGTGTCTTTTATCTTTTCATTATTCTCTAATGAATAATTTATTTGATTCAATATTGAGTTAATACCTCTTATCCAATTATTCTCATTCTCTTGAATTAGAATATCTCGTATTTGAGTAAAAAGGTCAGCTAATCTTGCTAATTTATCTAAGTCGCTCATGTTAGAATTCCTATAGATATTGAATAATATGTAAACATTATATGTGAAAGCCTACTACACATAATAAAAAGGACAAATAATGAAACTACGCATCCTAAAATCCGCCGTCACCAACCCGTGGTTTAACCTCGCCACCGAAGACTGGATATTTAATACCCTTAATCCTGAGTCGCACACGCTTTTCCTATGGCGCAATAGCGAGACCGTGGTCATCGGACGCTCGCAAAATCCGTGGGTAGAATGCAAAATCGATAAGATGGAAGCAGACGAGGTGTTTTTGGCACGGCGGCAAAGCGGCGGCGGCGCGGTGTTTCATGACTTAGGTAATACCAACTTTACCTTTTTGTCACCCAAGGCCGACTACGACCAAGATGCTAACTTCACTATTATCGTCAATGCGCTAAAAAAACTCGGTATCGATGCTGAGCAGTCCGGACGTAATGATATGCAAGTCGGCGATAAGAAAATATCGGGCAGCGCCTTTAAGCATGCATCTGACCGTAGCTTTCATCATGGGACACTACTCGTGAACGCTAACATGCAAAAACTCGGCGATTATCTCAATCCGCATCCGCTCAAATTGCAAGCCAAAGGCATTAAATCTGTTCGTGCGCGCGTGGCCAATCTGGTTGAGTTTAATGAAGATATCAATCACGAAACTTTATCCGATGCCATTATCGAAGCGTTCTGCGAATACTATCAAGACACTGATCATGGTGATACTGATTATAGTGGAACTGTGCCCGTAGAGGAATTAGACAGAGACACCCTAGCAAAAGAACCTTCGTTAAACGCCTATTACGAGCAGATGGCGGACTGGAACTGGCGCTTTGGTAAGACGCCGCAGTTTAGTCATCATATCGAGACCCGTTTTGACTGGGGTATTGTTGATTTGCATATGGATGTTCAGCAAGCTGTCATTACCGATGTCGTCATCTTCTCTGATGCGCTAAATGTGGAGCTGATCGACTTGTTGAAGCAGACTTTAACGGGCACTAAATACAATCGTAGTGAGGTAAAAGCTAAGCTTGCTGAGCTAGCCCAAGCACATGATGAATTAGCCGCGCAAGTTGGTGATGTGTCTGAGTGGTTGCTTGACGAAATGGAAGGCTAAAGGTGCTTCGGCTGTAAGCAAGACATAGTCTTGCAACCGCTGCTACTTTATTCTAAACCATCCAAAAAAGCCTTCACCTCCGTTACATACTGACCCAAATCAGGCTCCAAATTGAACCCCTTAATTGGCGTAGGTAAGCCTTTTTGCTTGCCAAGTCGTATGATAATCGCGTCCTCCTCGGGTAGCACGAGCACACGCTGACCTAAGTGTCCAAGCATCGCGTAATAAGGAATCGGGCTGTCCATATCCGTCCACACTGAATGCCCATATATTGGCGCTTGCCCTGCGGCAAAGGCATCGACATTGGGCGTAATCATGAGATCAACATGCGCTTTACTCAGTAGCTGCTCGCCCTGCCACGCGCCGCCATTTAGTAAGAGTTGCCCAAACTTAGCAAAATCGAGCGCGCTGGCGTTCAAGCAACAGTAGACTTTTTCTATATTTGCTGCACCATCGAGCGACCAGTAGGCATCGCCCTGCATACCTAAAGGCTGCCAAAACTTTTCCTCAAGATAGCTCGATACGGTATAGCCGTGAGGCTCTAGCGCTCGCGCCAAAGCAATGCCTAGCATTTGCGTATCGCCGGAGGAATATTCAAAATTTCCGCCGCACGGTTCGACAAAGTCGCGATTGACCATCTGCTTGACAAGATCATGACCGTAGTAGGACTCAGCGGTTGGGTTAATCGGAAAGTAATAATCCTCAGTCCAATCATAGCCTGAGGTCATCGCGGATAAATCTGCCAGCGTACAGTTTTGTGCATACTCGTTATTCGCGTATTCTGGCAGCCATGTGGTAATCGGCTCATTGACGCTATCGATATAGCCATCCTCCACCGCTTTGAGATAGAGCATAGTAGCGACGGTTTTTGCCATCGAAAAGCTATTGGTATGCGAGTCGCTTCCGTAGTCTTGCCAGTAGTTCTCATAGACCAGCTTACCATCTTTGATAATGGCGAAGGCGACAGTTTCATCGGTGTCTAAGGCATTTTGTAGGGTCGGCGTGAGGACAACTTGATCAAAATCAGGATGCTTTTGCCAAGTGATAGGCTCGCCTGCGCGAATGGTACGATTATCAAAATCGACATAATCATCGATATTAGCCGTGGCTTCACCTTTTAAATAAGTGAGCTGTAGACCGCGAAAAATATAGGCATTGCCGGTCACGACCAAGCCTAAACTGATAATAATCAGTAGCGCGATGATAGGTAAAACAATCCATTTAAATAGAGTCTTTAACACTACCATTATAAAATCCTTTTTCATGGCGTGGTTGGTGAATACGATTGCGTATCGTTGATAGGGTTTAATTTAGCATGGATGTGAAATTTTGGGAGGTGGATTTTTGAGTGGTGAGTTTAGAGTGTAGGCTACTTATGACATTTGAAAACAATATTAACTACGACCAATACTTGCAAGAAAACAGATCTTACCGCTAGCCCTGACAGACGCGGTATCCTGTCGTAGATGATGGTGCTGCGGACTCTGGCTAGGGGCGGTATCGAGGTAACAGGAGCGTCACTAGACAGATTAGTCCGCACGCCATCAGCAAGGCAGATACAAGCAGACGGCAGGAAATTGCTCCCCTACCGTCCTTTCAATTTAAAACTTTAATTCAAAAATTAAACTTTTAAATACTCGCCGCAACCTCAGCGCCATCACGAATGGCGCGTTTGGCGTCCAGCTCAGCAGCCAGCTTCGCCCCACCAATCAGATGATACTGTGCGTCTGGCGCATCACCAACGTTTGGCATCAGACTGGCGACCGACTCTTGACCGGCACAGACGACCACGCTATCGACACGGAGCAGCTGGCTTTGGCCTTGCGGATTGGTGACCCAAATGCCCTCGTTAGTGATTTTTTCGTACTGAACGCCTGCCACTTGAATGACGCCGTGTGATTTGATATGGGCGCGATGCACCCAGCCAGAGGTTTTATTGAGGCCTGCGCCTAAGCGGCCTTTGGTGCGCTGCATCAGATACACTTGGCGAATCGGCTTGATGCCTTCAGGACGGATTAAACCGCCATCGCTTTGATAGTTAGTATCGTTAGTGACGCCCCACTCCTCGCGCCACTCGCTAACAGACTGCGGCTCAGGGCGGTAGCTTGGGTCTTTTAAGGTCTCAGGGCCGAGCTCATCAAGCGGCTGACCATGGCGCGCGGTTAGATATTCGCTGACATCAAAGCCTATACCGCCAGCGCCGATGACTGCCACCGTCTCGCCGACTGATTTTTCACCAGAGAGTAATTCTGTGTAGCTGATCACTTGCGGTAGATCCGCGCCTTCTAACTTGCCTTCAAGGCTTCTTGGCACCACGCCTGTCGCGACAACCACATGCTGGAATTTCCCATCTTCAAGCATCGCTTTATCGACTTTGGTATTGAGTTTAATCTCAACGCCTAGGTGCTCAAGCTCATTGATATAGTAGCGAATGGTCTCAAAGAACTCTTCTTTACCTGGGATGACTTTGGCATAGTTGAACTGACCGCCTAAGATATCGCGCGCTTCAAATAGCGTGACCTCATGACCACGTAAGGCTGCGACATGAGCCGCTGACATACCAGCAACACCGCCGCCGATGACTGCGACTTTTTGTGGATTTTTGGTCTTTTTGTAGACCAGCTCAGTCTCGTAGCAGGCTTGCGGATTAACAAGGCAAGTCGAGCGTTTATTCTCAAAAGTATGATCAAGACAAGCTTGGTTACAGGCAATACACGTATTGATGCGATCGGCTTGACCTTTTTCGGCCTTGTTGACCCAGTGCGCGTCAGCGAGGAACGGACGCGCCATTTGGATCAGATCCGCTTGACCATTAGCGACGATATCCTCTGCCGTATCCGGCATATTGATACGGTTGGCCGCCATCATCGGGATACTGATATGTTTTTTGATCTCAGCGGTAAAGTCGACAAAAGCGGCGCGCGGTACGCTGGTGACAATCGTCGGGACGCGTGCTTCATGCCAGCCAATGCCAGTATTCATAATGGTCACGCCCGCTTCTTCTAACGCTTTGGCGACAGTGATGACCTCGTCCATAACATTGCCATCTTTGACCAAATCGATGACCGATAGACGGAACACAATAATAAAGTCTTCGCCAACGGCTTTGCGTACGGCTTTGACCACATCGACGGCAAACTTCATCCGGCCATTGATATCACCGCCGTATTGATCGCTGCGCTGATTGACATGGCGCGATAAAAACTGATTGAGTAAGTAGCCCTCAGAGCCCATGATCTCAACGCCATCATAACCCGCTTGCTTGGCCAGTTTGGCAGAGCGTGCGTAGTCCTCGACCGTCTGCTCAATATTTTTGATAGTCATTTTGCGCGGTTTAAACGGGGTAATCGGTGATTTGATTGGGCTTGAGGAGACGATAAACGGATGGTAGCCATAGCGACCACTATGCAAGATTTGCATGATGATTTTGCTATCGTGTTTGTGTACGGCGCGGGTGACGCGTTGATGGTTGATAACGTCCATTTTAGTATTCATGGTACCGCCAGCAGGGAGCAACCAGCCTTCGCGGTTAGGTGAGATGCCGCCGGTGATCATCATCGCCGCGCCGCCTTTGGCACGCTCTGCAAAATAAGCAGCAAGCTTGCCATAATTATAAAAACGGTCTTCAAGGCCGGTATGCATAGAGCCCATGACTAAGCGGTTTTTGAGTGTGGTAAAGCCTAAGTCTAGCGGCTCAAAAAGATGCGGGTAGTGCTCATTGCTTTGAGCAGTATTGATGGTGTTATTGCTACTGGCTTTGCGATTCTCAGTGCTGCTAGCGCTCATGTGACGATCCTTGTAAATTCAGGTTAATGAGGGGTTCATAGTGCAAAATAGCTAAACCTTATATGGCTGCTATCGTAACACAACCGCTTTGTCGTCAGCTATGCAGACAAACGACTGATGAGTGAACACAAGCTATTTATCATTTATATTTAACTCTATTCAGCGTTTCTCTTAAACGACTCTTACAAATACGACCGACTTTTGCGCTGTCTTTGGCTATAATGAATACGCTTTTAATTGAAATATTTGCTGAATTGGTAAAGCAAAACTATCATCAAAGTGTATTTAAATTATAGTAAAACCCGAAATAAGATAAAGGACTATCACTATGACTGATTTCCATACTGGCCTTGGTAAGAATCCTGCTAACTATCAACCACTTACCCCTATCGACTTTATCATTCGTAGCGCGCAAGTGTATCCTAACAAAGCCGCCATTATCTACGATGATCTTCAGCATAATAATCTCATCCAGAGTTGGAGCAAAACTTTTGAACGTTGCCGTCAGTTATCACATGGCCTGCGCAAACTGGGTATCGATAAAAACGACACCGTAGCCGTCATGCTGCCTAATACCCCTGCTATGGTCGAATGCGCCTTTGGGGTGCCGATGTCGGGCGGTGTGCTTTGTACGTTGAATACTCGGCTCGATATCAATGCCTTAACCTTTTGCGTGCAGCATTCTGAGGCCAAAGTGCTGATTATGGATAGCGAATTTGCGGATTTGGCGGAGATTATCGACGAGACTTTTCCTAATCTGATCGTCATTCATGCCACAGATGCAGCCATTGAGGTAGAAGATTTTGGCAAAATGACTTACGAGGAATTGATTGCCAGCTCAGATGATTTGGATAATTGGGAAAAACCTGAGGATGAATGGGAAGCTATCGCGCTCAACTATACTTCTGGCACGACTGGTAAGCCAAAGGGCGTGGTCTACCATCATCGCGGCGCGACGCTAAATGCACTATCTAATATCTTAGACTGGGATATGCCTAAGCATCCGACCTACTTGTGGACGCTGCCGCTATTTCATTGTAATGGCTGGTGCTTTCCGTGGACGATCGCCGAGCGCGCAGGCGTCAATGTCTGCTTACGCCAGATTGATGCCGAGCTGATTTTGCAATTAATCGCTAAGCACAAGGTCACTCATTACTGCGCGGCGCCTGTGGTGCATAATATGATAGCGGGCGGTAAACAAGAGTACAAAGACGCGATTGATCATAAGGTCAAAGGCTGGGTCGCTGGCGCGCCGCCATCAGAGACGATGCTGACGGCAATGGAGGCGATGGATTTTGATATCACCCATGTTTATGGCTTGACCGAAGTCTATGGACCCGTCACCGTCTGCGCTGAGCAGCCCGAATGGCAAGACATGGACGTCGCTGAACGCGCGCAAAAAAAATCGCGTCAAGGCGTGGTTTCACACTTAATGACAGGCTTTGAGGTCTTTAAACAAGGCACGACTCAGCCGGTTGAAGCCAATGGCGAGGAGATGGGCGAGTTGGCGCTGCGCGGTAACATGGTAATGAAAGGCTATCTAAAAAGCCGTAAAGCCACTGATGAAGCGCTAAAAGATGGCTGGTTTCGCACCGGTGACTTGGGGATCAAATACCCTGATGGCTATATCAAGATTATGGATAGGCTAAAAGACATCATCATCTCAGGCGGCGAGAATATCTCAAGTATCGAGGTCGAAAACGTCTTATACAAACTACCTGCCGTCCAAAGCTGCGCCGTCGTTGCCGCACCGCACGACAAATGGGGCGAAGTGCCCGTGGCCTTTATCGAGATTCACGAGGGCAGCACCTTACAGCGCGACACTGTCATGGCACACTGCAAGCAGCATTTAGCAGGCTTTAAAGTGCCCAAGTACATTATCTTTGCTGAAATTCCGAAGACCAGTACCGGTAAAATACAAAAGTTTGAGCTACGTCAAGCGGCCAAGTCATTAGCCCATGAGACACCAAAAGTCACCGCTAGCTCCGAGTAGCGCTATGCAGAATACTTATTGATGCTAAGTATTTATTAGTAATAAGTATTTATTAGGGCGTGTCCCTATTTTAAAAATGGTGATAAAAATGAGATAAATCGCAGGCAAACAAGGAAAATAGCGCAGGTAATATCAAGATATTGGCCAGCTATTTGACACCGTTTGCCAAAGATTTAGCCATTTTTAGCCCATTTAGTCATAAACGCTTGAATTAGGGACACGCCCTAATTGTCTTAGGCTGAGCTTTTTACTATCAACAGATTGCGATATTACCAAGCGCAACTATCAATTCATCTTTGGCTCAAGCCACTGAAATACCAGCATCCCAACTAGCATCGCAGGAATAAACACATAGGCCTGCCATTGCCCCATGCCTAATAGTACGACACCGGGCCCAGGACAAATACCGACAAGGCCCCAACCGATACCAAACAGCATCGCGCCGATGACAAGCTTGCTGGTAACCTTTGTTTTGGTCGGCATCTCAATCTCATCGCCTACCCAGCTCTTTCGCTGCCGCCGAGCCCATTGCACCCCAACGATAGCGACAGCAAGGCCGCCGCCCATCACTAAGGCCAGTGAGATATCCCACGCGCCAAAGACGTCTAAAAACCCTTGCACCTTAACCGGATCGGTCATACCCGATATCAGCAGTCCTAAGCCAAACAGCAGTCCTGTTAGTAAGCCGATGATATTTTTTAGCATAGTTCATTCTCACTATTTACTTTCTTTTTCTCAAAACCTCTAGCCATAACAGCCATTTAAATCAAGCCCAATACTTGCCGGCCGATAAACACGGTGATGATGCCAAACGCCATAAAAGTCGCTGTGGCTACCATTGAGCGCGGCGACAAGCGCGCATTACCGCAGATGCCGTGACCACTCGTGCAACCTGAGCCTAAGCGCGTACCAAAGCCGACCAACAACCCTGCTGCAATCAGCAGCGGTAAAGAGGTCGTAACCTCTATATCAGGTAGCGGTCTGAACACACTATAGAGTAAAGGCGAGAGAACTAAACCTGCAATAAACAGTACTTGCCACATCTCGACGCGCTTTGGCTTTAGCAGGCTTGAAGTAATACCGCTGATACCGGCTATACGGCCAATACCTAAGAGTAAGATAACCGTCGCTACGCCTAATATGAGGCCGCCTACCAATGAAATAGGCGTGAAAACTTGCCAATCTATTTGTATACCCATAATGAGAGATCCAAAAGCTACTTTGTTTTATATAAAAACATTATATATTAAAATATAATAAATAGCTAAAAAAATACTGAGCGACTGCATTAACAGGCTCAGTATATTTAAATGCTTGGGTTGTTGACGGTTATATTCTCCAATATGAAGCCTGTAAGCGCCAAAGTAGCTATTAAGCAGACTGCTCTGCTAATACTTGCTCAAGAGCGCTTTCAAAACGCTGAACCGCACCGTCGATATCAGTCAATTTATCCAGACCAAACAGACCTAAGCGGAAGGTTTTAAAATTGTCAGGCTCGCCAACTTTGAGCGGCACACCAGCGGCAATCTGTACGCCAGCCGCCGCAAACGCCGCACCTTTATGCATATCATCACGGTCGGTGTAGCATACCACCACGCCTGGTGCTTGGTAGCCTTCAGCTGCGACACTCTCGATGCCTTTAGCTTGTAGTACTTCGCGGACACGGTTACCTAGCTGCCACTGCGCATCGCATAGTTTATCAAAACCGATCTTTTTAGACTCTGTAATAGTATCGCGGAACTGGCGCAAGCTATCGGTTGGCATTGTCGCATGATAAGCGTGACCACCATTCTCATAAGCGCGCATAATCTCTAACCACTTCTTTAAGTCCAGACTAAAGCTATTAGATTCTGTATTTTCTACGCGCTGGACGGCCGCATCGCTCATCATCACAAGCCCGGCGCAAGGCGTACTACTCCAGCCTTTTTGCGGCGCACTGATCAACACGTCGATACCAAGCGCTTTCATATCGAGCCAGACACAACCTGAGGCGATACAGTCAATGACCAATAAGCCGCCAACGCTATGAGTGGCCTCGCTCAAAGCTTTGATATAGTCATTAGGCAAGATCATACCGGCTGAGGTTTCAACGTGCGGGGCAAATACCATGGCAGGCTTGGTCTCTTTAATTTTAGCGACCGCTTCATCGATATCGACCGGTGAAAAAGGCTTTAGCGCGTCGCTATCTTCGCGCTGGGCGTTTAATACCGTAGAGGATTTGGCAAGATTGCTTTTTTCTAAAATTTGCGTCCAGCGATAACTAAACATACCGTTGCGAATGATTAAGCAGTCTTGATCTTTGGCCAGCTGATTGGCTACCGCTTCCATGCCATAAGTACCCGAACCTGGAACAATAGCGACGGCGTCAGCGTTATAGACAGATTTTAGGTCGCTCGATAAGTCATTCATCACTTGCTGAAAGACTTCTGACATATGGTTAAGGGCACGGTCAGTATAGACCACTGAATACTCTAATAGACCGTTTGGATCGATATCTTGGCGTAATGCAGGCATGAGACACTCCTTGTTTTTAGATTATTTAGATTGTGTGGTTGAGATAACTGCGTTAATGAGACAGTCATTTAGACACTAATAAGGGCTGAGACGGTTAGGTTTCAACTCATAAAAGAGACAATTTAGAATAGACGATATAGCGCTTTATCCTAGCGCTATTGCCGTTGGTAGATATTACCAGAGGACTACAGGCCCAAGACACTACAGGTGAGCTATCTGGGTTTATGCAGGGCTTACTGTCATGTACAGAGCGCAAGCATAATATAGGCGATATCATTTGATATTATCACTGTTATGCCACACTGGCAATAGTCTGCTAGCGGTTCTATTGAGGGCTTACGTTAGCGTTTGTTCGCTTATTTCGCCCTAGTATTTCACTACAGTATTTCGCCCTAGTATTTAAGCTTAACATCTAGCCTTAACATCTAGCCTTAACTTATAGCCTTAGTATCTTGACCCTGTTTAGCCCTTATCGCGATAGGCATCATGTAACCCTGAGACCACAAAATCTAACAACTCGCTATCACCTTCACTGGCCGCTTTGCGCATTAATTTTGAGGGCGCATGAGACAATGTCTGCGTAAGGCGTCTGGAGAGCTCCGTGATGACTTCTTCAGCATTAACCTCACCATTCTCTAATCTAGCGATGGACTCAGAGAGGATTTTATCGACTTGCGTGTGCGTGCGATTACGATACTGTTCGATGTCACGGCCGACTTTGCGCACCGCAAAGCTCTGCTCCATCTCCACCACCAGCTGGCTGACGAGTAGCTCTGCATCGACGGCCGCTTGCCTACGCTGCTCAAGGTTACCGGCGATGACGTGCTGCAGATCATCGACAGAGTATAAATAGATATCATCCATCTGACTGATAGTAGAATCGATATCACGCGGTACGGCTAAGTCGATCATCAGCATCGGCTGATAACGGCGACGCTTAAGCGCCTGCATCGTCATGGTTTTATCAATCAGCACACTCATGCTGCCGCTACAGCTACTGACAATATCCGCCTCGCTGAGCAGCTGCGGTAAAGCGTCTAAGGGCTGTACCTCAACGCTACGCCCCGGCTGCTGCAGCTCGGCAGCTAAGGCCTCGGCGCGTTCTGGACTACGGTTACAGATAATGATGCGCCCAACCCCAAGCCCTGCGATATGCGTCGCGACTAAGCGATTCATCTCGCCTGCCGCCACGACTAACAGCGTGCGTTTCGCAAAATCATCAAATATCTGAGTGACTAATTTGGCTGCCGCAAAACCAAGCGACACCGCTTGCGCGCCAACATGAGTCTCGTTACGTACGCGTTTGGCCGCTGCAAATACTTGATCGACTATCCAGCCTAGCTCAGTATTGAGTACTTTTTCGTTTTGCGCGAGATGTACCGCTTGTTTTATTTGGCCTAATATTTGCGGCTCGCCCAATATCATCGAGTCAAGCCCCGCCGCGACTCTGAGCCAATGGGTTAAAGCGTGGACATCACGGTGCACATAAAGGTAGGGATCCACCTCGCTCAGCGGTAATTGTTTAAACTCAGCGAGCCAGTTTTTGATCTTTAGAATATGAGCGCTGACAGCCGCTGGTGAGACGCTAGCGCTACTAGTGTGAGACGCTTTACTGGTAGCAGCGACGCTCGCAGAAGCGCTCGTTGGCGTGACGTTTTTGATATTTGATGAAGTGGCTGGCGTGACTGTTTGCGGAATTGTCTGAGGAACTAGCGCATAGATTTCCGTGCGATTGCAGGTGGAGACAATAATGCTGCCATCAGTGAACTGCTCTAATTGCTCAAGCGCCGTATTTACATCAGCGCCCACAAGTGCCAAGCGCTCACGCAAAGCGACTGGTGCAGTTTTGTGATTGACCCCAATGACCACTAATCTCATTATTGATTGACCATAAGCATAACGTTTACTGACTGAGCTCAAACCAGTGAGTGGCGTCATGATAAAAAAGCAAAAGCAAGCCCATCACGCTTGGATATAAGCGCAGACTGGGAGGCCGCGTTGTTGATTTAAGCCAATTACCGAGCAGCCCGTAGCCGCTCACTGTAATGGTGATAATACAAAGCTAGCTATTGTACCATTGTTATCCGTTTTATTTAATACTACCCCATCATTACTCCGTTACTGCTCGGGCAGCTTATACTCTATCTGGGCTTATCAGAAAAATTCAACTCGGCAGCATACGTTATCCCTAGTCCTAATAATCAACAGTTTAGTTAATCAATAGCTCCGACAATAACGAGCCCTAACGCCTGCTATGATCCGCCTCTACTGCGATCCGTCGTCAATAACGATTTAAAGATTTATAACCTTAAAATGAATAAGTTAACGCGCGCGGCAGCTTAGGCGACGAGTTACTTTTTATTTGAGGGTTTGTGGTATTCTTATCATCAACATTCTATATATACGATAACAAGAGTACTATTGTTTAGGGTGAATCTAGGCTCGTATAATGTTTCGATAATGCGCGAACTTATAGGTAATGATCATCAGCTATGATGTTTTTTGGATTAGTATCACAAGCAAAACCTGAGCCGGACGCTGCTTTAAGTCTTGACTATCGAGAGCAGTCTCGTATTCATGTATTACTGCGCAGGGCGATGAGACGTCTGTGGCAACACCGAAAGCTTGCTTTAATGCTGGCGACTGGTTTGTGCCTGTCTACTTATACTCAAGCAAAAGTGCTCGATCCATTATTGAAGCTTTGGCAGCCTTATCAGACAACATTAGCATCCGTCGCTTCTGAGCCAGTCAGCGATAACGACCGCACTACTGAACGTCCTCAATCTCATGATGAGAGCGATTTTAAGAACACAGACAACATCAATGATGAGCCCAGTCTCTACGCTTTATTAGAGGCTGAATTTGCCGCCGATCGCAGCGATATTGAGCGGGGATTGAGCCTTTATAAGCAGCAAGCCTTTAAAAGAGATGCGACCGCAGTTTTCGAACGTGCCTTGAGTCTGTCATTGGCTTATGAAGCGGTTGATGAATCCTTAGTGTTTGCTAAAAGTTGGCAAGATCAGAACCCAGATCATGTGCCGGCTTGGTTTTATGTGGCGCATTTGGCGCTAAAAGCTCATGATTATGCGCTTGCAAGTGAGACTTTGAACCGTATTCTTCGCTATGACCCTCGTGCTGATTTAAGCGAGATCCTCATCGGTATTTATCCGAGTACCGATGAGGATCGGCGTGAGCTATTAGCCGCCTTGCAGCCTATCGACAGCGCGCAAAACGCTTCAATCTCTGTTCTAAAAGCTGGCCTACTTTATCAATTTGACGAACCCAGAGCCGCGCTTATTCATATCGAGCGCGCGCTGGCCAGCCAGCCTGACTACGTGCCTTATATCACCCTAAAAGCAGATATCTTACGCAAGATTGAACCGGCGCAAACGGTAGTCAATTACGTCAGCCAAGCGCGTTTACGCAATCCTGATAGCAAGAGTCTGTATCTCTATGAGATTCGCTACTTGTTAGACTTAAAACAAAGCGTATCGGCTTGGGAGCTACTGTTAGCGGCGCATGAGCGCTTCACCGAGGACCCTGAGATTACCTTACTGGCCGCGTTGGTCAGCTTAGATATTCAAGAATATTCCAGCGCCGATCAGCTTCTGAACACTTTAGCAAAAAGTCCGACTTATTTGGATCAAGCCTATTATTATTTAGGCATCAGTGCTGAGCGCCAACAGCGTTTTGAGCAAGCAAAAAGCTATCTAAAAAGTGTCATGCAAGAAGACTTAGTGCTGGCCGCACGTAAAAAAGTGGTGGAGCTTGAGCTATTAGCCGATAATAGCGAAGCCGCGATAGCCACCTTACGCAATCTGCGTGAGGATTTTGAGGTCTTCGCGCCTGATACCTTTGTGCTACAAGCAGATATTTTGTGGCAGCAAGGTAAAGCTGACGAAGCACTAGAGCTGTTGAGCCGTGCCAGTCGCAAGCATCCAAATAGCGAGGCGATACTATTTGCGCGGGTACAATTGCTCGATGATCGCAATGACTATGTGGTGAAGCGCACCTTGCTCAATCATTTGCAAAACCTCAATCCGGATAATTTATCGTACCAGCTTAGCTACGCACAGCTGTTATTAGCCAATGATCGCAACTCCACTCAAGGCTTAGAGCTGGCGCAAACGATTATTCAAATTCGCTATGATGATCCGCGTTATGATAATGAGCTGCACTTGCAAGCGCTGAATGTATTGGCTAGTAATGCCTTAGCCAATGATAACTTCACGCAAGTTATCGACTATCTACAAACACCTTATGAGGTACTGCCAACACTACGCTCAGGCGTGCTGTTGCTACGAGCCTATCAGGGGCTTGAGAATAACGAAAAGGTCGCCGAGCTGTTAGCCGATTTGCAACAGCGCTTTGCTTTTGGTCAACAAAACGTCAATGACCGTATTCAACTTTATTAGAGAACTCCATATTTGAGTAACATTCAAAGTTTAGACTGATAGCTCATTATTGTATTTTAAGCGACTCTCTTTGAGTTGCTTTTTTAAGGGAAAATTTATGTCGACATTTTTATCTACAGCGTTATCCATTCATAATAAAAATTCAAAAAAATCAGCCTTATTAGCGACCCTAGTTAGTGGCGCGTTATTGAGCACTGGCTGTCAGTCGATACCTAGCTCACAAGCTGACGCTACTACCACCCCTACCCTGCAAGCGCAGAAGCTTGAGAGTTTCACTATCAATGGTAAAATCGGTGTGACAATACCAACTGGGCCTTCTGCTTCTTCGGCTGATGGCAGCAATGCAAGCAAGCAAGGCGGTAGCGCTTTTTATACTTGGGGACAAGAAGATAATCGCTTCGCTATTGAGCTGATGGGTGCGTTAGGCATTGGCAAAACCAACATCGAATATGACGGCCAAACGGCAACTTTAGTCAGTGAAAAAACCGGCAGCCTGAGCGCCGAGGATCCAGAAGCATTACTGCAAAAAGCCACTGGCTGGCAAGCACCTATCTCGCAAATGCCTTACTGGATATCAGGACGCTCCGCACCCTCGGACACCGCGCCACAAGTTGATAGTCAAAACCGCCTTATAAGCTCAGTCAATGGCAACTGGAGCGCTAAGTTCGCCTATGACGGTAATAACAAGCTACCGAACAAAATTATCGCCACTCAGCCGCAAGGTCAAAAAGTAGTCATGACCATTAACCATCTAAATCAGTAATAAAATAGACGCTCCAATGACCCAGACCGTTACTAACTGCTCGCTAGCTGATAATAATAGCCTTACGCGCTTGTCACCGGCAAAAATTAATCTGTTTTTGCACATCACAGGTAAGCGGGCTGATGGCTATCATAATCTGCAAACTGTTTTTCGCTTGCTCGATTGGGGCGATTATTTGCAGTTTACTTTGACTGACATGATAGATACTCCTAACGCTGCGCAAGTGAATACAAGTATTGATCAGCAAGCGGCGGCGCTTACTCAGCAGTTAATCAGCCTTAAGGGCGCAGCTAGCATTACTGATAATGTAGCAGATAACCTAATCTTTAAAGCGGCAAAAGCGCTACTAGCTTATGTGATTTCGATAGCACAACTGCCTCACTCCTTGCACGCTATCAGCATTACCCTAGATAAGCACCTACCAATGGGCGCAGGATTAGGCGGTGGCTCTTCCAATGCTGCCACCACCCTACTCGCCTTAAACGAGCTTTGGCAACTTAACCTAAATCAAGATGAGCTGATTACAATAGCGACGACTATTGGCGCTGATGTACCGATATTTATCTTTGGGCAAGATGCTATCGCCATGGGCATTGGCGAAGAATTAACCAGCATTGACTTGCCAAATCAGCATTATCTGATTTTGACGCCAAACGCTCATGTCAATACTGCTGAGCTATTCGCTCATCCTAAGCTCAATCGTGATATCGCGCCTTTGTCTACCAAGACTATTACCCATCAAAGTCGTGATTATCTGTCAAACCTAAATTCGCCTTACCAGAATGTCTTTACGCCAGTAGTGATAAGTCTGGCTCCTGCGGTCGAAGAAGCTTTGAGTTATTTACAAGGCTTGGAGGCAGACACATTGGGCACAGCAAGGATGACCGGCTCAGGCAGCGCAGTGTTTTTACCTTTAGATGCAAGTGTGGCGGCTGATAAAGCGCTATTGAATCAATGGATTGCAAATGCGCCTTGTGCAGGTTATGTGGTTGAGAGTCTATAATTAAAAACAGCACAAAAAAATCAAGACATACGTAGGCTGCTGTTTTAACCCTAAAAAGCATTCAAAATCGTACTAGAGTTTTAACTTTTGAGTGAAACTTCTTAAATAGAACTTCGATATTTACTAAATTTGGACCACGATGGCTTGAGTTGCAGCACTATTAGTTGTTCGGAGTCTGTCATTATCTGCTAAGCTTTACTATTATAAATAATCCAAAGAAAAAGGCGAAAAGCCTTGCAAAATTTAAAAATTTACTTATAATAGGTCGCCACAATAGGGGTATAGCCAAGTTGGTAAGGCATCAGGTTTTGATCCTGACATCCGTTGGTTCGAGTCCAGCTACCCCTGCCATTTTTTGTTTGTCTTCATTGTTTATCATACGAGTACAGCATTGATACTCAGTCCTGGTCGCTAATGTGATCTTGATTTTAGTGATAGCAATTGACAACACCTTCGTATTTTCGGTATAGTTCGCAACGAACACCGTAAATCTCGGTCGTCACAAAGAGTGCAAGCTCGTAGCGATGACACGTTAGGTAAGCGTAGCGATAACAGCTACGATACCGAGCATTACAGGGGTATAGCCAAGTTGGTAAGGCATCAGGTTTTGATCCTGACATCCGTTGGTTCGAGTCCAGCTACCCCTGCCATTTTCTGTAATTGCGTTGTTTCATCTTCTGTAAATTTTTGATACCCACTCTTTTCTATATTTGAGCAGTTTGACACTGCTTAGCGGTCACTGCTTGAGTCACTCAATAGGACTTTGTCATGCCTTATTTGGCGATTTTTACGGGTAATGCCCACCCTGAACTTGCGAAAACCGTAGCCGACCATCTCCATATCCCTCTTGGGAAAGCTGACATCACCCGTTTTTCTGATGGCGAAATCGCTGTAGAGGTTAAAGAACACGTACGTGGTAAAGACGTGTTTATCATGCAGCCCACTTGCGCGCCGACCAATGACAATTTGATGGAAATCATGATGATGGCTGATGCACTGCGCCGCTCTAGTGCTGGCCGTATCACTGCTGTCATGCCCTACTTTGGTTATGCCCGTCAAGACCGTCGTCCACGCTCAGCCCGCGTGCCAATCTCAGCCAAAGTCGTCGCCGATATGCTCAACATCGTCAGCATTGATCGTGTCATGACAGTCGATTTGCACTCCGATCAAATTCAGGGTTTCTTTGATATTCCTGTCGATAATATCTACGGTACGCCAGTATTGTTGAACGAGTTACTCAAGCACGATTACGATAATATCATGGTGGTTTCACCCGACGTCGGCGGCGTCGTCCGTGCTCGCGCGATGGCGAAGCAATTAGGCGATGCTGATTTAGCGATTATCGATAAGCGCCGTGCCCGTGCTAACGAATCACAAGTGATGCATATCATCGGTGATGTCCGTGACCGTGACTGCGTCATCGTTGATGATATGGTCGATACCGCAGGTACGTTGTGCAAAGCGGCCGCTGCCCTCAAAGAAAGCGGCGCGCGCCGAGTGCTCGCTTATATCACGCATCCTGTCTTATCCGGTAATGCCTTGAAGAACATCAGCGATTCAGAGCTCGACGAGATCGTCGTGACCGACACTATCCCATTATCAGATGCGGCAAAAGCTTGCACTAAGATTCGTCAAGTCTCTATCGCGCCGATGCTTGCTGAGAGTCTGCGCCGTATCAATAACGAAGAGTCTATCAGCGCCATGTTTGATGCTTAAGACGGCTCGTTAGTTAGACTGGATTACTGATATCAAAGATTAGCGCTAAAGTAACCCTTTAGCGCTTTTTTTTGCTCTAAAATTACTATTCGTGACCTTCTGCCAAGGTTTTGAGATCTCAAGTGGAGCAGATCATCTTCTACTCTTTGCTTATCAATTTTTATAATCTTTTCAACCCTTTATTATTGCAGCAAAAACACGTATAATGCGCGCCTGTGCTGCTCATTGCTTATTATCTATAGTGTTACAGATTTACATGATAGATATAGGCAGTTCACTCAGCACTTTTTAGAGTATCCATTATCCAGTAGTAGACTGGTCGCAAGTTTTGACGCTGGTAGATACTTCACATACACTCTATAGGATTATATCCATGGCTATTGATCATTTTGCAATTAACGCGGTTGACCGCTCTGCTGAACAACAAGGTAAAGGTGCGAGCCGCCGCCTTCGTAAGCAGAACCTAGTACCTGCTATCATTTATGGTGGTAATGAGGAGCCAACGGCTATCTCTATCAAACTAAACGAGATGGTAAAGTCGCTTGAATACGAAGCGTTTTTCTCACAAGTTTTGACTATTACTACCGATAAAGGCGATGAGCACCAAGTCGTTATTAAAGACTTGCAGCGTCATCCTGCTAAAGGCTTTCCAATGCATGCTGACTTCCAGCGCATTGTTAAAGGCCAGAAAATCAACATGAATGTCCCTGTACATTTCTCAGGCCGTGAAGACGCACCTGGTACCAAAGAAGGCGGTATTCTATCAACGCTTGTCTCTGATATCGAAATCGTTGCGCTACCTTCACAGCTTCCTGAATACCTCGAAGTTGATGTATCAGGTATGGAGATCGGCGATCTGTTCCGTCTATCAGATATCGATCTGCCTGAAGGCGTGATCATCTTTGATCTTGATATGGAAGATGCACACGATCGCACTATCGTTAACATGTTGCCACCAACGCTTGAAGAAGTGGACGAAGATGCAGACGAAGTGGATGCTGATGAAGTACCAGCCACTGAGCAAGGCGGCGAAGGCGCTGAAGGCGAAGCGCAAGACGGCGACGATCAAGACGCTGAGTAATTATCCTTTTGTAAACCCCTACTTTGGTGATACGACGAGTAGGGTTGTTGCATAAAAAACAGCAGGCGATTAAGATCTCCTGCTGTTTTTGTGAGTATTATTTGAAAAGCGAGTAGTGCGTTATTCAAATAGTATTTGTTGTTAGGCTCTTTATATCGAGCTTATTTCTCTTTTTTAGGCAGAGTATGTTATGGCGATAAAACTCATCGTTGGTCTTGGCAATCCTGGTGAGCAGTATATGCTCACGCGGCATAATGCTGGGTTCTGGTTTGTGCAGCATATTGCTCATCAGTTCAATATTACTCTGAGTCCGGATAAGAAGTTCCATGGCATCACTGGCCGCGGGCAAGTGCACGGTCATGATGTACGTTTGCTACTGCCCCTCACCTTTATGAATAAATCGGGTCAATCGGTCGTACCGATGGTCAACTACTATAATATTGCCAATGACGAGCTACTTATCGCTCATGACGAGCTCGATATCGATGCCGGTAGCATTAAGCTCAAGACCGCTGGCGGCCATGGTGGACATAATGGCCTGCGTGATATTACCCCGCATATCGGTAACGACTTTCATCGTTTGCGCGTTGGTATTGGTCATCCGGGCCATAAGTCAAAAGTGACAGGGCATGTGCTCTCAAAGCCCGCTGCCAATGAGCAAATCGCTATTGAGAGTGCGTTAACCGCGGCTTTTGAAGCACTACCTTTACTGTTGGATGGCGATATCGAAAAGGCGCGCTCGCAAATCAATAGCTTTAAATTACCAGAATAATACTATAAAATTGCGCCAGCCTTTTATTTTGGCAAAATCATCCCCATTAACCTTTTGATTTCGCTCATTTAATCTGTTTTTAATATTCGTTTCGTTTTTAATATTCGTTTCACTAAGGAAGCACCTTATGCTACTTAATATGCTCAAATGCAAACTGCACCGTGCCCGTGTTACCCATGCCGAGCTACACTATGAAGGCTCATGTGGTATCGATGGCGACTTATTAGATCTTGCAGGCTTGCGCGAGAATGAATCGATTGATATCTATAATGTCACTAACGGTAAGCGCTTTCGCACTTATGCGATTCGCGCGGAAGCAGGCTCTGGTATCATCTCTTTGAATGGGGCCGCAGCGCACATGGCCGACTTAGGCGATATCGTCATCATCTGTGCCTACGCGCATTTTGATGAAGTAGAAGCGTCTACTTATCAGCCCAAGCTTGTGTACTGCAACGAAGATAACACCGTTAAAGACACTGCAAATATCATTCCGGTGCAAGTCGCTTAACGCGTCCGATACTATTAGATATTAGAGTCGATGTTATGGCAACTATCGATAATTTGTTGTTTCGCTTTATTGCTAGCTGACTATAATTAAAAACTGAGTCCCTTGAGGCTTAGTTTTTTTATGCGCTTTTGTTAGGGTAAGACACTGTGCAGCGCTGTTTTTAAGATAAAATACTTACCCTTAAAAGTTGACTCTATTTAAAGGATGACCCTAATGTGGTTGGCAATTGTTGCAGTAATCGTGGGCTTGGCTATTTTGGTTTGGAGCGCGGACGTTTTTATTGATGGCGCGGTGGTATTGGCCAATAAATTAAATGTGCCGAGCTTTTTGATCGGGGTGGTGATATTAGGCTTAGGAACCTCAGCTCCTGAGATGGTGGTCTCAGTATTAGCGGCGCTAGAAGGTAGCCCTGAGCTGGCTTTAGGTAATGCTTATGGCTCTAATATTATTAATATTGCGCTAGTGCTTGGCGCGACAGTACTTATAAGCCCAATCATTATCCGTAGCAGCATCATCAAACGAGATATGCCACTATTATTACTAGTGACAGCAGTGGCCGCGTGGCAGCTCAGTGATGGCGTCTTAGGTCATACCGACGGTCTGGTGCTCATTGTGCTGCTAGTGATGATATTGGCTATTCAGATCGTCTTAAGCCTACGAGAAGGCAATCATGAGCACGAAGACGATCCGACGCTAGAGAGCAGCGAGGAGACTAGCGCTATCCGCGGTATCGGTACGCTATTTTTAGGCCTGCTAGTACTGATATTGAGCTCACGTGCTATTGTGTGGGGCGCGGTAGAGCTGGCGACGTTTTGGGGCCTCAGTGAGCTGATTATTGGTCTGACGATTGTCGCTGTTGGCACATCCCTACCAGAGCTTGTTGCAAGCTTGTCAGCGGCGCGTAAGGGCGAGCACGATATGGCTTTGGGCAATATTATCGGCTCTAATATTTTTAATACCTTAGCCGTCGTCGGACTTGCTGCGCTTATTGCGCCAATCACTCCGAATGCCATTATCTTGTCACGCGATATATTGGCAATGGGACTGCTTACTATCTTGCTATTTGCAATGTGCTTATTTGCTTTTACCACTAAGCGCAATTTTGGCCGCAGCTCTGGCGCGACTTTAGTCTTATTCTTTATCGGCTATACTTTTTGGCTCATACAAACGGTTTCTGTCTAAGCGGTGACTATCAAAGCGGCTAATAAACCACTGCAAAAATGGGCATGAGCCATGAGCATAGTGCTAATTTTTACGATTTCTAATCACCCGCCATAAGCTCTCATTTTCAGTCTTTGGCATCTTTAAGGTGACAGTATTAGAGATCATATCTTGCACAGCCAGACCGCGGCGATTGAACAGACAAAAAGCATAGTTGAACACCAGTCCCAAAAAAGCGCTAGTCAGGATGATAGCGCGTGACCCGCCGATTAAGCTGCCGATAACGCCGAAGACGAGCGGCATTAAACTTGCCGCCATGATCCGCTTAAAAGACTGTCCCCAAGTGAGCAGATGGCCTGAGTCATTGACCGTTTTTAGTCGCCAAGTCTGCATCCCTAAAGTCTGACCACCGCGCCGCCAAAACAAACCATAAAAACCCACTAAGGTTAAGATAAACGATGGCGTCATCACTATATTTTGATACCAAACGGGTAGCGAGCGGGCTTGTGCGGACTCTGTACCCGTCTGCATAGTCAGTAGCGTGCCTATTACCGTCAGTACCGTGCCTACTAAGAAGAGCAAAGCCAGTATAAGCATGCCATCATAAACGATAGCGGCAAGCCTAGTGGTTGGTTTGGCGATAGTAGGCTCTTCCACTGCTGGCATAGCCGTAGTCGCTTGGCGGCGTGGCTTTTTTGTTTTGACAGTGGCTCTTTTTTTACTCTTTGGCATAGCTTAAGCTCATAGCAGACATCAAATGATAGCCTATTGTACCGTAATTAAAGGGTTTATCATAAAACTATGAGAGATATTAAGAACCATAGCGATAGAATCAACAAGCGCAAAAAAACCGCCAAATGTCAGAAGACAGGCGATTGATTTAGGATGTTCTTTATTACTTTTAATACATTGATAATGCAAATGGTGCGCCTGGAGAGATTCGAACTCCCGACCCCTTAGTTCGTAGCCAAGTGCTCTATCCAACTGAGCTACAGGCGCTTATTGCACATCATCTACTACGCAGTATATAACTTTTGTAGCAAATTAGGTTGGTCATTATATAGATAATTTTGACGTTGTCAATAACTTTGCTCATTTAAACAAGATTATTTTCACATTCAATCGATGTTATCTACAACAAACCGAATAAATGGCGGTGAAGGAGGGATTCGAACCCTCGATACGCTTACACGTATGGTTCCTTAGCAGGGAACTGGTTTCAGCCACTCACCCACTTCACCGGACAAGATAAGACTTCTATAAGATAGAATACAGTATCGATACTAACGATACGTCTTATGCTGTGGGCGAGTATTATAACAAAGCCAAAACGAATTGCAAGCCTTGCGGCCGTATTTGCTATAATTTAATTTTTATCTTATGGATTACTACACCAATAACTCTAAGGAAACCTTATGCGTCCAGTCGTCCTTTGTTTTTCAGGTTTAGACCCTTCTGGCGGAGCAGGCTTGCAAGCCGACATCGAAGCCATCGGGCAAGCAGGCGCTCATGCCACTGTCGCTTGCACCGCTATTACCGTCCAAAGCTCGCAGCAAGTCTTAGGCTTTGAGCCTTGTAACTCCGAATTAGTCAGAGATCAAGCGATGGCAGTGCTCAACGATTTGCCAGTTACAGCGATCAAATCCGGCATGCTTGGCACAACGGATAATATAAAAATGCTGACTCGGTTATTCGCTAATAAGGTGGTTAAAAAAAACATCCCCTTCGTGCTTGATCCAGTACTCGTCGCCAATAGTGGTGGCAGCTTAGGTGATGAGGCGACTTTGGTAGCGGCCTTTGAGCAGCTCCTACCCTACGCGACTTTAATTACGCCAAATACTCATGAGCTGCGCGCTTTAAGCGGTGAGCAGGACTTACATACCGGTGCAAAAAAACTCTGTGATAACGGCACGCATGCTGTACTCGTCAAAACCTCACATGACTTCGACAGCGGTGATATTGAACAGTATCTATATATAGCAGGTGAGATGGTACATAAAAGCGTGCTACCGCGCTTAGACGGTGAGTTTCATGGTTCTGGCTGCTCACTTGCCAGCTATATAGCTGGGCGCTTAGCGATGGGCGATGAGATAGTGGAAGCGGTAAAAGCGGCTGATACTTGGATTACTCAGACTTTAAAAGCGGCGGATGACCCTCATCCCGATAATGTGCAAGCGCAGCTGATACCTAATCGCTTTGTGAAAGCTGAAAGTTGACAGGTGCATAAATCTTGACTCTAATGATGACACAGCAAAAAGCCCTACACTCATGACAGATGATGTAGGGCTTTTAATATATTAAGGCATATTAGAAACTTAGCCTAGCATCGGCATCAAGCTCGCTGCGAGGGCTCCGACCATTATCTCCATCAAATAAATAGCAAAAAAAGCAATGATAGGTGATAGGTCAAGCATACCTAAATTCGGTGTAATACGGCGAAATGGTGCTAATATTGGCTCAGCCAAACGCATGATAATACCGATAATCGGATGCGAGGATTGGGTAAAGACTACAATCCAGCTAACCACAATAGAACCGATAATGAGATAACGACTCAATCTTAAAAAGTCTAAAATCAGACTGAGTGTACCCTGAAAAAATAGCGGAATCGGTGCAATCCCTCTTTGCATCAAGGCCGCCTTACCAGAGATGTCAATCAATCGAATCAAAAACATCAACACGATGGCGGCAACACTGATGCGTCCGCCCCCTAAAGTCGGAAAGATACGGCCAAACACATCAACGATATGGGTGGCTCTATAAGCCGGCGCAATCATAGGATCGCGCGCATCCATCCCCGCAAACTGTAGCATAAAGCGGATAAAGATCAGCAGCATCGCAAAGGTGGTGACCAAATCAAAAATCTGTAATAGTACGTTGTTCATTAAAGGCTACTCAAAGTGTCGACATAAAAATACTAGCGCGGTTTTATTTCATCTCTTCGCTAAGCGCTTGACTGCGATCATAACAAGCTTGCATCGCCTCGCCTATCTGACGACCGACCTCATCAGCTTGCATAGACTCAATCGCCGCTTGCGTAGTGCCATTTGGTGAAGTCACTTTGCGACGTAGCTCGGCCGGGGTGTCATCGCTACCCATCGCCATCTTCGCCGCGCCTAGCATCGTTTGCATAGCAAGGCTTGAGGCTTGTTCGTTATCTAGACCTAGCGCCACGCCGCGATCGATCATTGACTCTAGGAAGTAGAACATATAAGCAGGCGCTGAACCCGACACCGCTGTCACCGCATGTAGATGCTCTTCATCTTCCACCCACATAACCAGACCTGAGGCCTCCATAGCCGCTGTGGCCAGCTGCTTTTGCGGCTCACTGATGCTATCAGTTGCATATAGACCGGTTGCGCCCATCTGTATCATCGCCGGCGTATTAGGCATAGCACGGATGATATTTTGGTAGCCGCCAAGCATATTCGCTAAAAGCTCTGTTGATAGACCCGCAGCTACTGACATAACCAATTGCTTATCGAGCACATCAGTGAAGCCGCTAACGACCGCTTTCATCACTTGCGGCTTTACTGCAAGGACGACTAGATCCGCGTCTTTTACTGCAGTGGTAGCATCAGCGGTTGGATCGACTGTTTTAAGACCTTTTGCGCCCAGCTGCTGACGGATATCAGCGCTTGGGTCGGCAACAGTAATCATCTCAGGCTTGACACCGCAGCCAACCAGACCACTGATTAGCGCCTGCGCCATATTACCGCCACCGATAAAGCTTATTTTTTTATTATTGAGAACTGAGTTATTATTTTGTTGTGACATCATAGTCTCCTAATAGCAATTTCTAATATAACTTTGTTAGAAATAGTCAAAAGTATTCAAAGTGATAGCGCTAAAATGGGGTCTAGTTTAGCATACTGCCATTATTGTCGTTTGATAAATTCGCAGGCTTAGGGTTTGCGCACTTTTTGCAAAGCATTAACACAAGCTTCGCTTAACAAAGTTAATGTATCGGCAAGGTTGTTAGAAGATAAATCGCTTTTTAACGTCCAGCTCTGAAACGGTGACAAAAGCAGCAATGGCACCTCTACTTTTGTATCAGCACTATTCTCATTGCTCATATCCGTATCTGTTACAACTGCACTGACCACCACTAAGCTACTGCGCAGCCATACAGGAATGGCCAGCGTTTGATAGAGCTTCTTACCCGCTTGTGCTCGGCCCATTGTCGTGGTTTGTACTTTACGCAGTCGATCTAATGGCGTTATCTTAAGACTGGTTTCATTATCTATAAGCTCTTGGTATAGCTCCCTATCCGCCCTAATATCCGCTTTAGTCAGATCAATTTGTAGCTGCCAAAGATAGCCTGTATCTCTACTTTTACGAATATCAACAGCTAAACTTTTTGACAAATCATAGCGGTGCTCAAGCGTCGCTGATGCCAGCCAATCGACAAAGTCGCGGCTTAAACGATACAGCTGCTGACGAAAGCGATAGATGCGGTAGTGTTGCAAGTGTGCGTGCCAGTCAAGCTCGGTTTGATGATCGTTATCTTGCCGCTGAGTAAGCGCATAGACATCATCGATTAACTGCTTGCTCGGCGGTAGCGGCTCATCTTGCGCTAGCCAATAGTACAGTAGCTGCTTTTGTCTTGGCGTCGATAAGTCATGCAGCTTATCGATAGCTAATACCCGCTGAGCGCTAGCAAACTCAAGCGACTTAATAGCTGTCGTCTGCAGATCTTGCTCAGCTTGCGCCTCTACTATCGCTTGCGCTTCACTAAGCAGTTGCGCGCTACGAGCAACGTTGCCTATGACATTCGCATTATAACTAACAAGTTTGGGCATAATATCACGGCGTAAACCGCTACGCACATTATCACCGCTCGCGTTGGTCGGATCGTCGATATAAGGCAGCTGCAGCTGCTTAGCATAATCGCTAATCGCAGCGCGCGTCACCGTCAGCCAAGGCCGCCATAGTGCATAATGCTGGCCTTGCCGGCTTTGATGTTGATGTAGGTGCTCGCGCCAAGGCTGCATGGCAGCTAGACCTTTAATCCCTGCGCCTTGAATCAGGCGCATCAGTACGGTCTCCGCTTGGTCATCAGCATGATGCGCGAGCATTAACACGTCACCTTGATTGATATACTCTCGCATGACGCGATAGCGAGCTTGCCGCGCGGCTTGTTCATCTTGGCCTTGCACTTGAGCCTTTAAAATAGTACAAGAAAGCTGCTGAGCGGCGGCCCAATCAGCAACATGGCTGGCCCAAATTGAACTATCAACTTGCAAGCCATGATCGACATGTAACAGCTGCGGCAAAAAAGGCAGCCTGTCTTGCTGATAAAGCTGTACACATAGCGCAGCTAGGGCCAAAGAATCGCGGCCACCGCTACACGCGAGCCAAATTCGCCGGCCCAGTAGCTGATGATGATAATCCGCTAGACTCCTTAACACTGCCGCTGCCAACTGCGCATCGATAGCTAAGTCGGCTATAGGTTTGATTGGATAAGGCTTAATAGCGCTATTAGTCATAGTTATTCTTACTATAGTCAATCAATATTAAAAGTGGTACAAGGCAGACGAGTGCAAGTACTACAGTAGTAGGCTAAACGAGTCTAACGCTGTAACACTTTAATAGTGGTTCGACTATATCTATCGTCTGAAACTCGCCCTGACTATAATAATCAGGCAGCAAAAAAAACGCACTAATAATTAGTACGTTTTAGTTTATGGCGTGTTGAACATTCACAAATGCGCACTGCTGATCGCTAAAATAGTTCTAGTCGTCGTTAAAATTGCAGGTAATGCTTATTGCATTGGCTAGATTTTCACAACGACTAGGGCGATTTTAGCATCAGCCTTCACGACAACAACAGGGACAGGACTATTTTTTGCCGCTTTATTGATAAAAATAGACGCTTAGAACGACTAAACTTACCATTTTTATCTGCAAATCGCCTAAAAAATAGTCTCTGTCAGTGCCATGGTCGAATGTTCAACACGCCCTCGCATTAAGTCAGTTTATTAAGCTAAAAGCGCACTGCTCATCAAAGCCTTTTAGAACAAAACTAGCCAGGCAACATCACTTCTGAATCAAATGATTTTAGCTTTTGATAACGCTGCTCACAGCGCTCATCAGCATCCATATCAACTATCTCAGCCAGTTGCTCTTCTAACAACGTCTTTAACGCCTCCATTACCGGCTGCGGCTGCACATGCGCGCCCTCGCCTTCATCGATGACAGCATCAATCAAGCCCATTTGGTAAAGATTAACGGCGTTTAGTTTTAAGGCTTCGCTGGCATCTTGCGCTTTTTCAGCGGTTTTCCAAAGAATAGAAGCACAGCCTTCAGGAGAGATGACTGAATAGATACTGTTTTGTAGCATATTGACTCTATCGCCAACCCCAATCGCTAGTGCCCCGCCTGAACCACCCTCGCCTATAATAGTGACGATGATAGGTGCTTTGAGGCTAGTAAACACAGCGATACTCTCAGCGATCGCTTGCGCTTGGCCGCGCTCCTCAGCGCCGATACCAGGGTACGCGCCTTGGGTATCGACAAAGCTCATAAGCGGAATGTTAAAGCGCTCAGCCATCTTTGCCAACCGAATCATCTTGCGATAACCCTCAGGATTGGCCATACCGAAGTTATGAGCAATGCGCTCGCGGGTACTACGGCCCCGGTGCTGACCGATGACCATCACAGGCTGACCATTAAAACGGGCCAAACCGCCCAAAATCGCTTTGTCATCGGCAAAAGCGCGGTCACCATGCAGCTCATCAAACTCTGTAAATAGCTGATTGACATAGTCCATAAACAGTGGACGTTTTGCGTGTCGTGCCAGCTGTACGCTGTCCCAAACAGTACTCATAGACTTATCCTTATGGGTTTTATAAAAAATATCAGTACAAGTGTAAACTCAATTAAACTATAGTAGCACACCTTGAGCGTTATGGCAGTGTCGATATAGTCGATTCGCTCTAAAAATAGTGTAGCGCTGCTGGGATGCTCTTTTTAAAACATAAGTTGCGCAGCATCGAAGGAACGCAGCACGCAAGTAAAATTTATACCAGTAGCGTCTCTAAATTTATAACACTTTTATTTCGAACTGACTGTATCTTTGCTTTTTAGATAAAATTAGTTTTCGATCACGCTCAGCTCAATACCCCATTTTGCGAACTGCTCGATATCAGCATGAAGATCAGAGTACAAAAAGGCATAATGCTTTTTATCAGTGCTCACAGTGATCTGCCAATGTGTATCATCTAGAATGACCAGCTCCATCAAAGGTAGCTCATACTCGCTGCGGCTATGATGCGCAGAGACAGCAAGCCTCAAGAGCAAACACAAATACAGCAGCTGCTCGCCGCCAAGTTGGCAAGTCTGCTCAAGCATATCACTTTTTAGCTTACGTCTATGACTGAGCACCAGCTGCGCCATCCGTTTTTGATCGACCTGTGAGAAACCCGGAATGTCAGAGTTCCCCAACAGATAGGCACTGTGGCGATGATAGTTGCTATGACTAATCGCCAGTCCTATCTCATGTAAGTAGGCCGCACGTCTTAGCAGATCACCGTCATCATTGCTGAGCTGCAAGTCATCTTGCACTTGCCTGAAGAGATGACGACTGGTTCTGACCACTTGCCGGGCTTGTTTCTTGTCCACTGAATAGCGCTTAATCAAGGCCAGTACGCTACGGTCACGCACATCTTCGCTTGCAAAGCGGCCGAGCATATCGTACATGACGCCCTCACGCAGCGCCCCATCAGAGTATGCCAGAGTCTCTATGCCGAGCACTTTCATTAAGGCTCGCAGTACCGCGACCCCAGCTGGAAACACCGCTTTTCGGTGCTCTTTAACGCCCTCAAGCTCAATATCTTTGACATCGCCAATAGAGATCAGTAGTTTTTCTAATTTTTTGACCCCTTCGTAAGTGATGCACTCTTGCTCATTGGCCCAGCCTTTGGACACTAAGACATTACGCACCGCCTTGATGGTACCACTTGAGCCGATAACGCTCGTCCATCCTGCCTTTTGGTATTGACCGCTGATAGCGAGCACTTCCTTGCGCGCCGCTGCGATAGCAGTCGTAAAAGCTTTATCCGTGATTTGTCCATCAGCGAAGAATTTTTTGGTAAAGGCCACACAGCCCATCTGCAAACTCTCTGTCAATAACGGCTCAAACCCTGTACCGATAATAAATTCAGTCGAGCCGCCGCCAATATCTATCACTAAGCGTTTATCGCTACTAGCATTAGTGTGCGACACGCCTAAATGAATCAGCCGCGCCTCTTCACGTCCGGCGATAATCTCAATGGGATTGGGCAAAATCTCATTGGCGCGAGCAATGAAGTCATCGGCATTTTTGGCTTGGCGCAGAGCGTTGGTCGCGACAATACGCACTCGCTCTGGCGATACCGAGTCTAAGCGCGCGGTAAAACGGCTCAGACAATCAAGTCCTCGGCGCACCGCTTCGGCGCTGAGGATGTTATGCTCATCGAGTCCCGCTGCCAGCTGCACTTTTTCAGACATAGAGACGACTTTACGTACCTCGCCATGATCGAGCCGGCCAATAGCTAAGTGAAAACTATTGGAACCGATATCTATCGCTGCCATAAGCTCGTTTTCGGCAAGGGGCGGGTTTTCAAGGTAATTAGTGGGCATAAAGTGGCGTTACCGTAACTGTGGATGAAATAAAAAGTTTGAGATAAGTGCTAATATTAAGTTAGCATCATAAAGATTAGCAAACGCTAAATAGCGCTATCAGTAAAAGTGCTTATTAAAGCATTTATGCCAAATCCTAGCAAACAACGTGAGCCTTTACCGAAAGGTTGTGTAAAACTGACTTTTAAGTAATCCGTGATGCTAGTATTGCGGAGCACAGCTTGCTACATTAAAACTTAGTAATATTTTTTATAAAACAAGGACTTAAGCACAACTACTCATGTTTATAGGCTATTAAATAAAGCCCAAATCAAGATTGTAGTTCAGATAATTTTAGCAAAGGAAGCTACTATGACTATTCGACATAATACCCAAAACGATACCCAAACTACTACTGCGCAAACTACTCATGATAGTAACGCCGCTCGCACTGATCAGCATCTAGCTAATCAAAATCGTCAAGAAATGACAGAAACTAAGCAAAAGGCGCAACAAAACTTCTATGACTTTTATTTAGAAGAGCATCAAAACATGGCCTGTCGCCGTCTGCACTTTGCAGGTAGTAGTTTTGGTCTATTAGGGCTAGCAAAGTCTATCCAAACCCGCTCGCCCAAACCTTTACTCAAAGGTATTGCTGCAGGCTACGGCTGCGCTTGGGTCGGTCATTTTTTCTTTGAAAAAAACAAACCGGCCTCTTTTAAGTTTCCGCTAAAAAGCTTTGTCAGCGATTTTCGTATGTATACTGACGTCTTGCGCGGCAATCTAAGTTTAAGGGATATTAAGTACGATAAACGCGCAAAGTAGCTACTGCAGTTAGCATCATATATGAGACATAAAAAAAGCCAACACTTTTGACGATGTTGGCTTTTTCTTAGCTTTAAGATATTGCGTTTAGGCCTTTGCTATCTCTGCAAAGATCTCATCGGCCGCCTGTATCGATTTATCCAAATCATCGCTGCTATGCTTAATCGACATAAACCCTGCTTCATACGCAGAAGGCGCTAAGTAGATACCGCGATCGAGCATACCGTGGAAGAAAGTATTGAATTTATCCATATCGCAAGCGGTCACATCATCAAAATTGTGCGGCGTTGGGGTCTGACTGTCTTTAACAAAGAAAATACCGAACATGCCGCCTAGCTTGTTAGTACGCAAGTGTATACCGTGCTTATCAGCTGCCGCTTGAATACCATCGACTAGCTTATCAACTTTAGCCGCGAGCTCATCATAAAATCCAGCAACCGTCAAATCTTCAAACATAGCGATACCCGCGCGCATCGCTAGCGGATTACCTGATAACGTACCCGCTTGATAGACACCGCCCATCGGCGCGATACATTCCATAATCTCACGCTTACCGCCAAAAGCGCCAACAGGCAAGCCTGCACCAATGATTTTACCAAAGCATGTCAAATCAGGCTGAATGTTAAAGTGCCCTTGCGCACCGCCAAGACCAACGCGAAAGCCGGTCATGACTTCATCAAAGATCAGCACCGCGCCATGAGCCGTGCACTCTTGGCGTAGAGTATCGTGGAAGGCTTGCTCAGGGATGACCATATTCATATTGCCTGCGATCGGCTCCACGATAACGCATGCAATAGTGTCGCCCCACTTCTCAAAGCAGGCTTTGATCGCTTGTGGATCATTATAAGGCAAAGTAATCGTGTGCTTAGCAAAGTCAGCAGGTACGCCCTTTGAGGTTGGCTCACCGATATCGAGCATACCAGAGCCGGCCTTGACCAATAAGCTATCAGAGTGGCCGTGATAGCAGCCCTCGAACTTAACGATATTGTCACGGCCCGTATAGCCGCGTGCTAGGCGAATAGCGCTCATCGTCGCCTCAGTACCAGAGCTGGTCATACGTACCATCTCAACACTTGGCACGATCTCGCAGATTTTATCAGCAACCGTCGTCTCAAACGGAGTTGGCGTCCCAAAGCTTAGCCCATCATCGGCGGCTTTTTTGACCGCGTCAATCACTTTAGGATGCGCATGCCCTAAAATCATTGGCCCCCATGAGCCAATATAATCGATATAAGCGTTATCTTCAGTGTCATAAATCTTGCTGCCAGAGGCCTTGTGCATAAACACTGGCGTACCGCCCACCCCAGCAAAAGCGCGAACCGGCGAGTTGACGCCGCCTGGAATGTGCTTGCGGGCTTGGGCAAAGAGTTGTTCGTTTTTAGTACTCATAATTTTAGTACTCATAATTAGTCTCTATTATTGTATTGAAGTTTATTTTTAGTCTTGCTTGGTTTTGGCTTACTTAAAACAGTCGAACGAAAAGATTTTAGATAAAAGGTTTTAGATAATTTATTTCCTATCAGACTCGCTAACAGGAAGTATAAATAAATGTAAACATAAATCGATAATGGGTTGGGCGCTATGTCTGCCAATGCCGGAACGCCTTGGAGCGATGATGAGGATCAGCAGTTAGCCAAATCTTTCGATAACGGCAGCTCTATCAGCGTACTAATGACAGAGCATGGGCGCACTAGAGACTCAATTAACTCGCGACTAGTGAGCTTGGGAAAGTAACCGGCTAGCTGACTTTATATTCGCCTTAAGCTTTTTTCACCACTGACGATTTGAGCTTCATTTGCCCAAAGCCATCCACTTTACAGTCAATATCGTGACCATCTACCGGATCATCAAGCAAGCGAATACTTTTGACTTTTGTGCCGACTTTAATGGAGGTTGACGCGCCTTTGACTTTTAAATCACGAATGACCGTTACCGCATCACCATCTTGCAGCTCATTACCGACAGCGTCACGTACGATGCTGTCTTCCTCAGCTTGATTCTGAGCCGCATCCGCTTCGGCGGCTGTCCACTCATGAGCGCACATCGGGCACACCAGTAGCGCGCCATCTTCGTAGGTATAATCTGCATCACATTTGGGGCAATTGGGTAAGCTCATAGTTGTCTCATTAGTCATTATTATTGGCGATATGACCGCCACTATACTGGGCGTATTATCAATAAAGTATAAAACCATCTCTGTATTGCTCATTGTAGCGTAAGTCGCTATCTTTGACCAATGAGCGCCTGTATTGCTTTGGCTTGAAAATCACTAATAACACCCAATGTAAAAGATAATCATGATGTTTTTTGCGCTCAGTTTTATGCTACTCTGCTGAGACCTTTTAGCTGTTCATTAGAATAATTCAAACCTCATCAATCAAAAACTATAATAGGAATACCAATGAGTGACGCAACGTCCATATCTGATCAAAATCAGCTGCCCGCCTTTGTCCAACTGACCCTGCAAGGTGAAGATGCAGAAAAGTTTTTGCAAGGCCAGATTACCTCTGATGTGACTAAGCTTGGGCTAAGCTTCCAGCCGACCGCACTGAGTAATTTAAAAGGACGTATAGAGTTCGGGCTTTGGATAAAAAAACAGGACGAAAATCAGTTTGATGTCGTTCTAAGTAGCGACTGCGCTGAAGCCTTGCAAACTCATCTCAATAAGTTTGGTGCTTTTTCTAAATTTGAGACCAGTGCACCAACGCCGATTTATCCTTGCATAGTGGCGGATGAGCCTACCTTTAGTCATAAAGACGAGCATAATACTGCCGAGGAGACGCAAGCTTGGATGCAGACCAGCATCGCTACAGGTAACTACTGGATAGTAGCGGCGACGCAAGGTCAATTCCAACCCCAAGAGCTGCGCCTACATCAGCGCGGCGGTATGGACTATGATAAAGGCTGCTATTTGGGTCAAGAAGTTATCGCGCGTATTTACTTTAAAGCAGCGCCAAAAGCTTTTCTGCATTATGTAAAAGGTACAGGCGATACGCCAGCAGCAGGTGAAAAGCTGGGTAAGATACAAGTCGTTAATGCGATAGCGGCAGGCGATAATGGTTTTGAAGCTTTGGTCGTTGCGCGTCCAGAGCAGTTAGCAGATAGTGAGATGACTATTTTGGATCTGCCAGCTGCCTTGCAGGCTGATGTGGCGCGTCCGCAGTAGCTGACTTTGTAGCCGGCTTTCAATAGACCCGACTTACAGTCGATCTGCTATAAAACGTCGCGCCTTATTTTTAGTGACTACTATACTTTTATACTCTGATATACTCTGACGACAGTCGACTAGAGACTTTTTACTTATGAGCCATATTGCGGTACTCGGAGCAGGCGTAGTAGGCGTGACAACTGCTTGGTATTTACAAAAGGCGGGCTATCAAGTTACCGTTATTGAGCGCGAGTCGGCCGCTGGGATGCAGACGTCATTTGCCAATGGCGGGCAAATCTCAGTTTCTCACGCCACCCCTTGGGCTAACCCTAAAACGCCAATCAAGGCACTCAAATGGTTGTTTCGTGAAGATGCGCCACTTCTTTATCGTCTGCGTGCGGATAAAGCGCAGCTAAAATGGGCGATGCAGTTCTTAAAGGAGTGCCGCGCGGATCGCGCCGATGCCAATCTAGTGCAAATGCTCCATCTAGGGCTTTATTCACGCGCAGCGCTACAGCAACTCAGACGTAGCATCGATATCGAATACGAGCAGCAAACACGCGGTATCATGCACTTTTATACGAGCCAAGCAGAGTTCGATGCCGCCGTTGCACCGACCGAACGTATGCAAGAGCTTGGCTGCGAGCGTCATTTTATCGATGTCAATACTGCTGCAAGCCTAGAGCCTGCGCTATACCCTATCGCGCACAAGCTCATTGGCGCAACTTATACTAGCCGTGATGAGTCTGGTAATGCCCATCTATTTACTCAGCGATTAGCGGCCAAGTGTAAGCAAGCAGGCGTCAGCTTTCTATACGATACTGATATTGTGGCTTTGAATACCAATGCGCACTCGCCTCGTCCTCATGTGCATAGTATTACTATTCGTCCTGCCGGCCAGAACGCGCAGACTTTTAGCGCCGATAGCTTCGTGATCGCACTAGGTAGTTATAGTGTGCCTTTAACCAAACCTTTAAATATTGATCTGCCGATATTTCCGGCCAAAGGTTATTCTGCCACTTACCGCGTCAATCCGCGCGCGCCGCATTTAGCGCCTTTTGTTAGCCTGATCGATGATGAGTACAAGCTAGTGATGTCGCGACTTGGCGATAAGCTACGCGTGGCTGGTACCGCTGAGTTTAATGGCTATAACATGGATCTGAATATGACTCGCTGCAAAGCCATTACTGAGCGCGTACAGCAGATTTTTCCAAAAGGCATTATCGCTAGTTCGGCTAAGTACTGGACAGGACTGCGGCCTATGACGCCATCGAATGTACCGCTAATAGGCCGCGCGCACTTAGGTCAAGTCCGTCACGGTAGTCAAAATAGCGCGGCAACCTTTGATAATTTATGGCTGAACACCGGACACGGGACTTTAGGCTGGACACACGCTTGCGGCTCGGCTAAAGCCATTAGCCTGCTGATACAGAATGAGATGCCAAAGGTGCAGTTTGATTTTGTGGGCATCGATAAGTAATCGTATTCTGCAAGTGCTAAGTTAAAAATGCCAGAACAACACAAATAAAAAAGACGCCTATTTAAAATAAGCGTCTTTTTTTGATTTAGTGCCAGTTTGTCATTTAATAGGAGTAGCGTTTAACAGGAGTAGCGTGCTACATACCTCTTAAGCCACGACTTTATCATTAACTGTCGCCTCATTATCCTCTCTGGCAAACGCAACCGCTTGCAGAGTGACCGGCACGCCATTGACTGCTGCATTACCGCTTAGCTCATCGATAAGCGTATCATCGGTCAAATCATTGACACTGACACCTGCATTCGCCTGAGCAATTTTTTGTTTGACGCCTTTACGGCCGTGACCGAAGCCATGCGGAATACTTACCACACCTGGCATCAGCTCATCGGTGACCTCAGCGTTGATAGTGACCTCACCGACACGCGAGGTGACTTTGACCGCTTGACCGTCTTCGATGTTATGAGCCTTTGCAGTATCAGGGTGCAACATCAGTGTACAGCGCGACTTACCTTTGGTGAGACGATGACTGTTATGTAGCCAAGAGTTATTACTGCGCACATGACGACGCCCAATGAGTAAGATCTGGCTCTCATCATAGCTTGCCATCATCTCCTCCACCCGCGCAAGATCGGCTTGATAAAAATCAACATTGAGATTGATTTGCTGATCTTTATGCTTGATGGCTTCTGGCAGCATCGGCTTTAGTGGCCCTAAATCCATGCCGTGAGGGTATTTTTTGAGCTTTTTCAGACTCATTCCATAATAAGGACCACGCTTTAGGCCTTGGTCAAGTATAAACTCTGGCCCCAGCTTTTGGATCAGTTTGCGCTCAGCTTTGAGGGGTAAAGGCGCATTCTTATCCAAACGCTCAGCTAGCTCTATATAGATTTGCCAATCATGCTTAGCGTCTTTGGGCTTAGTAAATAGCACAGGCGAGTATTTAGCCACGTTGTGGGTAGCAAAGCCATTAAAGGTGACATCATAATGATCGCGCTCAAGCGCTGAGACTGGCGGTAAGATGATATTGGCGTGGCGGCTGGTCTCCGTCACATAATAGTCAAAGCATACCATAAACTCCAAACTCTCAAACGCTTGATCTAGCTTTTCGCCATTGGGTGTACTGAGCACCGGATTACCCGCCACACACAAAAAGCCTTTGAGCTGCCCTTCGCCCTCGACTAACATCTCATCTGCCATCGCTGCTACCGGATACTCACCGTTGAAGTCAGGTAGATTACTGACGCGGCTGTGACGTTTACCCAAATAGCCAGGACCCGTGTTTTGCACTACGTTGACGGCAGGGTTTGGGAACATCAGGCCGCCGACCTCATCCAAGCGCCCTGTGACGATATTGATAATCATCACTATATATTGACTTAATAAGCCAAACTCTTGCACCGAGACGCCCATACGGCTATAGCACACTGAGCTTTCAGCCTCACAAAACTCTTTGACCAACCGCTTAATTTCATCAGCGGCGATGCCAGTAATCGGCGCGACGGATTCTGCGCTATAACCTTTAGCGAAGTCTGCCATGCGCTCAATCTCCGGAGCGAGGTCAGCGGCTCTATTATTGACACGTGCCTTTTTGGCGTAGCCTTGCGCATAAATCTCATTGAGCATCGCAAGGAGCAGTAACACATCAGTCGCCGGACGGATAAAGTGATGCTCGCTGGCGATATCAGCCGTCTCGGTACGTCTTGGATCGATGACCACTACTTTGCCATCGCGAGCTTTGATATCTTTTAGCTTTTGGCGCATGTTCGCGGCGGTCATGATACTGCCGTTAGAGGCTAGCGGATTGCCACCGATGATCAGCATGTGCTGAGTACGATTGACATCAGGCACAGGGATACGCAGCATGTGACCGAACAGATGCAGGCTAATAATGTGATGCGGCAGCTGATCGATAGAAGTGGCTGAGAAGCGAGTGCGAGTCTTGATGCTGCCCAATAGATGCTTAATGGTGAGCATACCGCCTAAGTTGTGCACGTTAGGGTTACCTAGATAGACGCCAAAAGCGTTGTTGCCATACTTTTTTTGTATGGACTGTATGCCGGCCGCGACTTTGTCTAACGCCTCATCCCAACTGATCTTTTTCCAGCCATCAGCGGTGCGCTCGACAGGATGGCGCAGGCGATCAGGATCTTCGTGCAAATCTTGCAAAGCGGTGGCTTTTGGGCAGATATAGCCTTTGGAGAATGGATCGTCCTTATCGCCCTTGATAGACAGCACCTTTTCGCCATCATGCTTGACGACGATACCGCACATCGCTTCACACAAGTTGCAGGTTCTAAAGTGAGTTTGTTCACCTGCTGTACTTGCGTCTTTGCTTTTATTTTCACGGATACTTTTAATCATAGTTTAACTTCCTTGTCGTTGACTCTTATTCCAGTGTAAGACCGCTAGAATGTACTGGGTTAAAATATTGCTAGATACGAGCTTAGGTTTTACATCCAGCCTTAAACTTTGTTTTTTAAACGCTATCTTTAAACGCTATCTTTAAACGCTGTGTTTTTGCCAAAAACGGATGAATAAAGCATTTAAGTTTTGACATAAGATGGTGATGGCTTGACCTCGAGTATAGCGCTGCTGGTGACAGCCTAGTATCAGCTCATGGACTTGCGCTGAGGCAATATCGACACACAAATTCACTTCAGAAGCCTCAAAATCACAGTCAGATAACGTCAGACCTTCGACAAATATCTGCGTCCACTCTTGTTGTATCTCATTGATTAAATGACTCAAACCGCTGCTTGTAGACAGCTGATTTTCTGTACTGAGTTCTATACTGGGTTTTGTACTGAGTTCTATACTGAGTTCTAAGCTGGGTTTTGTACTGAGTTTTGTAGTGGGGCCACAGCGCAGACGATCCTCGTTTAAGCGCTGAAATAAGTCGATATTAATAAAGGCGGCATCAAAGATGTGGTTAAGACATTGCTCACAGCGCTGGTTGAACTGAGTCTCACTGAGCCAAGCATAGTCTTTAATCATTTTTATCCAAGCGGCGCGCATGGGCGAGAGATAATTATCCTTTAGCCGTGCGCTTAGCTGCTGTTGCAGCTCATCTAAGCTTGCAAAATGATTATAAAAACTTGGCTGCGCAATCCCTGCGCCTTTGGCGACTTTATTCATACTCATGCCTGCGCTGCCTTCACTGCTATATAGACGCAAAGCGCTTTTCATTATCGCGTTACGCGTTTGTGCCTTGGCAAGCTTGCGTGGTGATGCAGTGCTCGCTTTTGCAAACCCGTCTTTTTTATCACCTATATCATCGATTATTTGTGTCACTTTCACGCTTAGCCTTTTATTAAACCACTTTATGCTTATGTTTAGACTATAAGGTTATAGTCATTTGCACGGGCTGTCTATAATTTAATTATCATGAATAACAGATTACTAAGATAAGCTAGCAGTGCCTTGAGTGAAGCTGTTAGAGAGAAATCATGACGATCTAGAAAGAATAACCGTCTAACTAGAAAGAATAACCGTCTAACGAGATTATTTTGCAGAATAAGAAGTTGTATATTAAGACGCTTTTTAAAGTACTAGAACTTACGAGTACTAAATATCATAGTCAACAAATAGAACAGCCGTACGGTTACTTTTAATTTTGCTTACTCTTACAAAGGTTACATACTCATAATAAATTTGCGGCCTTTATTATTGTTGAGTAACACTAAAAACACCGTTAATACAGACAGCGCGAGTCATAATTTATATAGTAAGAATCACTAGTTATTGATGCATCGCTTAATAGCGATCTATTGAATGCTAGAGAATATAAACTCATTAATCGGCTATATTATAAAAATAGGTAAATAGAAGGACTTTTATTTTACTGAATGAGCCGCTAGTACAAGGATAATCACTATGAATGAACATACTCTAAAAGGCGAATGGAACCAAATGAAAGGTTCAGTAAAACAAAAATGGGGCGAGTTGACCAATGATGACCTCGACCAAATCGAAGGTAGCCGTGATAAGCTAGTCGGCCGTGTACAAGAACGTTATGGCCATAGCAAAGAGGATGCCGAGCGTGACGTGGACAACTGGCGCCGTGAAAACAACTATTAATAGTTGCAAGATAGAATAGATATTTTTATCTTTACCGTATTGGCTGATGGTCGATACGGTTTTTAGTATGTCGGTGTTAACTCTCATTGCTCATTAGACCTCTTGCAAAAGTCATAATTTAAGCTCGGAATTAATGATACCAGCAAACAGCTTCATTCTAAGATCATAGCGCTGACGACGGTTGCGATATTTATGAGCCACGATTTTAAACAACTTGATTAAGCCTATTTTGTGCTCAACCACAATACGGAACTTTGCCAGATAGTGATTGGCCTGTTTGCATATCTCTAATAACTGACCACCACGAGGTTTCTTAAATGGCGTGAAAGTTTGCTCATGTAACTTTGCTAACCCTTGATAACCACTATCGGCTAGTAGCTTGGCGTCACAAGGTAACCAGTCAGGACAAGTATCTTTATACAGCTTAAAATCGTGGATTGACCCTTTACAGGTTTGCACATCAAGTATCAAACCAGTTTGCCAATGAACGATAACCTGCGCTTTTAAGGTGTGTTGTTTTTTCTTACCGCTGTAGTAGTCTCTTTGGTTTTTTTTGGACGCTCAATAGGGGTTTCGGTAGCATCAACAATGACGACTGACCAATTGATGTCGTCATCGACACGACTAGGCAGCTTTTTAGGTAATTCAAACTTGCCAGAGTCAATCAGTGTGTCTTCTACTTTACGAATGATACGGCTAGCAGAAGACTCATGAATACCAAAGTCCATACTGATATGATAAAGCGTGCGGTATTCACGCCAATAAGTCAGGGCTAGTAGTATCTGCTCCTTAAGACTGAGCACACTTGGTCTACCTGATTTGGTCTTAGATGCTTCATGCTCTTGCATGGCATCAAGCATGTCATAAAAGGTGGCTTTATGAATGCCAGTGTAGCGTTTAAAACCAGCGTCACTTTGTTTGAGTAGCTTATCTATGTTTGGCATGGTTCTTAGACAACGATGAATGTTCTTCTTATTTTAATTCCCTCTGCTACTTTTGCAAGAGGTCTA
>NZ_AYXN01000025.1:0-37215 GCF_000511655.1 Psychrobacter sp. TB15
TATAGTCTAATCCAAATAAAACCGATACAATATTTATAACAATCTTAATTAATGAAATAAACAATGACTTATTCAATAGACTATCGCAAACAGGTACTTTCTAGCATCGCTGATGGCATGACCATACGAGAAGCTGCGCTGTTTTATGGACTTAGCACCAGCACCATTCACAGCTGGCAGCAGAACCTAACTCCTAAAACAACCAGAAATAAAGCACCAACTAAAATACCTGATGACGCATTGATTGAAGACGTAAAAACATATCCAGATGATTATAACTATGAAAGAGCTCGTCGCTTGAACTGTAGTAAGACTGGCATCTTTAATGCTTTAAAGCGTCTTGGTATCAGTCAAAAAAAAGACCTTAGAACATCCAAAAGCGTGTCCGATAAAAAGAGCAGTATTCCAGAATAAGCTTGATAGCTTTACGCAGCAAGGCTACCCCATTGTCTATATGGATGAAAGCGGCTTTGAGGCTGAAACCATTCGTTCTCATGGCTATGCACCGATTGGTACACCCTGTATCGATAGCTACAACTGGCAAGCAAAAAAGCGAACCAACGTCATCGGAGCTCTCTATGAAAAAATGCTTTTTGCGCTTGATTACTTTGAGCAGAACATCAATGGCACCATATTCTACGACTGGTGCAAACACACTTTAATTCCAAGTCTCAAGACTAAATGCGTGATTGTCATGGATAACGCTCGGTTTCATAAAAGCAAACGCATTCAAAAACTATTAAACAGACATGGCCATCGTATTCTTTGGCTGCCGCCGTACAGCCCTGATCTGAACCCTATTGAGAAAAAATGGGCACAGGCTAAGTTTCTGCGCCAAGGGTGGATGGAGAATAATCTCCCTAAACTGTTTTATGATATGGGCTGTATCGATTTTATAAAGACTTAACTATATAGTATATTCAATTTAAAAGTGTTACAGCGCTACTGGGATGATTTTTGCCCAGCCTCTGGGAACGCAGCAAGCAAGGAAAAATTATACCAGTAGCGCTTTTGAACTTATGACAGTTTTATTTTTAATTGACTATACTTTAATAAAAACCAAAACAGCTCATATATTTAAAAGATATATGAGCTGTTTTTTTGTCTATCTTTTAAGAAAAACCATCTATTGCCAATAAAAACATAACTTTCTCCAAAAGAATAAATCCTATGAATATTCATAGCCTTACAAGTTTTTTAGATGTTTTTTATAAAAACCTCACTGATTTTAATTAAAGATATTATACGTCTTTATACTTTCTCACACCCTAAAAAATCAAAACCCATACCTTATAGGTATATATTTATACTTAGATAGTTTTTGACTTGCTCATTAGAAAACCATAACTTGTTAGATAGTTATAAGGATATTACTCATGGAGACATACGAATGGAATCACCAACCTTAAATATCAATAAAGTTATTGATGAAGCCAAATTTGCGCCCTTTCATTGGAAGGTGCTGTTTTGGTGTCTACTGATTATCATCTTTGATGGTTATGATCTCATCATTTATGGCGTAGCATTGCCCTTACTCATGGAAGAGTGGTCATTGACTTCAGTACAGGCAGGCTTTCTTGCCAGTGCTGCCCTATTTGGCATGATGTTTGGTGCCATGATTTTTGGTACTTTGTCTGACAAAATCGGCCGCAAAAAGACCATCATGATCTGCGTCGCCCTATTCAGCAGCTTTACCTTTTTTGGGGCCTTTGCTAATGGTCCAATGCAGTTTGCGGCTTTACGCTTCATTGCCGGTCTTGGTATCGGCGGCGTGATGCCCATCTGTGTGGCGCTGACCTCTGAATACGCTCCGAAGCGTATGCGTAGTACGCTAGTCGCCATTATGTTTAGTGGTTACGCGATAGGTGGTATGGCATCCGCATTGCTAGGATCATTTTTGGTGGTAGATTATGGCTGGGAGATTATGTTTTATATCGCAGGTATTCCTAGCTTGCTATTACCAATCATTTGGAAAATGCTGCCTGAATCTTTGATGTATTTGGTCAAAGAAAAAAGACATGACGACGCCAAAAAAATCGTCCGCAGACTTGCACCACAAGAAACTATCACGACCTCCACTACCTTAATATTAGATGAACCAACCAAAGGCGATGACGCTCCTATCAAAGCGCTATTCCTAAAAAACCGTGGCTTTACTACCATTATGTTTTGGATCGCCTTCTTTATGTGCTTGTTGATGGTCTACGCTCTTGCCAGCTGGTTACCAAAGCTAATGATTCAAGCAGGTTACTCGCTAGGCGCTAGTATGCTGTTCTTATTTGCACTCAATATTGGCGGGATGATCGGTGCTATTGGTGGCGGTGTGCTAGCTGATAGATTCCATCTAAAGCCAGTATTAACCATTATGTTTGTCGCTGGGGCTGCTGCATTGATATTACTTGGCTACAATAGTCCTCAAGCCGTACTTTACACTTTAATTGCCATTGCTGGGGCAACCACTATTGGCTCACAGATACTGCTTTACACCTTTGTCGCTCAGTACTACCCGACTGCCGTACGTACAACGGCTATGGGCTGGGCATCGGGTATCGGTCGTATCGGCGCCATCGTAGGTCCTATCTTGACTGGGGCACTGCTTACACTTGAGCTAAGCCACCAAACTAACTTTTTGTTTATCGCCATACCAGGAATAATTGCAGCCACTGCTATTTTCCTTGTAAACTTAAATGCAGCAGTAGATAGTAAAAAAATTCAAGAGAAACCCGTCACTTTAGATACACCTATAGCGACCTAAATCTGATTAAAACTTTATTTTCATTCAGATATTCTTGTTTTATACTTATTAGTTTTTAGCGTACTCACGATGTGGGTACGCTTTTTCAATATCTCCTACACATTTATGAGTAGCATCTGTTGACCAATACGATATTTAAAAGCAAAAGTAACCAGCTCTTAGCTTTCTTCACACATTGAACGAAAGATATATCCTTTATTGCTAATCATTTAAAAGTTTCATTTGTAGACTCTTACTTTTCAAATATCTGCTGGGACTATCCATTTTGATACTATTTTGATACCCCAAATTTATTGATACGCATATCTACTTGTTGATAGGTATATTTGGATTTCAACCTAACCCTTTAATGGGAAAGGCTTTCAGACAATAATTGCAGCTAATTATCGCCATCCATTGTGTATTGTTGTTGTAAAAACAAGGACTCATAAGCCTTTGGTCGTAGGTTCAAGTCCTACTGGGCCCACCATATATCAAAAACCCCTTACAGGCATTAGCTTGTAAGGGGTTTTTGTTGTTTAAAAAGCTCAAGTTATTATTATCATCCAAGCTAACCATATATAAGTAATTATCATTAATGAGCTGACTACTATTTTTGATAATAATCAGCTTATCTCTTTATATTTTATAGCCCTAAAAAGAAGTACGGCGATAATTACGATACTCAGGTAACCAAAAATTTGCTTCTAATCGACGTTGTAGGTTTTCTGCCGTGACTGGCAGGGCAAGCTTATCTTCTATAGCTTGCATTGCCACAGCATGAGCTATTTTTTCACTAATCTCTTTAATGACGTTGATGGGCGGTAATATAGCACCGGGTGCTTTTTTGTATTCCATAGATATATCTGCTAGGGCCTGGCTTGCGGCCATGAGCATATTATCGCTGATCCCTGTTGCCCGTGCTACCAAGACCCCCAAGCCTATACCTGGGAATATATAGCTATTATTACACTGTGACACTTCAAAAGACTGACCATTATAAGTGGTATTGGCAAAAGGACTACCCGTAGCAATAATTGCGCGTCCGTCGCTCCAGTTTGTCACTTCTTGCGGTGTGGCTTCAACGCGAGACGTTGGGTTTGACAGCGGTAGCACAATAGGATGTTCTGTGTTGGCACATAAAGACTCAATAATCTCTTGGGTAAATAGACCTTTTTGCCCGCTAACCCCAACCAATACCGTTATCTTTGCTTGTTTAACCACTTGTAAAAGCCCAAGTTTCTGACTCTTATCCCAGTGCTGCATATCTGCTTCTTTTTGCACTAGTGGCACTTGGAACGCTTGTAGCTCTGTCATGTTATCGGTGAGTAGGCCATAACGATCCACCATAAATACCTGTCTGCGTGCCTGCGCCTCACTTAAGCCTTCACGCTGCATTTGGCGAATGATATGCTCGGCGATACCGCAGCCTGCCGATCCTGCACCCAAAAACGCTATGTTCTGCTCACTGAGTTTTTGGCCTTTGTTTAAGCATGCTGCGATCAATGCACCGACTGAAACCGCAGCCGTACCCTGAATATCATCATTAAAGCAGCATAATTGATCGCGATATTTATTTAATAGTGGCGTGGCGTTTTCTTGTGCAAAATCTTCAAATTGTAAGAGCACCTCTGGCCAGCGCCGCTTAACGGCTTGAATAAATAAATCGACAAATTCATTGTATTCCTCACCAGAGATGCGCGGATTTCTCCAGCCCATGTACATAGGGTCATCAAGCAGCTGCTGATTATTGGTACCGACATCTAATAAGACTGGTAAACAGTAAGCAGGGCTGATACCGCCGCACGCAGTGTATAAAGATAGTTTACCAATGGGAATGCCCATACCGCCAATGCCTTGATCGCCTAGGCCTAATATACGCTCACCATCAGTGACTACGATGACCTTTACCTTTTGTTTAGTGGCGTTTTGTAGCATATCATCGATTTTATGACGCTCGGGATAAGAGATAAATATACCGCGCTTTCGGCGATAAATCTGCGAAAACTTCTCGCAAGCTTGCCCAACCGTTGGGGTATAGATGAGCGGCATGACCTCTTCAATATGTTGGTCAATCAAATGATGAAATAAGGTCTCATTGGTATCTTGAATGTTGCGTAAGTAAATATGCTTATCCATGTCGTCAGTGAATGAGCGAAGTTGATGATAAGCGCGCAAAGATTGCTCTTCAATCGTCTCGATGGTATGAGGCAATAATCCGGTTAAATTAAAGCTATCACGTTCTTCTGGTGAAAAGGCGCTACCCTTATTTAGTAGAGGGGTTTCTAATAGCGCAGGACCTGCAAAGGGGATATATAACGGACGTTGATTTGGCATAGTAAAGTCTTCTAGTTAAAAGCGTATCGCTAAAGGAATGTTCTATTGTCTCATTATACAGAGCATTGGCTTGTACTTGGCAATAGACGACAAATTCATTTTTGATAATATGATTTTAAACTGGCTGAATGATATATCTACTTTAATTAGGGAATATGATTACCTCGTCGCCTTCTTGCCAAGGATCGAACTTCGTCATAGCTTGCTTAAATAGCGGATGTTCTAGCCAGTCCTGTAACCAACTTTGCAGCTTTGGGTAAGGCAAGCCATAAAAAACATCGCGGTCTACGTGAGCGAACTGGCGTACAAAAGGCATAATGCCAATATCAGCGATACTGATGCTATCACCTAGCAAATAAGCATTTTTATTTAGCAAGGCCTCTAAACTCTGTAAGAATACCTCGCCTCGCTCTTGATACTCAGCCTGACTCATCTCAGGATAACGGTCTGCATATTTGTAGTGATCAAGCCAGTGTTTAAACTCATCATCATTTTTGTCGAGTAAGTCATTTGCCTGTTTGATAAGCTTAGCATCGAGCAGTCCTTGTTTATCATTCTGTTCAAGCGCCCATATCATGATTTCTCGGCTTTCTTCAATTACCCTGCCCTCAGGCAGCTGCAAGACGGGTACTGTGCCTTTTGGACTAATCGCTAACATTTGGCTTGGTTTGTTTTTTAGCACGATCTCTCGTAGCTCAACTGGTAATTCAGCAAATAATAAAGCAAGGCGCGCCCGCATCGCATAAGGGCAGCGACGAAACGAATATAAACGCGGAAGTAATGAGGTCATAGAAGGGTCTCACAATATAATTAAAAATTTATAATTAAAGTTTATGGATGCAACAGCAGTGGGGAGTAAAATTAAAGCCTTAGCTAGTAATCAACCTTACCCCTTAACGCTTTGACTTTACCTCGCTGAGTCTTGTTATCTACTCGCTTACGTTTGACATTACGGCTTGGTTTCGTTGCTTTTCGAGTTTTATTTACATAAGTGGCTTGCTTGATAAAGGCCTGTAGACGCTCGATGGCGTCTATTTTATTACGCTCTTGGGTTCGATATTGCTGGGCTTTGAGCACAAATATGCCGTCTTTATTAATGCGGCTATCTTTACTGGTTAACAGGCGTGTTTTTTGTAGATCGCTCAGGCTTGAGGCTTTGATATCGAAGCGCAGATGAATAGCAGAGGCGACTTTATTGACGTTTTGACCCCCTGCACCTTGAGCGCGTATAGCATTAATCTCTACTTCATTGTCGTTCAAAGTGATATTATTGGTAATAAAAATCATAATATTCAGTCATAGTTCTCATTGCAGTTTTTAGATTGGCTCTCTTGGCTAAGAAGGTTTATTATCCATGATAGCCTTAGCAATAATAAATTCAATAGACGATGTGGCTAGTTTTGTTTTAATGCTGTTCTTACAGAGATCACTTAACGCATAAACCGCAAAAAGCCGACATTGAGTCGGCTTTATTGTTATTGGACTTCAGCGGTAGCTTTTATGCCTCTTTACGAGGCAAGTTTTCGGGAAGATAGCAGCGCAGATAAGCAATTGACGCCGTTCCCGCTTCTTGCACATAGTGCTCAGTGATACTGGCATGACGGCGATAAGATAAGGTAAATATCGCATTGATAATGCCATAAGTCACTAATAAGATCTCTTTTATGTTGTCAAAATCAGGCATCTCATAACGCTCAGATAAGCGCTTGTGAACCAGTTCGATGACCTGATGATCCATATCCTCACCAAAACTATCCCCCTCAAAATCAGGAGTGTTGGTGTCATATATCAGCTTCGCTTTAGTCTCGTCATCATGAAAAATCTCAACACAGCGCTTGACAAGTGCAATCAGGTAGCCCTGCCATCTATCATAATCTTCGGTCTCAACGGTCGCTAATATCTCTAAGATATCAATAGCATTCAAGAACCTTAAGGCCAAAAATATCGCTTCAATATTAGGAAAGAAGTGATATGCAGAAGCGCGCGGGATGCCTGCTTCTTCGCATACCGCAGCTAAGGTGATATCATTGATAGGCATGGTTTCGCTAAGCTTTTTAGCACCCATCAGTAACTTTTGACGGCGAGCACGGCCTTGCTGACTGGTAAACTTAAATTTATTTGGTACCAGTTTCTTGGCCAGCTCTGAGTCTACTAACACATCTTCGATTTTGTCGTCTTTTTGTCCACTCATTATAAACCTCTTAATGTTAGCCTTATTGCCATAACTTGTTTTCATCAAATTATCAGCCCTAAATCAAGTACTGATATGGTCTTTAATAATAGACAATATGATAGCTATTATTATCGTTAGCAAATAATGTATTGCATCACAACCATTTAACTTTTAGTCGGCAAAATCAGGCGTTTTCTTAAATCACAATATAATAGCTAATGAGATATAGCATCAGCCATGAATGTTTATTTTCGCTCGTATAATACCATGATCAGTGACTCTATCAGCATAATCCCATTTTAAGTGATCGTTAAAATAATCTACTCGCTCGACGTGACCGAGAGCGAATTTACTCTCGGGCAAAAACTCTTCTGAGACAAATAACTGATCGATAACCTCTGGCATACCCTGATAGATATGAGTATATGCCACATCCTTCATCCAACCATAGCGTGCTTGCACGCGAGCTGCATCGAATAATGATACATCGCGCATACTTTTATCATAATTTACCTCTCCTGTCTCTGTCATCAACTGAGTAGTCACGCTGCCAGTGACATCATTCATGTCGCCAAGCAGTATCAAAGGCTCTCGCGTATGCTTTAAGCGCTCTATAATCGTCATTCTTATAGATGCTGCTTCCGCCGCGCGCATACACAGACTACGCAGTTTGGCGCGAACCCGAATGTTAGGGTCATCCATATCCTCTAACAAATTGCCATCATCATCACGTAAGAAAAAAGCACGTTTACTTTTTAGATGAGCGGTGATAATCGTAATAGGCTGACCATAAGCCTCGACTCTAACCAACAATGGCGGACGTTTAAACTGACGATAAGGGCCAATGTCTGGAATATCAATTGTCGCTTCATCGACAACGGTTTCTAGCAAACTCGTCTCTATCGTCTCAAAGCGGCTAATAATACCTACCGCTGGCGTCCCTATGGCTCCGCTGCCTTGGGTATAAGGGCTTGATTGCTCATTACTGGCTAAAGGAATAATGACATCCTTAGCCTCAAACCCTAATGACACTGCCAACGACTCAACTGCCCTGCTATCCCAAGCTTCTTGCACAGCGATGATATCAGCATGAGCGTTGGATAATAGGCTACTTAGCCCGTTCAATTTATGCTCGTAAGCCTTATTGGTATAAGGTGGTGCGTTTTCATAAAAGACACGATTGGGATTGGCCAAATTAAGTAAATTAGCAGTGGCAATATAAAAACTATTATTACCGGCGGTATCTTGACTCATAAACAACCTATTATTTTTATTATGTATAAAAAAGCGTATAGACAGCGAAAGTGTGTAGAGCTTAATAGATGTATGATATTACGTATCCGCTATGCCACTTGTCTAGGCGCTGTAGCTTTCACAAGGTAAACTAAACTTAACCGTTAAACTGTCTCAACATAGCACAAGTAGCCCATCTTAGTGTTGAACACGTGTTCAAAAAGTATGTTTGCTTTATTACTAAACGATATTACAACACTTTTAAGGACCGTCTTTGCAACTCTCATTCGCAAATATAGCTCAGGCATGTTGTATGATTATTTACGGTTTTGATGCATCCTTTTTACGAGCAACTACAAAAGATAAGCAACCGAGTAATGACGCGACAACACAGAGTATTAACAGCTTGACGTATTTGTGCTCTACACCAAAAAGCGGGGTCATTAATGTAACATAACCCGCGTTTTCTAGCATATAAATGACGCCGGCTAGCAAAGCTGAAGCGAAGCTAATGACGAGCGCCCAAGGCTTAACCTGCCAATTAGACCAAATACTAAAAAATACAACCGGCGCTAAGAATAGCGAAGCCGTACCACTGATAGCGACGGCGTCAAATAAGTCCTTGCTGCCGGTAGCAATAAACCCTAAGCCTACCAGCAAAAAGCCGATCATGACCAATCTGCCGTTTCTAACTGTCGGCTTAATAAGTTTCATATCGACAGCGACGAGTTTTGCGGCACTCGCATAAGTTGAGTCGAGCGTAGAGATCGCGGAAACGATTAACGCAAAACAAAATAACAGCATCACCGCTGGCGAAAATAAGCTGTTTAGTGTTTGTGTTACCTCAGTAGCACCGCCAGCATTATTTAACTGAGCAAACACACCGAGCAGCCCAAATAGCATAATGCAAATCATAGAAAGAGGCGCAGCATAATAAAACGATTTTTTGGTAGTACTACGATCTGCTAGGAAACCGCGGTCCGTCATCACTGGATCATGGGCCGGGTAACTCCAAACTTGAATGAAGGCCACGATCAATAATATCCAGCCTTTATTATCAGCACTACTCGAGGAGCTAACAATATCAGCAAAAGAGAATAGCGGGTGCATAAACATAGCGATAGATAGCACCGCGATTGCCACAATAGTCAGTGAAGCTTGCATGACATCAGTCTTGAGCGCCGTATATAAGCCGCCGATTGAAGAGTAGATCAAGGTCGCAACAGCAATAAGTACGATTAAGTAGCTCTCATTAAAGCCCACAAACAAGGTCGCAATAAAGCCAAACACTAATAAATTACTAAATATCTCGCTCACCAACCGAAAGCTAATCACGGCATTAAAACAGTGCTCGCCGGTTTTACCGAATTTGTCATACATAAAGGTTTGCATGTTATGAAAGCCATGCTTAAAGCGTAAGCTATCGACAATATGCGCGCCAGTGACAAAGCTAAAATAATACATCCCATAAGCTAAAGCGCCGGCAATACCATAAAAAAAGCCCAATATAGCGGCATTCATCAGTGAGCGGGCAAAAATCCAAGTCGTAACTTGAGAGAGTACGAGGGTCCAAAGGCCTGGCGCTTGTCCTTGTCGCGACTTACCTTGATAAAAGCTTGCGACATCAGCAGACAGCTCAGAGGCGCTTAGTATAGGCTTATTGGCTGAAGAGTCATCGGTAATAGGCATGTGCATTCTTTATAGAAGTGAGTATAGTTTGCTCACAATAGCATAACTTTATAACCGCTTTACGCTAAAGTTCTGCATAAAAAAGCTTCTAGAACAACTCTAGAAGCTTTTATTTTTATCTTTGCCTGTTTAGAAATTAGGTAAAGATACTTTTACTGTCCTATTCACTAATGCAGCTATTATCTACTTACACGGTTCCAAGCATCACGTGAGGCTAGACGCGCTTCTTCCCACTGCATACGCGACTCACCTTTGACCTCTTCCCAAGAGCGCTTTAGGTCACTTTCGTGATCTTCGAAACGAGCATCAGCGGGATACTTAGCGCGATTAGCATAACCGACTGCATAAGCAGGATGTAGATCACGGTCAAAGTCATGACCCTCTTTATAATAGCTTGCATTCACATGCTCAGCACGCCAGTAAGCTTCTTCATGAGTCGGGTTAATCGCTTCAGCTGAAGCATGACCTGCACCGCCACCTACGACTGCACCGATAGCGCCACCGATTAGGGTGCCTAGTGGACCTGCCATCGAACCGATAGCCGCACCAGCTGCTGCGCCGCCGACGCCGCCAATACCAGTACCTACTGGATGCGAGCCTGGCTCACCAGTGATCATGTCAGCGTTTAGGTCGTCTTTTGTCTCTTTTGACATGTGTTTGACTTCACTACGATCAATATTATCAGGATCGTTAGTGACCACTTTTCTATCGACCACTTCTTGGTCTGCCATACGGCGAGCATTGTCATCTATGATACGCTGCTTATCGCCGCCAACCATGTTGTCATCAGTGATGATGCGGTCATTAGCATCAATGACATTACCTTGAGCGTCTACTCTTGGCTCATTATTAATTATATTATCAGTCTTATTGTTATTCATCGTTTAATCCTTTAATTAATTGTTATAAATTTAGAGTTCTCAAATGAGGGTTGAATAAGAGCTTAACTTCTTCAGTTTCGGCACTGATTCAACACTAATGTAGCGCTGAACAAGCTAAATCAAAGAAAACTGAAGTGGCTAAGTCCACTTCATGTCCTCTTTAGTAAACAACCTCATTACTATTTAAGTATAAAATCATCTGCGTGGTAGTAGCTACACCGGATATGTAAGCTATGTCAACGCCAATATTAGCTTACGTTACAGCATGTATCCTGCCAGCAGGTTTGCACCGTTTAATAGCCTTTTGAGTATCTATCAATAAAACCTTTATAAAACTGTCATCAAAAAATCAAAGTTGAGTCAACGCGCGCGTCATGGCATCCTGCCATTTACCTAGATGCGTTTGACGATTTGTTTCTGACATCGTTGGCTCAAAACTACGCTCCACTTTCCAAGACTCTATCATCGTATTATCATCATATAGTCCAGATTTTAGTCCCGCTAGTAGCGCGGCACCTTTAGCGGTAATCTCCGTATCCATGGGACGTAGTACCGGTACACCAAGCAAGTCAGCTTGAAACTGCATTAACAAATCATTATTAGCGGCGCCGCCATCAACCCGCAATTCAGTCAAAGGATGAGGGCTGTCTTTTTGCATAGCAATCAATACATCATAAGTCTGATAAGCGATAGCTTCTAATGCTGCGCGGGCGATATGGGCCTTGGTAGTGCCGCGACTCATACCAGTGATGCTAGCACTGACATCTGAGCGCCAATATGGTGCGCCAAGCCCGGTGAATGCTGGCAATAGTACTACCTCTTCGCTGCTATCGACCTGCTGAGCCAAGCGCTCGACATCCCTACTTTCGCTGATCATGCCAAGATTATCTCGCAGCCACTGCACGATAGCGCCTGCCATAAAGACACTACCCTCTAACGCGTAAGTGGTTTGTTTTTTTGGAATTTGTAATAGCCGCCGACCCGACTCTACCATTTGACCAAAGGTGAGTTGCTCAGCGCGGCTTTGCACAGCGGTCTTTTGCCAAGCAATGGTGGTGAGCAGTTGCTGCTCGCTGAGCTTAGGGGTCTCGCCTATATTCATCAGCATAAAACAGCCGGTACCATAAGTGTTTTTTGCCATGCCAGGCTCAAGGCAGCCTTGACCAAATAAAGCCGCTTGCTGATCGCCTAATACCGCCTGAATAGCGATCTGTTTGGCAAATAAGCCTTTTTTGGTCTTGCCAAAGTCGCCATCAGAAGGTAAGACTTTTGGCAGTATCGACATAGGTATATCAAAGCGCGCACACAGCTCACTCGACCAGGCCAGTTTATTAATATCGTATAATAAGGTGCGAGATGCATTGGTCACATCGATGACGTGCTCACCACCGGTCAACTGATAAATAAGCCAGCTGTCAATAGTACCAATCGCCAGCTCTTCGGTTTTGTTGGCATCGATGCGCGCCTTAATATCTGGGTTGTTTTCTAATAACCAAGCGATTTTACTGGCACTAAAGTAAGGGTCTAAGCGTAAGCCTGTGACGCTACGTATCTCTTGGGCGACGCTGCGCTGATGCGAGACGGTTTTTTTGGCTAGCGTCTCACAGTAGCTAGCGGTACGCCTATCTTGCCAAATGATCGCTGGGGCAAGCGGCTTGCCTGTGGTTTTATCCCAAACTACAATGGACTCGCGCTGATTGGTAATGGCGATACTGGTGATATCTGTCGCTAATAACCCCGCTTGGTTAATAGCATCATGAGCACAGCTGATTTGTGTCTGCCATATCTGCTGAGCATCCTGCTCGACAAAACCGGCTTTCGGGGTGATAAGCTGAGTCGGCTTCTGCACTATTTTGACAGTATTGGCTTGGTCATCGTATATAATGGCGCGGCTAGAAGTCGTGCCTTGATCCAAAGCTAAAATATACCCTGCCATTCCCTACTCCTTAAAGTTATCATTATTTTCTATACTATCGACTATAGCATTATTTACAATTGCGCATTTTTATAGCCGTTGTCACTTTATAAACCCTGCAACTTTATAATCCTTGCAACTTTATAAACCCTGTAACAACGCTTAGTCTAAACCTAAAACTGGTGTGTCAACCCTAACAGGGCTATAATGCCCTAAATTCAGCACGACATCTTGATAAGTGGTTTACCTCTATTATGAAATTTGCGTTATTGTCTCTACCTTCTATGATAATCACTTTGATGCTCTCTTGCGCTTCCGGTCAGGCTTTAGCGGATAGTTATACGCCTGCCACTTCTCAGGCAACTACGCAAATTGTAGATAGCGCTACTTCTATAAGTACTGCTATAAATAATACTAGCTACCTTGCCGCAGAGCCACTAGCAGCGAGCGCGACTCTAGACACCCTCATTGACCCTATTACCCATAAAAGTGTTGCCAATAGCTACCCGTTAGAGGTATCTAGCTTTTTGAGCTTGGAGCAAGCACAGGACACCTTATTTCAAGTGTCGCCGAAACTCGCTGCAAATCAAGCCGCTATCGCCGCTAGCGAATATCAGACAGACGCCCTTGCGACAGTAGATCGGCCGTTTGTGTTCGCGCAGTTATCCGCCAATGCCTATAAAGTACAAGAAGATATCGACTTATCCTCGCTTAGAAATCGAGTCATTGATGGCGTCAATAATGTGGGCAATGACTTTAACAGCCCAGGCCTAAGTAATGTAGCGCCGCCTATTCCGCCGGTACCGGACTTGCCTAATTTTGGTGAGATCATCGGTGAGCGTATTCCAGACTCTTATGATTTTAACCGTTCAGGCTCCACGACAGGGGCAGGTCTTGGAGTGGCGTGGCCGGTGTATACCGCTGGGCGCACTGCAGCGCTAACCGGAGCTTCTAATGCGCGTACGCAAGAAGCGGTCGCTGATAGTATATTAGACAAAAACGAGCTATATAATACGCTTATTGAGCGCTACTTTAAGGCGCAATTGGCGATTATTGCCGCTTACTTACGTGAAGATGCTTATGATACCCTGCAACAAACCGACCATACTGCGCAGCGCTTATTCGAAGAAGGTTTTATTTCGCGGGTCGATCGTCTGCAAGCCCAATCCGCGCTTGCCGATGCAAAAAGCGAGTCTATCAAAGCCAACAATGATGCTCGTCTAGCAATGATTGCGCTGCAGCGTTTATTGCGCACTGATTACCGTATCAAACCGACGACCCCGCTGTTTGTCTCAAGTAAGCCTTTGAGCGATGTCAGCTACTATCAGAACTTAGCGCTTACCAACCATCCAGGACTACAAAAAGTGGCGGCAAAGCGCGCGCAAGCGCAGCAGCTTCGAGCGTTATCAGACACAGGCTATAAGCCAACCGTACTACTCTATGGTTTTAGTCAAGTTGAAAAAGACCCGAGCTGGATTGCAGGGGTGTCTGCCAGTTGGAAGCTGTGGGGCGGGCTGGACAAAACCGCATCGTTAGCTGCTAGCGATGCGCGCATCCGTCAAGCCGATTTATCTGAGATTGAGGTCAGCGACAATCTTTTATTATTGGTCGAAAAGAACTGGAATGATGTCAATAACGCTCAAGCTCGGTATCAAGCACTGCAGAGCAATGTCGATCTGGCCCAAGAGGTACTGCGTCTGCGCCGTTTAGGACTGCAAGAAGGTGTAAACACTACCATCGATGTGGTACAAGCACAGACTCAAGCGCTCAAAGCGCGTACCGAACAAGCGCAAGCAGCCAATGATTATGTACAAGCATTGGCCAGTTTGATGCAAAGCTGTGGTACGCCGCTTGCTTTTAATACGTATCTTAACGCTGCTGATATCAGGTTACCGACTTTATATACTCAATAACGTCAAAACTAATAAAACTTGTAACCCTATTTACTGCCTGTGAGCGCTTATACTATTTAACTCTTAAGCTATTAAACCCCCTACTACGAATAATAATACTATGAATAATCCAACTGCTAAAATTAAAAAGCTACCAACGCAGCTATTAAAGACGTGGGGCGATGCCAATAATTCTAACGTTTGGGCGCATTGTGCTAGCGTAGGATTTTTTGGGTTTTTATCTATCTTTCCAGTAATGGCGGTATTTGTACTGCTTTACGGTCTTATTTTTTCGCCGGCTGAGATGCAAGAGCAGATCAATTTTTTGCGCCAATTTATACCGCCATCCGTTTATGATGTGCTTAACGCCCGCCTTAGTCAATTGGTCTCTAATACCAGCACACGCTTGACCTTCAGCCTTCTACTATCTAGTGTGTTAGCGCTTTATGCCGGCTCTAAAGGGATCAAGTCCTTAATCATTTTGATTAATCTTGCTTTTGGTATCACCCAAGAGCGCGGCTTTATACAAAAAACCATTCGAGCATTGGGTTTAACCTTTGCTGCATTAGTGGTGTTGATCGTAGCGATCTCCTCAATTGCGCTTATTCCACTGCTTGCGAACAACTTTCCTTTTCCACAAATCGCTAAGACTATCGCGCTTTGGAGCCGTTGGCCGGTATTGGCTATTATCATATTTGTCAGCCTATTGGGTCTCTATCGTCTCGCGCCGAATCGTGATGCTATAGCGCTCAAAAACCTAATGCCAGGGGCTGCTGTTGCTACGGTACTGTGGATGTTATTGTCGGTGCTTTTTTCGATCTATGTACAAAACTTTAATAACTATAGCGCCGAATTTGGAGCTTTATCAGCGGCGGTAGTTATTATGCTTTGGCTTTATTATTCAGCCTTTATTATCGCATTTGGCGCTATTTATAATTATGAGAGCATAGAAGACTCTAAACCTTATGCTATTCGTGTCTACCCATAACCAATGGATTGTGTAAAAACGATTATGGATCGAAGCGCGTTATGACACTTTAACGCGCTATGACACTTTTAAGGCATTCGACCTATATTAACCTTCATTTTCTTAGCTTTTATACTCATTTTTCACTTCTTACTCACTTGCTTTAGGAACGTTATATCATGGCTAACTCTCATAACGACGCTGATGATGTCAATACATTAGATCCGGTTCATGATAACAAACCCTCTGATAATGCTGAGGAACTAGAGAAAACGACGACGCCCTATCCACATAAAAAATCAGCAAACAAGGCTGCAAACATAAAAAAAGCTATGTTTGCAGTAATCCTATTGCTAGTTCTAGCGCTTATCGCTTATGGCCTATATAAAAGCAGTCAGTCAAGCGCACCTGAGAGTATTACGTTGCAAGGTCAGATGCAAATGAAGCAGACCTCTATCGCGGCCAAAGTACCTGGACGTATCGCCCAGATATTAGTCACCGAAGGCGATAAGGTCGAGGCCGGACAGCAGCTCATTGAGATGGACTCGCCAGAGATCAATGCCAAGGTCAACCAAGCACGAGCAGGTCTCGATGCCGCACAAAGCCAGTTAGATAAAGCAGAAAATGGCGCTCGCCCGCAAGAGATCGCGCAGGCAAAGGCCGCTTGGCAAGCCAATAAAGCCGCCTCAGACTTAGCCGCCAACACCTATGAGCGGGTCAACCGTCTTTATCAAGAAGGTCTAATGGCGCGGCAGAAGCGCGATGAAGCTTATGCTAAGTATCTCGCCACTCAAGATCAAACTGAAGCTGCGCGTTTGCAATACGATCTGGCGTTAGAAGGCGCGCGTAGTGAAGATAAGTCAGCCGCTAATGCGCAAGTGGCGCAGGTCGAAGCTAAGCTTGAAGAGGCGTTGGTCGCCAAAGAAGAAGCCAATCTAAAAAGCCCTATCGCTGGGGTGGTAGATAATGTCATCGTCAGTAATGGTGAGGTCATCGGTCAAGGCGTACCCATACTGACTTTAGTCAATACCGATGACCAATGGGTGGTCCTTAACGTAACCGAAGATCATCTGAATCGGTTCGCCATCGGGCAACAGTTTACCGGCACCATCCCGGCTTTATCTGCAGCCAATCGCCCTTATACAAAGACCTTTACTGTCTATGCTTCGTCTAGCTTATCGGATTTTGCCACTTGGCGACCGACTAATAATGATGACGGCTTTGATGTACGCACTTTTGAGATAAAGGCTCGGCCAAATACCGCTGATGCGCGCATTCGTTCAGGCATGAGTGTGTTAGTAGATATCGATCCGCAAACAACGACTGCAGCAAACCCTTCCCAAAACTAAGAGTCACGAATCATGCGTCTGATACAAGCGTTTGTACGCAGTGCTAGTTATGAGCGGCGGTTTTTACAAAAAAACCCTTGGGATCTGGCGATGATTTTGTGGATTCCTCTAGCGACGATTTTGTTAGTCTGGTGGATTTTTTCACAGACGCAAATCACTGATCTACCAATTGGCGTGATTGATGAAGATAATAGTCCTGTGGCTAATACCTTAACTCGCTATTTGGACGCGCATCCCAACCTTGAGGTTGCCAGTCTTTATAGCTCGGCCGCTCGCGCTGAAGCCGCCATCTTGCAACGCGATATCTACGGCGTCGTGGTGATTCCAGATGATTTTTCGACTAACATTTTAGCCAGCAAACCTGCGCCGGTACTACTACAAGTCAATGCGCAATACGGCACGCACTCTGGCATCATTCAGACGAGCGTCCAAGCCNNCGTTACCGCCACGCTATCGGCTGGCGTTGAGATTCAACGTTTAGTCAAGCAAGGCATGGCACCCTCTGAGGCTGCCATCAACTACTCGCCTATCAGTATTCAGCGTACTAGCCTATTTAATACCGTGACTAACTATCAGCAGTTTTTGGGCTCAACGGTGATTCCTGCGTTATTACACATCTTAGCGATGGTCGTTGGTGCCACTACTATCGGTCGCGAGCTACGCGATAAGCAGCTTGGTCGTTGGTATCGCTTTATTGATACTGGGCGTCCTAACTTAAGTACTGACAATTCTCCTGAAGCTCATACAATTGCTCAGGCTAATTTAGCGAATAAGGCAACTTATACTCCCACCACTAAACCTAGTCTGCTCGTGCTGTTTTTCGGTTTACTTGGTAAGTACTTTTGGCCGCTACTGGCGTACTGCTTATGGGCGGCACTCGCCTTATGGCTTGCGACCATGCGAGAGGATCTAAGCTTTGATTCTATAACGCTTACTTACCTAGCTTTTATCACTTTGATGTTCTTATCGTTTTGGCTGGGCGCTTTTTTTACTTTAACCTCGTTTTCTTTACGTATGGGCTTATCAGCGACGGGTTTTATCTCAGTGCCCTCTTACGCTTTTGCTGGGGTGACTTACCCTTATATCGCTATTACCGATAGCGCCAAACATTGGGCAGACGCTCTGCCCTTGACCCATTATCTACAGCTGCAGATTGCACAAATACAGATGCATGCTCCGGTAGCGATATCAGAACCGATCATCTACGGTCTACTGTTAGCGGTGCTTATATTAATGCTGCTTTCAGTAGTCTGTGCTAAGCGTGCTTTAGCGCATCCTGAGCGCTGGGGGGCCCGCTGATGACAAAACCATCTTTTGAGCAAAGTAAAAAAGCGCCTATAGATTCAGAAGCCTTAAAGAAAGATGCTGCGTCAATCGCTGTTACTGTTGCTGATACGGAGATAGCCGATACTTTTTGGGCAAACTTTAAGCAGACCCTTGTCGATGTCTTTAAAGATCAAGGCGTGCTTTTGATGCTTATTATCGCACCAATTATTTATGGCTTTTTTTATCCTTGGCCTTACTCTTCAGAAGTCGTCAATAACGTCCCTGTCGGCATTGTTGATTATGATCGTAGCGATTTATCTCGTACGATCAGCCGCTATGCTAGTGCTAGCCCGCAGTTGAACACCGTAAACTTCGTAGATGAGCAGCAAGCTAAAGAAGCCATCTGGAGCGATGAGATAGCAGGATTTATGATTATCCCAGCCGGACTTGAACAGCAAGTGATGGCGGGTAAAGCGGCTAGTGTTAGCGTACTGGGTAACGGCGGTTATTTTTTATTAAATAAAAACGTGCAAACTGGGTTTTTGCAAGCGGTCAGCACCGTCTCAGCAGGAATTGAGGTGAAAAAAAGCGTAGCACAAGGGGCATATATGCCGACTGCCGCGCAAAACACTCAAGCGGTACCGTTACAGATTGCGCCTTTATATAATCAGACCGAAGGCTACGGCGCCTACGTGGTGCCAGCGGTGTCTATTATTATATTGCAGCAGACCTTACTGATAGCGGCCGCGATGCTCGTAGGTACTTGGTTTGAGATGCGTCGCCATACTACTAGTATTGCTGGCTGGCTAGGACGTATTGCAGCCCTTAGTACGTTGAGCTTTGTGGTTGGCTGCTTTTACTACGGCTGGGCGTTTGAGCTGCATAACTACCCGCGCGGCAAAAACATGCTCGGTAGTCTACTATTTTTGCTGATATATTGTCCGACGGTCGCGACGCTTGGCTGCGTGTTTGGCTTATGGCTGCGTCAACGCGAGCGCAGTATGCAGATTTTGATTTTCAGCTCATTACCGGTGTTTTTTATGAGCGGTTACCCGTGGCCGGCCAATCAGCTACCAGAGGTTTTGCAAATCGTGCGCTGGCTTGTGCCAACGACCCCTGCTATCAATACTTCGGTACAGCTTAACCAAATGGGCGCTAGCATCGCGCAAGTAGCGACTGGTTTTTATGCTTTGCTTGGCTTATGGGTCTTTTATTTTATAGTCTTATTACTGCTTCGGCGGCGATTGGCACAAAAAGATAGTGCGGTTTATAAGATATAGTCCGCTTCAATTAAAACGATGCAAAAAAAGCGCCTGCAAAATAGACAGACGCTTTTTTACTTTCAATAGCTAATTGTCATTCAATATTTAAAACACGCGATTAAGACCATTGAGCGCCGCCACGCGATAAGCTTCTGCCATCGTTGGGTAGTTAAAGGTGGTATTCACAAAATACTCAAGCGTAGCATGACATTTCATTACCGCCTGCCCAATATGAATAATCTCTGAGGCGTGATTGCCGTAGCAATGAATCCCTAATATCTCCAACGTCTCACGGTGGAATAAGATCTTAAGAACGCCGGTACGCTCACCAATGATTTGCGCGCGCGCCAGATGCTTAAAGAAGGCTTGACCGACTTCATAAGGCACTCGCTCATCAGTGAGCTCCTGCTCAGTCTTACCGATACTCGATATCTCAGGAATTGTATAAATTCCTGTTGGCACGCTTGAGACGGGTTCGGCATCGCTATCACCAACCATAAAGGCGGCTGCACAGCGCCCCTGGTCATAAGCGGCCGAGGCTAGCGAAGGCCAACCTATCACGTCGCCAGCAGCATAAATGTTATCCACTTCGGTACGATAATGATCATCAACTTTGAGCTGACCGCGGCTATTGGCTTCTAGACCGATTGCCTCTACATTAAGACCTTCGGTATTACCAGAGCGCCCGTTTGACCAAAGAATAGCATCAGACTTGATTTTTTTACCACTCTTTAGATGAAGAACGACATGATCGTCATGCGTCTCTAGATGATCGATCTCTTCATTGTTACGAATGAGCACGCCAAACTGTCTAAAGTCATGCGCTAGCGCATCACTAATCTCACTATCGAGATAGTTCAGTAGCTTGTCTTGGTTATTAATCAAGTCGACTTTATATCCAAGTCCCGTAAAGATAGAGGCATACTCACAGCCAATAACCCCCGCGCCGTAGATGATGATCTTTCTGACCACATAATCCATCTGTAGAATTTTATCAGAGTCAAAAACGCGCGGATGATCGAAGTCTAAGATCTCAGGTCGATAAGGACGACTGCCTACGGTGATAATGGCTTTATTAAAGGTGACGGTTTCAAAGATGTTTTCATCAGTTTCAACCTTTAAGGTGTGCTTATCGACGAAACTTGCCCAGCCTTGAATGACGTCGATCTGATTACGCTCATAAAAACGCTTGTGCGTACTGACTTGGTCGCGTATCACGCGGCGCGCGTTGGCTAGTACTTTATTGAGCGGTACGCGCTCATACTCTAGCGCTTTGGTAAACATAGGATCGCGGCGAAAGTTAATGAGGTTAAAAACCGATTGACGCAGTGCCTTACTCGGAATGGTGCCGACGTGCGTCGAGTTGCCGCCAACTTGCTCCCGCGGGTCAATAACCGCGACCTTTTTGCCAGATTTTGTTAGCTTCATTGCCGCCGCCTCGCCAGCAGGACCCGCCCCTAAGACCACAGCATCATATTCAAATTCATGCTTATCGCTTTTGATACGCTGTGAGTCTTTGGTAAATTCTGATTTGATATCGATACGCGTATCATCTAGCGGATTGACCAAGTCCGGATGATGCATGATGTCATCATTCACTTGATCATGTGTTTGTTCGATTTTTTCTTTTTTACTGGCGTCTGTGGTTTTCTCAGGCGCTGTATTTGGCGCGCTGCCGCTATCTTTATTTGAGACTTCGGTGCTAGTATCTAAACCGGTGTCATTGGTGTCATCACCTTTATTCTTGCTGGCCATCGTAACCTCTTTATTAGTTTATGTGGTTTTTAATATTTATACTTTATCTTATGACTTTTGAGGATGCCCACCGTACTCGATGAGTCCTAATTTTGCAATGTCCTTAATGAGCAATATCTCTTATTAGTATAGTCAGGCTTGGATTACGGAACTCATACTATTGACTCATAGATATGCCTTTTGCTAACCAATGCGACGCTTGAGACCTGTCATTTGCAGTATGCGAGTCGCAATCTCTTCAACAGACATCTCAGAGACATCCAAGTTCGGGATACCTTGAGAGATATAAATGCCTTGTATCGCGCGCTGCTCTTGCTGCACTTGTTGATAGCTAGAATACCGGCTACCGGCGCGGCGCTCTTGGCGAATTTTTACTAGCCTATCGGTATTAATCACTAGCCCAAACAGCTTGTCCTTATGCTCGCGCAAGGATTTTGGTAATTGATTGTCGTACAAATCATCTTCAGTCAGCGGATAGTTGGCCGCCCGAATGCCGAATTGTAAGGCTAAATAAAGCGACGTTGGCGTTTTTCCTGAGCGCGAAACTCCAATAAGAATAATATCCGCCATATTATAGTGACGGGTACGCGCGCCATCATCATTATCCAAGGCAAAGTGCACCGCATCGATACGCTCTTTGTAAGTCTCAGAATCAACATTATCATGCGCGTGGCCTGAGTGACCATCCGGCTCAACACCCATCTCTTCAGCGATACGGCCAATCAAACCCTCGTACATATCTAGATTACAGCTTTTGGCAGAATTCACTGTTTCGCGAATCTCAGGGCTGACGATAGTATCGAACACCAGCGGTAATAAGCCGTCGCGCTGATACGCCATATTGATCCGGGCCACCGCATCCTCAGCACGCTCGATACTATCGACATAAGGCAAAACATGTGTTTCAAAAGGCACAGAAGCAAACTGACTTAGAATCGAGCGCCCCAAAGTTTCAGCGGTAATCGCCGTACCATCAGAGATAAAAAATGCACTTCTAATCGCTTGTGAGTTATCTAAGCTCATAGCATGCCGGTTCTGAATAGTTGGTTTATCTGGTTCAGAGGGATTATTGAAATACATAACGGACAACCTTAAAGCTCTATGAAGTGTTTGTTAATGAGAAGCAACTATTTTTTAGCCACTCTATCTAATCGCTCTATTTTCTGATGGTGACTGGTGGCTTGCTAAACCTAAGTGAGTTATTTGATAGTAATGCCTTACATTATACTCATAATAGCGCCTGAATAGGAATCGATGTTGAGGGCAAAATGTACCAGTGCCTTTAAAGTAGAAACTATCCACTACTCTGTTTTGTCTTAGCGATTTACTTTGCTATTTTTATTGTGATTTGCTATTAAGTTTTAGCAATATTCTCACTACATGTAGGTTACTGATAATACATCTCGTTGCTATTACAGTAGCCGCTGAGCTACAAAGACGTAAAAAACTCTAAATTTTGTATCTTTTTTCAAAGTTTTTACCTTATCCTCTCGAAATTCGCAAAATATAGGCGTATAATCCACCTTTATAATCCTTACTAAATAACCTTATTTTTTGGAGTTATCATGGCAGCGCAATCTACAGCACTTGTAATCAATCTTGATCAGTTAGGAAAAGACGATATTGAGATGGTCGGTGGTAAGAACGCCTCTCTTGGCGAGATGATTAGCCACTTATCAGATTTAGGTGTTAGCGTTCCTGGCGGCTTTGCCACCACCTCAAATGCTTTTAACCGTTTTTTGAACGAAACAGGTCTGCTTGACAAGATCAACAGCGAGCTGAAAACCTTAGACATTAATGACGTCAATAAGCTTGCTGCTACGGGTAAAAAAATCCGTAATTGGATTGTCGAACAAGAGCTGCCAGCAGATCTTGAAGCTGAGGTGCGTAAATCGTTTGAAGTGATGAGTGGCGGCGAAGACATCGCGGTTGCGGTTCGCTCTTCTGCGACTGCTGAAGATTTGCCAGATGCTTCATTTGCCGGTCAACAAGAGACTTACCTAAATATTCGCGGTATTGATAACGTTCTTATCGCTATTAAAGAAGTGTTTGCCTCACTATACAACGATCGCGCGATCTCTTATCGTGTACACAAAGGCTTTGAGCACGAAGGCGTCGCTTTATCTGCAGCCGTTCAGCGTATGGTGCGCTCAGAGACAGGTGCAGCGGGCGTGATGTTCACTCTAGATACCGAAAGCGGTTTTGATCAAGTGGTGTTTATCACTTCAAGCTATGGCCTCGGTGAGATGGTCGTACAAGGCGCGGTCAACCCTGACGAGTTCTATTTATCTAAGCGTCTACTTAACGATGGCAAACCCTCTGTCATCCGCCGCAACTTAGGTAGCAAGCACAAAAAGATGATTTATGGTGATGAAGGTAGCACCGCTAAATCAGTCAGAGTCGTTGATGTAGAAAAAGAAGAGCGTATGCAGTTCTCTTTATCTACTGAAGAGCTGACCTCTCTTGCCAAGCAAGCGATGACTATTGAGCAGCACTATGGTCAAGCGATGGATATCGAATGGGCTAAAGATGGCGATAGCGGCCAGATCTTTATTGTGCAAGCGCGTCCTGAAACGGTCAAGAGCCGTCAAGATAGCAACGTCATGGAGCGTTACGTCATCAATACTGGTGATGCCAAAGTATTATGTGAAGGTCGCTCAATCGGACAGCGTATCGGCGCCGGTAAAGTCCGCGTTGTCAGTAACCTAAACGAGATGGATAAAGTCGAAGACGGCGATATCTTAGTCTCTGATATGACCGATCCTGATTGGGAGCCGGTCATGAAGCGCGCTTCTGCTATTATTACTAACCGTGGTGGCCGTACTTGTCATGCCGCTATCATTGCGCGTGAGCTTGGCGTACCCGCTATCGTTGGTTGTGGTAACGCCACCGAGCTATTGGTTGATGGTCAAGAAGTGACTGCCTCTTGTGCTGAAGGCGACACCGGCTTTATCTATGAAGGTCAGCTTGATTTTGATATCCAAACCAACTCGATTGAGTCTATGCCAGAGCTGGCGTTCAAGGTTATGATGAACGTTGGTAACCCTGATCGCGCCTTCTCCTTTACCCAAATGCCTAACGAAGGTATCGGTCTTGCGCGTTTAGAGTTCATCATCAACCGTATGATTGGCGTGCATCCAAAAGCACTACTTAACATGAACAGCCTGCCACGTGAGATCTCACAAGCGATCAATGAGCGTATTTCAGGCTATGCTTCACCTGTTGATTTTTATGTCGATAAGCTGGTTGAGGGTATCTCAACGCTAGCCGTTGCCTTTATGGATCAACCGGTTATCGTACGGATGTCAGATTTTAAATCGAACGAATATGCCAATCTTTTAGGTGGTAAATTGTACGAGCCATCAGAAGAGAACCCAATGCTTGGTTTCCGCGGCGCGAGCCGTTATGTCTCTGACAACTTCCGTGACTGCTTCGAGCTTGAGTGTAAAGCGCTCAAACGCGTACGTGACGAGATGGGTCTGACCAACGTCGAGATTATGATTCCTTTCGTGCGTACTGTTGATGAAGCGGCGCAAGTCATTGAGCTATTAGAGAAAAATGGCCTAAAGCGCGGCGAGAACGGTCTACGTGTCATTATGATGTGCGAGCTGCCGACCAACGCCTTACTAGCAGACGAGTTCTTAGAGCATTTTGATGGCTTCTCTATCGGTTCAAACGATTTGACTCAGTTGACGCTAGGTCTAGATCGCGACTCAGGTATCGTCTCACATCTATTTGATGAGCGTGACCCTGCAGTTAAGAAGCTATTGTCTATGGCTATCGAAGCTTGTAACAAAGCTGGCAAGTATATCGGTATTTGTGGTCAAGGCCCATCAGACCATCCAGATCTAGCATTTTGGCTAATGGAACAAGGTATCAGCTCGGTATCATTGAACCCTGATTCAGTACTTGATACTTGGTTCTTCCTAGCTGGTGAAGAGGCTAAATAGTTACCTAGGAGATATGAGCTTTAGGTAGTGTTAAGCATAATGCAGCTGCTATTAAAGATCGTAACTAGTCACTATTATTAGGGTTTGCTTGCTATTCATCATTAGTTTTGATGAAATAGCGAGCAAACCCTAAGCTGTATTTACCCTATAGTGAAATACTAACCTTGTTATAAGTCACTTTGACCCAATAAATTCATTTATAAAAGCAAAAACTTATCATCAGCGAATTAAGATATCACTCATTATGCAAATTTTTCTTGCTCGAAATAATGTCCAAGCAGGCCCTTATACTCTAGATCAGCTCAATATCATGCTTACCTCAGGTGAGGTGGTGCTTGATGATTTGATGTGGCACGAAGGCTTAGCGAACTGGCAACGGCTCGGTGACTTGACAGCCAATCAACCTTACTATCGCCCGACCATGAATAATACAACCGTTAATGGTAGTGATGATGACTCTATTATCAGTAACGTCACTGTCTTTCCAGAAGACTCTGATGACACTAATACTAGCGCCAATCAAGACGGTTTGAACGGTAAAAAACTTTCTTTGGATAGACTCTATGGTAAGCCTGAGCGCTCAGCGACAGATGGTAAAAAGTCTAAAGTAGATATGACCACTAATCGCGACCATTCACCAAGCAATAATATCTCGCTTAATAAGTCTGGCAGCGCTAGAGTAGCAAGCGCCAATGATGTCGTTATCGGAGATGTAATCTTAGCGCCTGTCATGTCGCGGATACTAGCCACTGCGGTCAATGGTTTGCTCTATATATTAGCCATCTTTCCACTAGTATTGGCCCTAACCAAAATGGATATCGATTATACTAAATTTCAAGATATTCAAAATATGGACGCCGCTTATCAGTACTCAATGACCTTAATAGAGAGCATCCCTAGTGGTACTTTGATGATGTCACAAGTTATGGTATTTGGCTTATTTGCCCTGCAGCTCTTATTTATTATTCTGCGTGGCCAGTCTTTGGGTAAACTGATTACGGGTATTCGCGTAGTGGATCAAACCACGCATAGAATACCGTCCTTTTTTAAACTGATAGTGATGCGCACGTTGCTGCTACTTATTGTCTATAATCTACTGTTTTCATTTACGAGTTTTTTAGGTTTTATAGTGATTGCCGTTCATTATTACATGGCCTCAAAAAGTCCCGAGAATATCGGTTGGCACGACAAACTCGCTAAAACTTTAGTGGTTAAAGCAGATAGCAAACAGCTGGTTAAACAGCCTAAAGTGAAATAACTATAGTAAACTCACGTCTCCTAATTAAAATATTTCAAAAAGTAGCGCTTAGTCGCTACTTTTTTTATGGCTAGCCTTATCGTTTGTAAATAATAAGCGCTACAATTAACTCCTTTTATCCGCATTAACCTTTGTGTTAACGCTTGAGTACTGTTATAATACTGCGCTTTATATCCTAAGCTTATCGCTCTGTGTAATAATAGCTGAGACTAAGTTTACCTTATAAATCTCCTTGCTACCTGCATAGGGCCGGTAGCTACTAATCCGTAAGGAGTCCAAATGCGACATTACGAAGTGGTGTTAATTGTACACCCAGACCAAAGCGACCAAGTTGTCGGCATGGTTGAACGCTATATCAAGTTGGTTCAAGACAACAATGGTATCATCCATCGTCTAGAAGATTGGGGCCGTCGTCAACTGGCTTATCCAATCAACAAGATTCATAAAGCTCATTATGTGTTATTCAACATCGAAACTGACGGTGAGACTCTAGAAGAGTTAGAAGAGTTATTCCGTTATAACGATGCCATCATCCGTAGCTTAGTCATGCGCCGTGATGAAGCAATCACTGAAGAGTCACAGCTAGCTAAAAACGCCGATGAAAAACGCGCACGTAAAGCTACGCCACGTCGTTCAGACAACAATGACAACAACAGTGAAGACTAATTAAAGGAGAATACTTATGGCACGTTTCTATCGCCGTCGCAAATTCTGCCGTTTCACTGCTGAAGGCATCACTCACATCGATTATAAAGATGTTGAACTGCTAAAACAGTACATCAGTGACAATGGTAAAATTGTACCAAGTCGTATTACTGGTACGTCTACTAAATATCAGCGCCAACTAGCCACTGCTATCAAGCAAGCTCGTTACTTGTCGCTACTTCCGTACACTGACAACCATCAGGGTTAACCGTTAACTAGGAGTGACTCATGCAAATTATTTTGTTACAGCGTATCGTCAACCTTGGTAAACTCGGTGAAACTGTCGATGTAAAACCAGGTTACGGACGTAACTATCTTATCCCTCAGGGCAAAGCGCTTCCTGCTACTAAAGCGAATATCGAAAAGTTCGAAGCTCGCCGCGCTGAGCTTGAAGCTGAAGAAGCTGCCGAGATCGCTACTGCACAGACTCGTGCTGATGCGTTAACTGACGTTAATGTTATCATGCGTGCGAAATCTGGTGACGAAGGCAAGCTATTCGGTTCTATCGGTACTCGTGATATCGCTGAAGCTCTAACTAACTCAGGTCTAGAAGTAGACCGTTCTGAGATTAAGCTTCCGGAAGGTACACTACGTCAGATTGGCGAATACAATGTTGATATTCAGCTACATCACGACGTTACTGCTAGCATCTTGGTAACTATCTTGTCTGAAGACAATGATGACGAAGACCAAGACGTTGAAGAAGAAGCCGTTGATCAAAACGAAGAGACTTCTGAAGAGTAAGATTTATATTCTCTAATCGAAGTCAAAAAGAAGCCAGTGACATAAAGTCACTGGCTTCTTTTATGGCTATAGAAATTGACTAGACTTCAACAAAACACTATAAATATCATGCCCTTAGTTTCATACACTACCGCTCGGCATACTCATTCAACCGCTCAGCACCTTCTCCATGTTCTTTTATCATGAATTTTACTATCATAAGCGTGCTTCGTTTTAATTGGTAGGAGAACAAACATGATTAAGACTGGTGATAAATTAGTATGTACGAGTGGCAATGCTTTTTATGCAGAAGGACACGTCTATACTGTAGGCGACTTTATCAACGACAAGTTTTTTGAGTTGCCAACTGGCTGTAACGATGAATACTGGTACGCTAAAAGAGACAGCTCTGGTATCTCTATTCATTTTGATATTATGACAACCAAAGTCAGAGATGCTCATTTTGATAAATTAAATAACCAAATTTACGCTTAGAAGAGACTTCTATAGTAGGTAGATAATTCTTAGTTTTGCCTAAACCCGCTTTGATATTTAATCGTTTTAAAACTACTTAGTCGCTTTAAAACATAGTAGCTGTAGTACTTGATACTAGCGTCCTAGTATTGATACCTTGTATTTGTAGTAAATAACATGTACATCACACCTAAATACTATAAAGAATAAGGGGCTGTAGTAGATAAGGATTAAATATCACACCATTTTTTCAGCGTTTTCAGCTGATTAGATGGTGAGCCATAGTTAAATCTAAACTCACACTCTTTTAAAAATAAATGGAAATGCTTCTTATCAATTCCATTATATTTTCTGAGCGTTCGTTTAGACTGATTCCAAAAGTTCTCAATGCCGTTGATGTGATTGTTTTTACCACAAGTAAACTCTTTAGAATGATTGACTCTGAAATGTTTAAACTCACTCACATCTAATGCATTATAACTTCGATAGCTATCCGTATAAACAAAGCTGTCAGGCTTGATTTTACGCTTGATGACAGGCATTAGGGTAGTCTGTTTGGTGTCTGCTACGACAATGGTATAAACCTTACCGTTTCGTTTTAGAATCCCAAATACAGCGGTTTTACCAGCAGCCCCGCGACCTCTTTTGCCTTTGCGTACACCGCCAAAGTAACTTTCATCTAATTCGACCTCACCATCAAAAAGCTCATCAGCTTCTAACGAGAGATGATAGTCTATCACAAGTCTTATTTTATGATAAAAAAGTGCAGCAGTATTAGGCTGAATATCAAGCAAATCTGCGGCTGTTCTAGCAGTAACTTCAGCTGTGAAAAACTCTAACAGCCTTCGCTGTACTTTTTTACTGAGTTTACAATGGGTTATCTTCATAAAAGTAGTCTAGCATAGTGCTTATCTACTACAGCCCCAAGATTAATGTTTTTACCACAAGATTAAAGGCATCTTGATAAGTGCAATTATCCTGATGAAATATGAATGTTATGCTGTCCTTTACTGATATGAATTGCTTGTCTAATTGTTCTTTTATATTGTCAAAATATCCCACATCACACCCCTACACCCTTAAAAATAGGTGCAAGGCAGTGACAGCATAAGGGTGTGTAAATAGCTGTCGTTCGGGTAATTAGTCCTAGCCTTGCATAGTTGGTGCTAAGCCATGCCCTCATTATTGACAGCATTGGCAAGTGTGTCAGTAATCCATTGATTAAGGCTCATACCGTGGCTAGTAGCAATAGTCGTTACTTGCTCGTGTAGCTCACTTGGCATACGGGTCATAAACTTACCTGAAAAGCTTTTATAAGGCTCAATGCCGTTTTCTTGGCAAACGTCTAAAAAAGTTTGTAATGACTGTTCACCTTCATTCTGTAAGGCTGTGATACTGTCAGCATAGAAGTCAGCCCCACCATTTAACCCTACAAATTCTCCACGCAATAAACCTAGTTCAGGGTCATATTGAATAATGGCTTTATGGTCATTAATCATCATAATGTTTTGCATGATTATTCCTCACTGTCATTAGTTACGGGGGCACTATCTTTGGCTTCATTAATAGGACTATATCCTAAGCTATCTAACCACTTGCGAACGCTAGCTACTGCGCCTTTATCGGTTGTTGGCTGGGGGTGTGGTCGATGATAGACCTGTACTTCACCATCTAACACTACCGCTATTCTTGATCCTGCCCTTTCGCTAATATCTGCCCCTAGTGCTGTAAATAGGGCTTCAATGTCTGCCCATTTTATATTTGCTGATATAGGCTTAGTAAAGATAATATTAAGTGTCTTTAGGTGCTTACGTTGCATGGTATATCCCTAGCTCTACGGTCATTATAGTATCATATAGTGATACTAACAATGTTTATTTAGTATTGCTAAGTCTTAACCTAGCTTTTGTGCTGATTGTTTAAAGTTACCGTGTATGACGTTATCAATCTTGCCAGCATAAGCATCATCAATGAAGTTTGCCCACTCAATCATCATATCCGTTCTATACTTTAAATGCTGCGCCCCGTTATAGGCTGCACTTATCTTGTTTTCTCTATCGTGTGCCAATTGCAGCTCTATAGCTTCGTGCATGTATTCCTGTTCGTGTAGCGTGGTACTGGCTAAACCCCTAAAGCCGTGCCCTGTCATCTTGCCCTTATAACCCATATTCCATAGGGCATTGATAAACGCGCTTTGACTGTATGGCTTGCGTGTTGAGGTATTAAAGAAAACGTACTGATCCGAAAAGCCTAGCGCCTTGATCTGCTCCAGTATCGCTATGGCTTGCGGTGCTAGTGGTACGATATGCAAGCGCCCTGCTTTCATCTTATCAGCTGGTATAGTCCATAAGCCGCGCTCAAAATCTATATCTTGCCATTCCATGAAGCGGATCTCATTGGTGCGTACAAACGTATAGCATAAGAACCATAACCCTAGCTTTACCAGTGCATCACCACCATAAGCATCTATGTCTTTTAGTAGCTTAGGTAGTTGCTGGCTAGTGATACGGTGGTGATTGGTCGTTTTGTGTGGTTTGATTGCTTCGGCTAGGTCGGTGGCTGGGTTATGTGTGGCTAGTCCATTGCGTATGGCATGTTTGAATATCTGCCCTACTTCTCTAATGGTACGCCTTGCCATCTCACTAGCGCCGCGGCTCTCTACTGCTTTACCAATAGCCAATATGTCAGGCGCGGTTATGTCGTTTATATCTTTATGACCAATGGAGGGCTTTACATCGCGCATATAGGCGGAATAGTTACGGCTAAAGGTGCTTTCGGCTAGGTAGGTTTTGCGCTCGCTATACCATGACTGGGCTATGTTATCGAAAATATTAGAACCGCTTTGGCTGGCTTGCTGCTCTTTTTTATGATCTTTAGGGTTCACACCGTCTTTTATTAAGCGTTTGATCTCAATATTGCGCTGCCTTGCATCTTGCAAGCTCATGACTGGATAAGTGCCAATAGTTAAGGTTTGCTGTTTACCTTGCCAGCGGTAGGCGCTAATCCATGACTTAACGCCCGTATATCTAACCCATAGTTGCAGCCCGTTACCGTCACTATGCTTGTCAGGTCGCTTGCTTAGGGTAGCTTTATCGCTAGGCTGTAGCTTATTGATAACCGTATGAGTCAAGGGCATTTGACTATCCTTTGTTGGTATTGAAAAGGTGTATAAACTCTAATACCAACAATAATACCAACATTCTATATAGGACGCCATACCCCTATAAGATACTCAAAACCCAAAAAACGCCCAAAATAAAGGGCTGACGGTCTATGACGGTCAGCCCTTTATCAGTGTTTGGTGGAGATGGCGGGAGTTGAACCCGCGTCCGCCAGCATTACGCTCATGACTCTACATGTTTAGTTTCTGTCTTTAGTTTTAGTCCGCACCGATCCGACAGTCAGGATGGATTGGACGAGTCTCTACTTTTGAACCCAAGCGATTGAGACAATCCCTTGTGGCGAACCTATATACGGACGCTTCAACTGGGCTAACCAACTATAGGTAATCGGCAGCGCAGTAAGCAGGGTTTAAGCTGCTAGAGCGTAAGTTTCGTCGTTTGCGACTATAACAATATATGTTTGATTTACGAGAGGACATACACTCTCGACATGCATCATTGAGTTTCATCACCAGCGTCGAAGCCAGAACATCCCCAATAAGACTGAGTATTTTAGACTAACTTTAGCTTTGACTCAACCTATAACCGTTAGTTATTACATTAATTTACAGGTTGGCTATTACGTTTAAAGCTTATCCATCTGTCTTAATTACTCTACTTACTATATAGGGTCAACTCACCTGATTTCAATAGCTAAGAGACCATTTATAAGGCAATATTTATAAGAAAAAGTTAAGCTAAAACCTTATTTAACCATTTACCGATATTCTGGATTTGCGGCATACAGACTTGATGCGCCATGGGATAAGTGTTGAATTCAACGTCATAGCCTTTATCTGTCAATAGCTGCTGGGCTTGCTGGCCTAATACTACTGGCACTACCGGATCTTGCACGCCGTGTTCAATGAGAATCGGTAAGTCTTTATTAATATCACTATAGCTTAGGCTATCATTGGTTGCCAAATAAGTAGACAAGGTCATAAGACCAGCTAAGCGCTGTGGATAGCTTAGCGCCACATGGTAGGCCACTGCCCCGCCCTGCGAGAACCCAGCGATGACAATATGCTCAGGTTTGACCCCGCGTTCAATCTCGCGCTGAATTAAATCGCGAATTTGCTGCGAGGATTTCTCGATTTGTGCTACGTCGATTTTGCGATCAAGACTCATCTCTAAAATATCGTACCAAGCCGGCATCACCATACCGCCATTAATAGTTACGGGTATCTGCGGCGCATGCGGAAAGATAAATCTTACCGCCATATCATTATCGAGACCCAACTGCGGCACGACTGGCTCAAAATCATGTCCGCTCGCGCCAAGACCGTGCAGCCAAATCACCGCGCGCTCAATGGGCTTATTCGCAGGATTATGCTCTACGGTGACCACATCCAAATAATTACTCATACAATTTCCTTATTTCAGTTCAGACAAATTATTATTACCTACAAAGCATCTTCAAGTCTTGTGATTCTTAGCAGAGTGATTATCCATAAGTTTTTCATACGCTTTGCTTGCTTGTCACATAGTCTTCTCAGCTATCTATGCTAGGATAGCTTTATTACAAAAATTATGCTTCTAACAATTATCTGTATTTATGATGCTAGCCTGCGACTTTTCAATGGCAAAGCTCATAAATACGGCAGCTGTCTTTTAGACACCCAAAAACAATTAAGATAAAACGCTATGACTCATATCCTCTTAGTAGAAGACGATCCGGCTATCGCTATGTCACTCAAAGTGACTTGTAAGCGTGAAGGCTGGCAAATCACTTGGCTTGACAATGCTAGTAGTGTATTGCCAGAGCTGCGTCGTTTGCATGACGCAGAGGTACAAGCGTTATCAGCGATTATTTTGGATGTGGGGCTACCAGACGGTGATGGCCTAAGCTTATGCCAACAGATTCGTCATGACTCTGAATTGGGTAGTTTAAAGGATATACCGATTATATTTTTGACCGCGCGTAGCGATGAGGTTGACCGTATCTTAGGGCTTGAGATGGGCGGTGATGACTATTGTGCTAAGCCTTTTAGCCCGCGAGAATTAGTGGCAAGATTGAAAGCGGTTTGGCGACGTGAGCAGTTATCTAGTCAGTATAAGGAGTCTGATAAGACTATAGATGATGCCGGTTTAGTCTCACAATCGCCGGTCAGCTATACTTATAGCTCAGGAGACTGGCACTATCAGCCGTTGAACTATTCGCTGACTTGGGATGGACAAAAGCTTGAGCTGAGCAATACTGAGCGCAAAATCTTATTGGCTTTATTGCAAGCGCCTAATCAAGTCTTTAGTCGTGAACAGCTGTTAAATGCGATCAGCGATTATCCTGATCACCGATTGGCAAGAACGATAGACAGCCATGTCAAATCTATCCGTAAGCAGCTGGCCAGCATTCATCCTGATATCGATGTCATCCATACCCATCGTGGTCTGGGCTATGGACTGTGTCCTGCCTAATGTCTACTTCCAAACACAAAAATAGTGCTGATACGCAGATCAATAGCGATGCCGATGCCAATAGCAATGCCAATAGCGATGTAAGTCAAAACAATTGGTATACTAAGCTGCATCCAATGGGTACGTCTCAGCAGCAAGCTCAGCCTAAACAGCCGCTAAATTTAAGTATATTTTTTCGGATTTGGTTAGCGGTGGCTTTGATCCTGATAGTCTCAGGCATTGTGGTATTTACGCAGCTATTTGAGCACGTCAAGCCTACCGCGCAGCAAGTCATTGAAGATACTTTGTTCGATACCAGTAAGATGATGGCTGCCAATCTCCAAGAACCTGTACAATCAGGGCAAATATCAAATACCGCCTATCAGCAACAGTTAGATAGCGCTTTTATCGCTCAACCCGCTAGCTTTAAAGATCACAGTATTAAAAGTAAAACGGCTAAAACCGCTTATAACCTAGATAATGAGCCTGAATATAAGCAAAAAACGGCGAGCAGCTTTCGGCTTTACGTTACCAATAGTCAAGGCATCGTTCTGTACGACTCCCTACCCGCATCTGATAATGCTGAAGGCGCAGACTATAGCCGCTGGAACGATGTGTATCTGACCCTTAGAGGCCAGTACGGCGCGCGCAGTACGCCTGACACTAACAGCACCCGCGGCAGCTCAATTATGTATGTCGCTCAGCCTATCAAGGATGATTTAGGTCACTTGATTGGCGTGGTCAGTGTCGGTAAACCGGTCGATAGCGTCTTACCCTATCTCAATAATACGCGCCAGCGTATGCTGATCACGACTCTACTTATTAGTATTGTTTCACTGATTTTGGCAGGACTTGTCGCTTGGTGGCTGCAGCAAAGTATCAGTCTTGTGACTCGCTATACTAGCGCGCTTGCCGAGGACACTAAAAAGCCATACTTTTATTTAGCTCATGAGCTCAACAGCTTGACCGACACTATCGAGTCGATGAAACATCGGTTAGAGAATAGAGCGTACGTTAGCGACTATGTACACACGCTGACTCATGAGCTAAAGAGTCCTCTGACCGCTATTCGCGCAAGCGGTGAGCTATTAGAAGATGACAATCTAGATCTAGACGATAGGCAGATGCTTAGCCAAGCGATTGGCGAGCAGAGTATCAAAATGCAGCAGCTCATTGATCGGCTGTTACTGCTGGCGAAAGTTGAGCAGCCCACTTTTAGATTAAACCGTCAAGCTATCTCGCTAACTCCTATCCTCACTAGCTTAATAAAAGACAGTAGCGTCAAGGTTCAGCAGCGTCATCTAACCCCTATCAAGCTTCTTATTGATCATAAGCAGATAAACCATATCGCCGCTGAGCAAGTTTACTCACCTGCTCTCTTAGCCAAGACTACCGTTGCAGCCGATCGCTTTTGGTTGGTGCAAGCGCTGCAAAACGTCCTTGATAATGCCATTTATTTCGCTAGCAATGAGGTGAGTATTGAGGTGACGACGGCACAAAACAGCGTCACGATTGATATCTTAAATGATGGCCAGCCACTCCCTGATTACGCTATTGCCAAAGCCTTTGATCGTTATTTTAGTCTATCGCATCAAAAACAATCGCCTCAAGCAAACGGTAATCATTTGAAAAAAGGTACGGGGCTTGGATTAACTTTAGTCAAGCAAGTCATTGAGCATCATGGCGGTAGCGTTAGTATCGATAACGTAGATGACTATATAAACCATACAGCAACTAAAACTCTTAGCAGTCCCTCTCAAGGTGTTTTGGTACGTATTATCTTACCTTTGGCTAACTAAGATTAATTCATTAAACATCCATCATCTCTGCACAGGGTTCATACCTCAATATTCTACGATAGCTCTATCGAAACTTGCTATCTAGACTTAAGGTTTGACTTCCTCCCCTCCCTAAACGGAGGGGATTCCTTCTACAAGACGGTCAAGCCCGACCGCAAGAATGTTTTTGGCCGCGTTAATATCGCGGTCATGAGTGACACCGCACTCGCATATCCATTCTCTTATTCCAAGATCTGCTCTACCTTTCGGACTGTTTTGGCGTGAGCCGCAACACGAACAAGTCTGGGTGGTGTAACTTTCATTAACTTCGATATAGTGACAACCTGCATACTTGCATTTATAATCCAGTTGTCGCTTCATCTCAAACCATCCTGCGTCATAGACAGACTTAGCTAGTTTGCTTGAAGTAAATGAGCTTGATTGAAGTTTACCGACCACTATCAAGGCGTTGTCCTTAATCAGACTGGTGGTAAACTTGTGAATTAAGTCTTGACGAGTGTTTTTTATCTTGGCGTGAATGGCTTTTACGCGCTTTTTATGGTTTGCTCTTTGAGCAATGGTAAGTTTTTTAGCCCATTTCTGGGTTTGCTTAATGGTTAGCTTGTCGCCTTGGCTGCTGGTAGCAGCATCCTTACACCCTAAATCAACACCAACCTTACCATCACCACCTTTAACCTTAGGAAAGTCTTTAACGGTGATACAGGCATACCAGTGGCCGCGATTGTCTTGCACTAGCTCCAGAGTATTGATGCTGTACAGGGCTAGATTATAGCTGTCCCATAGATCTATTGTGAGTTTTTTACCCTTAGCGAGGCTTAGTTGGATAGTGGACTTAAGGCTTTTCTTGCCTGATTGACGGGTTGCTAAGTGCTTAATGGCAGTCTTTTTAAACGGAATCCAGCCCAAGCTTCTTCTCTTGGCTTTTGGATTATTAGTACGCCAGTTGAGTTTGGCTTTTTTAAACTGTTTACGGGATTTAGCGTGAACCTCACTGATCGCTTGCAAGGTTTGACTGTGCAGATTTAGGTATTCACTAGCCCCTTTGGTGTACGTGGCCAAGTCATAGGCTGAAAAGAATTTGCCTGTGCGCTTAAGATGTTTAAAACTAAGCTCATTGACGTAATTCCAGACAAAGTTGACCGCACCAGCTAAGATATTGAGCTGCTTGGCATGTTTGTCTTTGGTGCGTAGTTTGAGCGTTTTCATAGAATGATTATGATCTCAATAAGCAGAGTTGACAAGGTAGATGTCATCTTAGGTGACAACGGTTGACGCCTTACATCCATGCCCTAGAAGGA
>NZ_AYXN01000026.1:0-39003 GCF_000511655.1 Psychrobacter sp. TB15
TATAGTCTAATCCAAATAAAACCGATACAATATTTATAACAATCTTAATTAATGAAATAAACAATGACTTATTCAATAGACTATCGCAAACAGGTACTTTCTAGCATCGCTGATGGCATGACCATACGAGAAGCTGCGCTGTTTTATGGACTTAGCACCAGCACCATTCACAGCTGGCAGCAGAACCTAACTCCTAAAACAACCAGAAATAAAGCACCAACTAAAATACCTGATGACGCATTGATTGAAGACGTAAAAACATATCCAGATGATTATAACTATGAAAGAGCTCGTCGCTTGAACTGTAGTAAGACTGGCATCTTTAATGCTTTAAAGCGTCTTGGTATCAGTCAAAAAAAAGACCTTAGAACATCCAAAAGCGTGTCCGATAAAAAGAGCAGTATTCCAGAATAAGCTTGATAGCTTTACGCAGCAAGGCTACCCCATTGTCTATATGGATGAAAGCGGCTTTGAGGCTGAAACCATTCGTTCTCATGGCTATGCACCGATTGGTACACCCTGTATCGATAGCTACAACTGGCAAGCAAAAAAGCGAACCAACGTCATCGGAGCTCTCTATGAAAAAATGCTTTTTGCGCTTGATTACTTTGAGCAGAACATCAATGGCACCATATTCTACGACTGGTGCAAACACACTTTAATTCCAAGTCTCAAGACTAAATGCGTGATTGTCATGGATAACGCTCGGTTTCATAAAAGCAAACGCATTCAAAAACTATTAAACAGACATGGCCATCGTATTCTTTGGCTGCCGCCGTACAGCCCTGATCTGAACCCTATTGAGAAAAAATGGGCACAGGCTAAGTTTCTGCGCCAAGGGTGGATGGAGAATAATCTCCCTAAACTGTTTTATGATATGGGCTGTATCGATTTTATAAAGACTTAACTATATGTTCTTCTAAGTTTTTGCTACTATTTAAAGAAGGGCTATGATGCGAAATAGCGACTATATTTTCATTTTCAGTAGGTTGGACTATATAAGTAGCTTCATCTGCATATTCGGCGTAAAATTTAGCTCGTTCTATTAATCTTTCAGTAACTACTGCATTATCCATCTGTTCTTCAAAATTGTATGGTAGGAAGTTTTCAAGTCCAATTAATCTTTTTTTGATCTCCTCACTAAATTTAGAAAAAACGAATGCACTTAGTAAATTCGACAAGCAAAATTTATAGCTTTTCCTGTCTGATGATGAACCACGTATGTCTTGAGTATATCGATAGTAATCTAAATCAAGCACTTTTTGATTTGTCACCAAAGGAAGTATGCTTTCGCTAATGCACTGTTGTTCAAGAGCGAGTACAGACACAACACTTAGGATGGCTAATGATTCATGATCTTTGGTTATTTTTTGAATTAACTCGTCTAGATTCGCATGCGCTTCTAACTGCTCAAAACACCATTTTTCTAGGGTCATAAATGCTGATGACAATGTATCATTTACCCAGTATGGGCGTGACCAAATATATTCTTGCTCATTGCCCCAGAAAGTTTGAGATCCCCAAGGAAAGTCTAATGTGATAGGAATTGGTGTGAGCTTTTCATCAGATAGCTCATGAAGCTGTCGCCAAGCCGTGTTAGCATGGTTTGATAGCTCTGTAATTAGTCTTAATCCAGAGTCGGGAGCATGTTTTAATAACGAGTGGAATGGTTCTTTAGTTGAAGAGGAAGGATAGAAATCAAGAAAGTCAGTATTAATAGAAAGGTCATTCCAATCACTATCACTAATTCTCTCAGTTGAAAACGAACTTAAAGATAATGATCTAAGTTGAAGAGACTTATTTTGTTTAGCAGTTCTGTCTTCTACTGGAATACTATTTAAATGTGCCCAGTATTCTTGAGATCGATTTTTCTCTTCACACTTTCTCGTATACCTGTCGAGCGGTAGCTCACATAACAATTTTTTCAAACATAGCTCTACTAGTAATTCGGGATGCTTCTGCGCGATAAACCCAGAAAGATGTATTATGTATTTAAAAATCTCATTAGGTATTTCATCTAGATCGAGTAGCCTATTCAAATAGGTTTGAATGAAAGTTGGATTAGAATTTGCTGACACTATAATCAAATTACGTAGCGCATCTTTAAATCCTGTTATGTCATTAACTAATTGCCAGTTATGAGTACTAGGATGATCTTTTATCCCTTCGATTTCAGATAGCCAATCTAAAGCTATTTGTAATATTTTGGATGAAAACTCAATAACAACCTGTGAAGGCTGTGTAGCGTTTTCAAAATTTATTGCCAGGTTTTGAAAAACTTTAAAGACATCGACAACTCTTGGATATATGTTTTCTGGCAATGAAGGAGTATCTTCTAATATAAAAATAATAACTTGAAACCATAGGGTTAAGTCAGTCGGCCACGCAAGAGAGGTAGCAACTTTTATATCTTTGGAAGTAGCAAGTATCAGCGGGTTTGGCTGTGTCTTTTCTGCTTGAAACCAAACCAATAACTTCTCATAGAGATCATAGTCGTTTTCAGCCAGTTTGCTTCTAAATTGATCACTGTATTGTGCTATATTTGGATGGCTGACGGCTCCCAACAACCACGCACGCATCCATTGAGAGCGAAGCTCATTAAATTTAGGGTTGTTTATATCATTAGACCATTCATCGCCTTCAAGTTTCTGCTGAGACAATAACTCAACGACTCTAGCAATAGCTGGAGGTTGACCGAACTCTTCAATTTTATTGAGCCATTCATTATCAGCTTCAAGTAAATTGTACAACAATGACCATTCAAAAAAGATGTCATGAGCGAAATCTACTGTAGTTTTTTTACTATCGACTCTAATCACACCGTCGCTGTTTAACTCATCTAATTCCGAGTTACTATTAAGCGATCTTCTTTTTACGGATTTACTAAGATTTTTAACCTTATGCTCAGCTAATTCTAGTAAAGCGTTCTGTCTATCTATGACTTTTTGACTCGTCGCACTATATCCGCCACGTTTCCACCATTCATGTATCAAATCTAGTTCAGAATCTGGGGATGTATCATCTGATAGACTTAGCGTAGATAGAATTTTTGCAAAAAATGGGGTTCTAGTGACATGCTTTACATTTTCAGAAGAACTAAAAAGTAAGCCTCTTAAATTCGGAAACTGTTTTGAGAGAATATTTGCTTCATTATCATCTAATTTATTGACAGTGACGTTGCCAATTGAAGCCTGCTTAAGAACAGACCCAAGCCATGTTCTTAGCGGCTCTAGCCCTGTCTCACGTAAGGTAACGACTATTTTCCACTCTATTAATAGTGAGTCATTTAAAATCAAACTTATTAACTCATCGATAATTGGTCTATTCTGACTGTCAACACGGTCAATACCATCAATAAACAAGATGGGTGTGCCTGCTGATTTAATTTCAACTAATAGATCTTTTAGATTATGAGTTGAAGGTATCCCAGAGCTTTGAGCGTATTGAGCCCAGTTTTTACCGACCAATTGATCGGATTTTAAAAACAACACAAACGAGCTCTCTAAATAGCTCTCAATTTCTTTACGTAGCAGAGCAGACTTACCAGTACCTGGCATACCTGTTATCTGAATAAAACGGGACGTTTTAAGCACTTCAGAAAATTTTAATTTTAATCCACTTCTATCTAAACTATATCCATCAATATCGCTTTGAATTTGATGTAAGTAAGTATTCGTAAGCTCTTTTATTTTTGAAATCTGCTCCTCAAAAGTTCTACCTTCTTTGAGTTTAACAACCTTACATAACTCATGGACTAAACGAACCCTATCAAACTGACCTGCCTTTCCTGCAGACTCTCTTCCTAACTCGTAAATATGGGACCAGACCAATACAGGTGATATATTACTATTATTCGGTAATTGCGATTGAAGGTATCGTGTTCCTACATGAGCGTCAACTTCACCGTCATGTAGAAAGTCAAACCTCACAATAATAAAGTGTTTTAGAAAATCATGTTTTTCAGCAGGTATCAACGGAGTAGCAGATAACTCATCCAATAGCTGGTATATGGCTTCTCTAACAACTTTAATATCCGCACTAGCGTTCCCATTAGGACTAAACCGTTGCTCAAAGTGTTCAATATCACCACTTTCAACAGCTATTTGGCAGAGAAACCCTAGATCACGAAATTTAGCAGAGGATATTTCACTAACTGCCACTCCGTACTTATCTACACCATTATTAAAACTAGCATCTTGATAACTAGTTAAACTATCACGTATTACATCTCTAAAATTCTTATTAGTGTCAGCAGAGCTAATCGTCAGGTCGCGTTTGACCTGCAAGCTAGTTGTTCCAATTCGATCTGATGCGTCTATCCACTTTATTATGACGTCATCTAAAGGATAGCCGAAGTCTCTTTGCTGGCTAGCTACATTTACTACCGTACCATTACAGCCAGGTGCACTCGCTTCAGCTAACAATGCAGTTAAATAAAAGGCCATGACATGACCTTCATAGATAAAGCCATCACCACCGGCAAGCTCTGGAGACTGTGAAGTATTTTTATTTTCCATTTATGCAAATCTTACTTCTGGTAGAGGGTCTGTTTTGGCTTCATCGATGATCCTTTTTAATTCACTATCTGGATAGTTTTTTAGTAGATTTCGAGCAAGTTTAATACTTTCAGTTCTAACTGAAGTAATGTTAATCGCTAAATGGCTGGCTGGATTTACATTTTCGTAGGCACTACCATCAAAAATTATTGGAATGACTTCAATTAGTGTTGAAATATTTTCATTACTTAAATATGCCAGAGAGTAGAGCTCATTAGCTATATATATCAATGAGGTAAGTCCACTAGTGCGATTCAAATTTATTGAATAAATTAACTTTGAAATTAATGGCTTCAATGCATCGTTAAAGTCTAATTTACACCAGTTCAATAAAGCAGTTGCTGATGATACAACTCTTCTTGTATCTTCTTTATAGAAACCTTCACGAATATCTTTTGTAAGAATATCAATAGCTACATCACAACTCTTAGTAAAATAGATAAACGATGATAGCACCTCAAAACCTTCTGTTTCTTTATAAAAACTAATCAATTTATTCAAATTATTTTCATTTAATTTCGATTTGCTTAAATAAGGTGTTATAGCATGGTTCAAAGTATATGCAATTTCCTTGGCCAAACGTTCTTCCGTATTATCTATAAAAAATTCAGGAATATCAGTGTCTTTTGCAGTGGGCCGCCATGCAATTAAAGTATTGAATATCTTGTTAGACTGTTTCTTCGTAGGCAGTTCTCTATATTTTTCATTCAAAACAAGATTTTTAATCGCTATAAGCGTATGGATATTAATTAGATCATTACTTTTAAAAAGATGTTTTCTGACAACTAAAGCCAACGCTTTACTATCATTGCCAGATAGTCCTAACAAAGCATGGTCTAAAATACCTAGTTTAGGAATGAAATTGTAGTTGGCTGGATTTCCCCATATTTTCCATTTTATAGATTCTAACTCGTTAGCATTCAAATAGTTGTTTTCAATTAAAGGAAATAGCTTTATTAAAGCATGAACGCTGTCCTCATTATTCGGAGAAATATGGTTTATGATTTCATCTAAACGTGAACTGATTTTAAGACTATCATTTCTTACGGGAGGTGATTTTACAACAGGGTTTGGCCATCTCTGACCAAAATCATTATCAATACTCACTTCGGTAGCTACAGGAAATAAGAGAGCATCTTCAAATATCTCCAACTTTCGATTATCTGGTATAGCTAGTAAACTGTATTCTATGAGATGGCTATAAGGTTTAGACAACCAAAAGTTTTTAATTTTATCTATGATTGCAATACTACAACTCCACTTAAATACTTCTATAGCCATATCCGGCTCCGCCCGTATAACGAACCTAGCTAAAGCCTCCATAAAAACTTGTAATCTACTAAAATAATAGTATGCAGACTCATTATTAGTTTGAATGATTTTTTCTAGCCAATAAATACAACCTTTAAACGTCTGATCTAATAAATATCTTGAATCCTCTCCTGTTAGCTTTGCAATATTAATTCGTGATAAGGTTGTTTTGAGTATGTCTGTGGAGTCTGAGCTTGATGCTCGTATAGCATACAAAAAACGGTTTTTATCTTCCAAACTGTCTAGCTTAGCTAAATTCGCTATCATATCACCAATGATATTGACGTTTCTCCATTTGATAGGGATTCCAACAGTATTTGTTAGTCCTTCAACGAGTAGAATAGAAGGCAATCCGTTATTAAATACTATTGACTTAGTATGATCTGTATATACTCCAGGTTGAAAAGCAGGCTCTACACTATTGTTTTTTATTTGTTCGCCCAAGTCTTTTGATAACTCTTTTCTAATATTTTCAAGATAGCTCCAAGGGTTTGATTTCATAAAATCAAAATCATTAGGCTTTACTTCTAAATCATTACGGTTAAAGAAACTAGCTCCTTGAAGAAGAAAACTAACCCAAGCTAAACGTGATAAGACATAAACTGACGTTGGATCATTTCGAGATTGTAATTTGAGTTCTTTGTATGCATTTTTTAAAAGTTTTTCACCTTCGTCAAATTTACCTAACTCGGCTAGAAGCGATGCTTTTTTCATACCCCATGATGGGTCTATGACTTCAATCTCTTCAACTAATTTTTCTAAATCAGAGTAATCAAAGCTTTCTCTAGCTAAGATAGCTTTATGATAGTGTATTTCATTTTTCACTTCTAAAGAGTTTAGTTTAACTGTGTTTAAAATCTGAGCTACTCTTGAGTTAATCTTTTTATAATCGTTATCATCAAACCAGCGTGTACTCCTAAAAAGCCATAATGCTATTTCAATCTGTTGTTTGCTGGTTAGTCCACTAGGTTGAGAAGGATCACAAATTTCTAGAAGCTCTTCAGCTAGATGTATGGCATCCACACTGAAGGTAATGATGTTACGCCATACGATTTCGTAAAGCATCTTTGAACGCAAATCAGGTTCCATTTCAGACAAGTTTTTAGAGTTTGGAAAAGGATCATTAATCTGATTCTGTAAGCTCGACCTTATACTAGAAGGGCATACCAACCATGCTGGATAAGACTCTCTATCTTTAGTAAGTTGATCTAGCTGATTCTCTAGTAACGTTGCTGCATAGCTATGATCCTTATGGACTCTACTTATTTCGTTTTCTGGAATAGTTTTACGAGTAATCGAAGTTGGTCGCCAATCCCAGCTATCTTTAGGCTTGAGTATCTGAAGAGTGTCGAGAAACATCTTGGTTGCTTTACGATGTTTTTCATCATGGTTGTCCAAGTGTCTAACTAGAGTTGATAAATCAATAGGTGCCACATTGATTGACTCTAAGTATTTGCGCTTAGCTGGACTCAGATCTAAGGCGCCCACTAAGTAAATTCGACGAGCATGACTAGCTAGATGATCTCTGACCCAACCAACCCATTGTAAAAAATTAGGATCATCACCTGAAAATCCTAGTAAGCAAAACTCATTTTCGATAAATACTTGACGAGCTAGGTTTACAAATGCTGCATGAGTCTTTGGGTATTGTCGATAGTCTTCTTGAGTAAATATCAGATTATGAGAAATTTGTACTGTGCCATGTAATTTTACGATTCTAGGAGAGCGAGAAGAGGATAGATCTTCAGGTTTATTGACAATACTGTAGATGGGTTTATAAATATCAGATGCTGCCCGCTCTAACAGCGTATCCCAATTAGTTGTAAGCACTTCTGTCCAAGGCAGCTTTAACAATGAGCCGTATAAATCGCCTGGTATCCATGCAGGGTCATTAACAGTTTGCTCTATTACATCCTTCAATGCTTGTTCGCCGAAGTAAGAACTATATTCCTCAGCGATTCGTAGAGGATCGCCCCATGGATCGGATCCTAAATCTTTTGATAGTACCTTTAGAAGGTCATTCCACAAAGGTAACTTACTATTTATATCACCACTACTAGCAGCGCTTCTACTAAAACCAGAGCCCACCATAATAGCAGCGCCTTGATATGACGTTTCATTTCGCCAAAGAGCTTCGGCGAGCTTTTTTAGTAATGGATAGTCGGGTAAGCTTTTAATACTCATAATGGCTACTCGTAAATAGTTAAATATTTATCATTATATTTAGTCAAACACAGCGTACCCGAAACTGAACGTAAAGCACGATCAAACAATGACTGCTCTCACTGCTATGAAAGTCCAATTTATCATACTAAGAAGTATACTGCTTATAAAATAGAGTAGTAGTAAAACCCATCACAGAGAAGCGCTAATTGCGTTGATTAAACTCTTGCAAACGACAGTAATAGAGCTATTATAAATGAGTACAGGTAATGGGACTGGTCGCCATCACGGCTTGTTTTTACTAAATCAGCTGATGATATTTTTATAGTGATCTTCTTAAGACCTTATTAAATTAGTAATACTTAATGATGATTTCATCTTGCGTCATGCCAGCATGCTTACAATAAAAAGCTTCTATTGAGTTTAAAGCGTCTCTTAATTGGCGCTGTGATACTTGAATATACTGTAGAGTGACATCATCGCTCGATTTAGCTTCACGATGATTTAGCAAGCGTTTAAGGACTGGATAGCTGATGCTTGAGTTATTAGCTACCGTTCCAAAAGTGCGGCGCAAATCATGTGGCGTAATATATAAGTTTGTTTGATTGCTTATGGCCTTATAACTACGGCTTAAATCTTTTATATGATCATTGCTGTCTTTCAAGTGACTTGGAAATACCCATTGCTTGCCTGAACTCAACCTCCACCTTTCCTTAAGTATAGCCTGTAGAATATCACTAGTAGGCATATGATAGTTAGAGCCATTTTTTGTAGCTTTGAATACTATCCTGCCGGCTTTAAGGTCGACGTCAGACCACTTTAAGGGCTGCGCTTCATTTAAACGCACACCAGTGAACATAAAAAGTAGCATAATATCTCGTGCATTATTGCTATGGGGCGCTTGCATGTGTGAGCTTCTATCAACATAATTCAAAAGTGTTTTGAGGTACATACCTAAATATTCTTCTTCAACATGTTTGGTACGCGGCTTAACTATATTCCAATCTTTCTTGGCGTTAAGTATGCGTACTGGTTGTTCTTTAATTAAAAAGTCTTCGTTATCATCTAAAAAGCTATCACGGCAATAATTCCAAACTGACCTTAGAGCTCTCATAGTTGCGTTAGCCTGAGATTTACTATGCTTGCTGAGCTCTTTATGCTTATCACTTATCATTGACTTAGATATATCGTTTAAAGATGTATCTAGCCAGTCTTTCAGATTCTGTAGTATTTGACGGTCATAATCAGTAATAGTATTTTTAGCCAAGTTAGTCTTTGCTGATTTAAAGTAGGTATATGCATCTCTCAATGTTGGTACATTATCAGTCTTATCTTTAGTGTCTTCAAAGATCTCATGAAGCCCGTCATAAACATGCATACCTTTTTTTATATTTGCCATCATTATACTGGCTTTTTCACGTGCTTCGGTTAGCGTGATTAAGTGCGTTTCTTCTACTTCATCTCGATATAGCTTTCCATTTATACGCTTATGTAATGTATAGCGTTTAGACTGCTTACCTACACGTAGTGCAAATCCAGTCAATACATCATCCATATAGATATCGGTACCTTTAGCGGTATAGTCTATTGAATCAATAAATTTTTTGGTAAGTTTAACCTTCATATATCACCTATGCAGCAGCAAATAACCATAGTGTCAGTAATTATCATACTTCAATTACTATAAGGATCAAAGTATCAAGATAGTATCAAAAAAACAATTACATCAATGCTTTTACATAAATTTTAGACAATAAAAAACCCTTGCAAGCCAATGCTTGTAAGGGTTTGAATGTGGTGGGCCCAGTAGGACTTGAACCTACGACCAAAGGATTATGAGTCCTCTGCTCTAACCAACTGAGCTATGGGCCCTAACGTTAGACGCACAATGATACCTGATTTCTCTAATTTTTCAAGTAAAAGATAAGCACAATTATAACTATTTACTAAATTTTAATACTTACCACCTGCTAGGGTCAGACCACGTCCACCATCAACATCGATAATCTGTCCGGTGACATAGCTGGCTTGTATTAAATATAGTACGCTGTGAGCAATGTCTTCAGGTTTACCGATTCGCTGTAGAGGTATGGAGTCAACGATACTATGCTGCAGCGTAGGCTCAAGCGCTTGATCGCTATCAGTCTCAGGTAAGACATTAACCCCAGGTGCTACACCGTTGACACGTACGCTTGGTGCTAGATCAAGCGCTAGCGACTGTACCATCATCCGCTGGGCCGCCTTTGCCATATTATAAACAGTGTAATCTTTAAAGGGCTTGTTGTGCGCATGAATATCGAGCAGGCTAATGATACAGCCTTGCTGAGCCTGCAAGTAGGGTAGTAGCGCTTGGCTGAGTATCAAAGGCGCTTTAGCATTAGTTAAAAACAGCTCATCCCATTGCTCATTATCGATACTAGTTATAGAGGTTATAGGAGTTGGGTAAAAGCGAGAGGCGTTGTGCACGAGTACATCAAGCTGACCAAACGCACCGATGCTAGCTTTGACAAAAGCGTCTAAGCGGTCTTTAGCATTAATCACGGATAAGTCTGCGATTAATACTTTGGCGCTATGCGGACGTATCTGATTGAGCTCGTCGCTGAGTTGTTGTGCCTCAGACTGGCTATTATGGCAATGGATAATAACACGGTAGTTCTGACGATGGGCAGCTTTAACAATAGCTGCACCAATACGCTTAGCGCTGCCAGTGACGAGTATAACGGGGGCAGTGTCAAGATCTGTCATAAGCTAGGTTTGCTCATCTTGAGCTTGCAGGTGCTGGATACGGGCGCCGCGCAGAGCCGCCCCAATAGCTGGGCCTTTTAGGTCGCCTGCAATATCAGGCATACCAATAGCATGATAACTACTCAGCGCTAGCATCATTTGCCGGTGATGAATGGCCAACTGTAGCACTTGACTAGTGACTAATAATTGCGAGATCTTCTCAGGGGCTTTGTGCGCGCTACAAGCTTGAATAAGATCAATCTTTTGTGCGGCGTTCAGCTCATCTATGTTATTTAGCTGCTGCGCCTGCTCGACAAAAAGACTAGCAAACTGAGTATGCGCTTTGGGTACTTTGGCGCTTTGACCTAGGCTAGAGATGCTCTTAGAAGCTGTGGTTGCATCGTTTTTTAAATGAAACAAAGCGTCATCGAGACTCGCCATAAGCAAGGCCCAACGCTGTGAGAGGTTCAACTGCATTTGACCGGCGAAATACAAAGCGGTTTGTACGGTTTCTTTAACAGTGGTGTTTTGCCATGCTTGGCCCAGCGGTGCAAAATAGTCATCAAGCGCACCAATGTCAAATAGCGTCTGCCAGTAAATATGAGGAGAGACCTGCATAGTAGCGCGGCTAGATTCTTGCCAAACGCGCTCACAACTCAAATGCGCAAGCTCACCAGAAGTAGCCAACTTGCGCATCAATTGCAAAGTGTCACTACTGATACTAAACCCTAAGGCATGATAACGACCATAAAAACGCGCCACTCGCAGCACTCGTAGCGGGTCTTCACCAAAAGCGTCTGAGACATGGCGCAAGGTTTTTTGTTCAATGTCATATAGGCCGCCATAATAATCGATAACTTCGCCTGTGATAGGGGTGTCATCGGTTAAGCTGGTCACCTCGATTGCCATCGCATTGATGGTCAAATCGCGGCGCTGCAAGTCTTGTTGTAGCGTCACGTCAGGGCTGGCATGAACACTAAATCCTTGATAGCCGTGTCCTTGTTTGCGCTCAGTGCGGGCAAGCGCATACTCTTCGTGCGAGGTTGGGTGCAAAAATACTGGGAAGTCTGCGCCTACTTGCTGAAACCCTGCAGCTAGCATCTGCTCGACGCTACTGCCTACCACTACAAAGTCTTTGTCAGTCACAGGGCGACCAAGCAGCCCATCGCGAACCGCACCGCCTACCAAGTACACTTGCATGCTCACCTCTAAAACCTAAATTTTAACCAAAAAAAACCAGCCAACGCGCGACGTTAGCTGGTTTTATTATAGCATAGCACTTATTACTAAATGGTAAGTGCTCCTAGTTATCAAAACGGCTAGTTATCAAAACGGCCAGTTATCAAAACGGCCAGTTATCAAAACCGCTAGATTACTTCTGCTCTTCTTCTAAGTCCAGCGCTTCGGTGACGGCAAGCGCAGTCATGTTGACAATACGGCGAGCGGTCGCTGATGGCGTTAGGATATGCACAGGCTTACTAGCACCCAATAAGATAGGACCGATGGAAGCGCTATTGGTTGCTGTCTTTAGCAAGTTAAAGGCGATATTTGCTGCATCAAGCGTTGGTAGGATGAGCAGATTAGCCGCGCCTCTAAATTCGGTAGAAGGGAAGTCTTCTATACGGATATGCTCATCAAGCGCAGCATCCCCTTGCATCTCACCATCGAAGTCAAAGCTGACATTCATTTCGGTCAATAACTGATAGACTTTGCGCATTTTTACCGCGCTTTCGCGGTTTGAGGTGCCAAAGTTTGAGTGCGATACCAAAGCGACTCTTGGGGTGATACCGAAGCGCTCAAGCTGTTCTGCGGCCAGTACCGTCATCTCGGCCAATTGTTCAGCAGTCGGGTCTTCATGGATATAAGTATCGGCAATAAAAATATTACGATCTTGCATAAGTACCGCGTTCATCGCATAAAAATCACTAACGCCTTGTTTTTTACCGATGACGTTTTGTACATATTCTAAATGCAGCTGATAATAGCTAAACGTACCGCAGATCATGCCTTCGGCATCGCCATTTTCGACCAATAAAGAGCCGATAAGCGAGGTCTTACGGCGAACATCACGGCGAGCCAGCTCTATACTGACACCTTTACGTTTGTTCTTCTCATAGTAGCCTTGCCAGTAGTCTTTATAGCGTGGATCATCATCTTGATTGACGATAGTTATGTTGACGCCGTCTTGTAGACGCAGGCCAAGCTTTTCAATATTGGCTTCGATCACAGCTGGACGACCAACAAGAATAGGCTGAGCCAATTGCTCATCGACCACAACTTGTACAGCTAATAACACGTTATTATCTTCGCCTTCACAGTAAACGATACGCTTAGGATCAGATTTGGCGCGCGCAAAGATAGGCTTCATCACAAACGCTGAGTTATAGACAAACTCAGACAACTGTTGGCGATAGGCTTTCATATCTAAAATAGGCAGGCTAGCGACGCCTGAGTCCATTGCCGCTTGCGCCACAGCAGAAGCAATCTCAATGATTAAGTTTGGCTCGAGTGGTCCTGGGATCAAGTAATCGCGGCCAAAACGGCGCATCTTATCCGTATTTTTGACATTACCGACAGGGGTAGCCTCAACGTGAGCCATAGCTGCAATAGCCCGAACACAAGCGATCTTCATCTCTTCGTTAACGGCGGTCGCGCCAACATCTAAGGCGCCGCGGAAGATATAAGGGAAGCACAGGGCATTATTGACTTGGTTAGGGTAGTCTGAACGACCGGTCGCCATAATAACGTCTGGACGTACGGAGTGCGCAAGCTCTGGCATAATCTCAGGCGTTGGGTTAGCAAGTGCAAAGACGATAGGGTCTTTTGCCATACGTTTGACCATATCAGGAGTCAAAATGCCAGGCATCGATAAGCCTAAGAACATATCGGCATCATCCATAACCTCTTCGATAGTCGTCGCATCTGTATCGCGGGCATAGCGCTGCTTGGACTCATCAAGATTATCACGGCTAGTAGATATAATACCGCGTGAATCAGAGACAAAAATATTGTCTTTGTTAACGCCTAGGGCACAGATAATATCTAGGCAAGAGATAGCGGCAGCACCCGCTCCTGAACAAACAATCTTAATCTCTTCGATTTTTTTATCGATCAATATTAGAGCGTTGAGTAAAGCGGCGGCCACGATAATAGAAGTACCATGCTGATCATCATGAAAGACGGGAATGTTCATACGCTCGCGCAGTTCACGCTCGATTTTGAAGCACTCTGGTGCTTTGATATCTTCAAGATTGATACCACCGAAAGTCGGCTCAAGAGATGCTACTGCTTCGATGAACTTGTCAGGATCGTTTTGCGCGATTTCGATATCAAAAACATCGATACCGGCAAATTTTTTGAATAGGACGCCTTTACCTTCCATCACAGGCTTTGAAGCTAGAGGGCCGATATCGCCTAGGCCAAGTACTGCGGTACCGTTAGTGATGACACCCACTAGATTGTTACGAGCCGTATATTTAGCCGCCAGTTTTGGATCTTTTTCGATCTCAAGACAAGGTACGGCAACCCCTGGTGAATAAGCAAGCGCTAAGTCGCGTTGGTTGGCGAGCTGCTTGATAGGAGTGACTGAGATTTTACCTGGACGAGGATGCGAGTGGTAATGAAGAGCCGCTTGTTCAAACTGTTCGATTTCTGAAGCTGGGCTGTCCGTATTCAAGGAGGTATCGTCATTCATAATAATGGCCATAGTTAGGATAAAATGGTTATAGGAGATCCAGAGGGGTCATAAAAAAGGGTACTTCGAGCTGACTCATAAAAAAGGCTAATATCAGCGCCTTAAGACTGTGACAGGCTGTTATCCATAAAATAATGACTAGGATAAAGCCAAATTTTTAAAAGCACACAGGGGTTAGCTAGGCAGATAAACACCTTGCGCTAAAAAAATAACTATTCTAGCATCAATGTCAATTCACTGCCTAGTCAACCGGCGCTAAATGTACAAATTAAAATAACATGACAAGTCATCTATGAAGAGCAGCTAATCGGCAATTGCGGCGCGTCAGGTGCAGGAGGAGTCGTATCAAGATCAGTGGCGATATCTTGTACTTCATAAGGCCGGCTTAACAAGTCATAAACTCTAGCCACTTCATCGAATTGACCTTGCTGGCCAGCCGTAATAGCGCGCTGTGCCATCTCGTTACGCAGCACGTAGACTGGATTGTTGTTTTTCAAACTCTCGATTACCTCATCGGTCGCTAAGGTAGCAAGTCGGTTTAGATAGCGCTGCCGCCAGTCTTGCCAAACTGCTAGCGCCTCTGGCGGTAGTTCATGGCTTATAGTCGCTAATAGTTGCTTTTCATGAGGGTGTGTATCAGGAGCAACCAAGCCTAATAAAGCGCGAAAGCTATTGGTATAATCGAGCAGGTTATCCTCTAATAAGCTTAACCACTCAAACGCTAGCACTAAACTGTCTTGCTCGTGCGGCAGTCCGAGCTTGCGGCACAGACCTTGTTGGTAATGCTGCATAAAGGTTGTCTCATAAGGTGCTAAGCAGTCTGCTAGAGTCTCACGAGTCACGCCCTCAAGACGCATAAAATGCGTTAGCCAAACGTTTAGGTTCCAATATCCAATAGCGGGCTGGTTCTGATAAGCGTAACGCCCTGTGTGATCGGAGTGGTTATTAATCCAAGCCGGATTAAAGCGCTCCATAAAGCCAAAAGGCCCAAAGTCTAAGGTACTGCCAGTAATTGATAGATTGTCGGTATTCATTACCCCATGGGCAAAGCCAATCAGCTGCCAATCGGCAATCATACGCGCGGTACGCTCGACAACAGTACTTAAAAATGCCAGTACCGGCTGCTCAGCATCGCGGCACTCCGGATAGTAAGTATCGATCATATAATCAGTAAACTCACCGAGTAAGTCCGGTGCAAAGCTCGCTATCCATTCGACATGACCAAGGCGTACATGACTATCTGCTACTCGCATTAAAGCGGCGCCGGCTTCCATGGTTTCGCGGCGTACAGGCGTATCTGAGACCACAAACCCTAACGCATTGGAGGCAGGGATACCCAATTGCGCAAAAGCATGACCACATAAGTACTCACGGATAGTACTACGCAGCACCGCCCGGCCATCTCCCATTCGTGAATAAGGCGTGAGACCGATTCCTTTGAGGTGCAAGTCTTGGAGGGTGTCATTATTATCTAGCACCTGTGCCATAAGCAACCCGCGCCCATCGCCCAGTTGTCCCGCCCATTGCCCAAACTGATGACCGGCGTAAGCCATCGCCAGCGGCTCAAAACCCTCAGGCACATACTCTCCGCCGACGATTTCGACCCAGCGCTCCATTAACTCTTGATCAGTTGACCAGCCTAATTGCTCAGCGACTTGTGAGTTGAAGTGGCCGCCGCGCGGGTTGTTAAGAGCGCTTGGTGGCTGCTTATGATATAGACGCGGATCTAATTGGGCATAGCTATTTTGGTAGCGCATAACGGCTTCCTATTTTTTATCGATAAATTGAGCAAAAAAATCCCCCTAACTATAACAGTTAGAGGGTAGGAGAAAAGTAGTAATTTTTAAATATTAGCTTTAACACTAACTTAGTACAAACTAAGCGGCTTTATTGTTAAAGCCAATGGAGCGAAATGCGGTTTTGAGATTATTATTATGCTCAAAGATTTTTTGCTCAACTTTAATATATTCGTGCTTAAGCTTATCATCCACTTCGTGTAAGCGATCGGCAAAGTCTGTCTTTTTCATCTCAACCGCTTTGGCTTTTAGCGCTTTCCACTCTTCAACGGTTTGCTTAAACGCATCGTATTCAAGCTTAATACGGTCTTGGAAATTTTGCATTGCTTGCGGAATATCAAGACCTTCAGAAGTTGCTTTGTCGATTTGTTGCTGCGCACGCTTAAACTGCATTTGTACTTCAGCATGCTTAATCGTCGTATCATCAACGGTGCGCAGATCTGAGGTTAAACCAAGCTTAGATAAACCGGCAATCAGCCACTTCGTTGGATCGTACTGCCACCATTTAACGCCATTACGATAATCGTATTGGAAGAAGTGGTGGTAGTTATGATAGCCTTCACCCCATGTAAATATCGCCAAAAAGAAGTTGTCACGGGCACTGTTGGTATCGGTATAAGGACGCGTCCCAAACATATGACATAAAGAGTTGATAAAGAAAGTAAAATGATGTGTCAGCACTAGACGTAGCAGGCCTGCTAACACCAGCGTACCCCAAACGTCACCGATCAACCAACCTACGGCTGCGACCATAGCTACGTTAGTCGCGAGCACCCAAAGACCATAGTATTTATGCTGAATTTGTAGCACTTTATCTTTAGTCAAATCAGGGATGTTTTTGTAATCAAAACGGCCGCTAGGGTAGTTACGTAGCATCCAACCAATGTGACTAAAGAAAAACCCACGCTGCGCTGAATACGGGTCTTCCATACGATCATCGACGTGACGATGATGGGTGCGGTGACCTGACACCCAATCAAAGGCTGAACCTTGTACCGCTAGGGTTGAGCCAAGCAATAAAAAGTTTTTGACAATAGGATGGGCTTTATACGCACGGTGCGACAGCAGACGGTGATAGCCTGCGGTAATACTAAGGCCAGTCCAGACCATAAAGGCGCCAAACACACCCCAGACTGGCGCACTGACTTCATGAGTCAATAAATACCAAGGGGTAATAACTGCCGCTGCAATAGGCGTTGCTATCAAAAAGATAGCAGGTACTAAATTAATGGGCGACTTTTGGAATTCAAGCTCAAGAGGGTCAACACCTTCATAGTTGGCTGCAGAGTTTGCATTCTTGTAGCCGCTTGTAGCCGCAAATTGAGTTTCTGCTGCTGTATTGGTGTTGCTCTTGTTATTGTCAAACCATGTCTTAACACGTAGCGCTTGAGTGCCAGCGTTTTGTATAAGCGTATCACCAGACTTCATAGCGAGACGTAAGCCTTTAAGTGGTAAACCTATTACTTTTTTAGCAATCATGTAATATCCCTAACGGTATTAATTTCAGCGTCCATATTACCCTAAAAACACAGTAAAGTGAACAGATATGCACTAGAAAAATATTGCTAAATAACAATAACTTGTATGAGTTATGGTATATCTATAGAGAAAACCACGTTAGCTATCAGGTGTTCAGCGAAAGTGTAAAACTGTGCGGAGATATGTTACACAAGGTATCGCGCTTAGAAAGCAGATATCGCATGCTGTTATTTAGGCAAACGCTATAACTTATAACAAAATATCAATCGGGAACTCTCAACGCTAGGGTCATAATAATTGCGAAGGAATATCGGTGATAATGACATCGACTTGCCATTCTATCAGCTGTTTTATCGTACTGATGTCGTTGACCGTCCAAGCGCTCACCGGCAACTGATAACGATGACAATTAGCGATGGTTTGCTTGTTTAGCAGCGGATAATGAATACCCAGTTGAGTACAGCCTAATCGCAGCGCGGTATTGGGCGCTGATGAGATAAGACTCGGCTCAAGCACTAATAGGCCGCGAGATATCGATGAGAGCTGCGGATGCTGCTGCAATTGGGCGAGTAGGGTTTTATCAAAGCTCGTTAATACCAACGGCAGGCTTGATAACGGGCTATTGACTAAGTAGCGCAGTAACGCTTGCACAAGCTTGGTATGATCAGTGCGATTGTGAGTCTTAATCTCAAGCTCGATATGAGTAAACTGACTCAAAGTATGAGCCTGACTGCTTAATTCTGTGATCTCATAAGCCTTATCACTGCTGATGGTATTAACACCTAACAGACTATTGAGCGCTTGACGTTGAGGTTTGAATGCAGGGGCAAACATCGAGAGCGGTAGAGACTGCGCTAGCATATCGAGCGTAATGATATGATGGCCCGATTGGGTGTGACGTTGAATCTCGCGCAGGCTTAATTGGTCAATTCTTGCTTGCAGGCCGCATAGACGCTGTAAGGTGTCATCATGAAAAACAATTAAATGACCATCAGCGGTGAGCTGCACATCGAGCTCAACACCTGCTAAGCCCCTTGCTTGCAAGCGCTTAGCGTGTTGAAAACCGAATAAAGTGTTCTCTAGGGCTTCCACGCGGGCACCGCGATGCCCAAGGAGCTGCGTTTTTTTAAAATTTATCATAATAAGGTAAGAGTCTTTTGCATGATCAAAGCAGGTTATTATACCTATCTGAGCTACCTTTTATGATAGACTGCTTGCTTTGACGGTCAATAAATAATCACAGTGCCTTTAAGCGTTCTGTGTTGTGTTTTTGCAACTAACGCTAGTTTTATATCGATTAAGGGCTTTTATTTGTATATCTGGAAATCGTCATGCTGAACATCTTAGCCAAACCCCGTATAATGATTTCATTTTCAATGAAGTGCCATTCTTTAAAGTCGCTATTCTTTCAAGTTGCCATTTTAAAATTATCTATGGTACAAGACTGTAGATAACAGATAGAGCTTATCCTTAGATTGGGTAAAAGACTATCTGTAAAAGGGTGATGATTTATAAAGCGTAAGTAACGATAAAGAGCTTAAAGGCAGTTATAAAAAGGTCAGTATCTCAGGAGCTAAATGAGTATGAGCGTAGTCAAAAATAAGTGGATGAAATGGCAGCAGGTTGCTGGTATTGGTTTAGTATGTGGTTTAGCCGTTGCAGGCTGTAGTCGCCCAGACGATGAAGACAGCGCCGATACTACGGATATTACTGCTGAGCAGCAAGCCGCCGATGATGCTGATGTTGCACCCGTAATGAAGTGTGATGATCCTATGGTTCAAGACCGTCTCAGAACCGCACTAAAGAACACGTTAGATCAACAAGCGCAAACGCTTGCAACTAACTATGCCAACAACGCAGACGTGGCTATTAGTAATAGTATGCTCGATACTAAAGTGGGTAATATCAAGATTGATGTGCAAAACGCAGCGGTTTTACAACAAGCCAATACCAATGGCATGACCACTTGTCAGGCGAGCGTCAGCATGACTTTGCCTAGCGAAGACTTATACCAAGCCAGCCAAATAGATTCATCTAATAACAAGCCAAGCTTGCAATCACGATTGGCTAAAGAAAATATCCGTATCAATAATAACATGTTAGTAGACGATGCTTTTAGCTATGTCATTGGTGCTCAAAACGGCCTAGTGCAAGCGCGTATCGCAGGACAACCGGCTTTAATCGGCATAGTCGCTGATGTTATGGCAGGCTCATCACTCAAAACCGTGCTAGATGAACAAGCAGCGAATCAACGTGCAGAGGCGGCAGCTGAGCGTAGAGCTGCTGTGTCAGACAGACAAGAGAATCAGACCATCCGTCAGCCTAGAACGGTGACGCCAGTTGAGCCTATTCGTCGAGCCGAGCCGCCAACACCACCAGCGCCGCCATCAATCAATCAAAGCGGCAGTGCGAATGAAGAGAGTACGGCAGCGGCTATCACAAATGATGATAACCCAGTAGAGTCTGCACTTCCAAAAGTCGTACCTGAAGATGAGAGCATCGATATGGTCATCATCGAAGACGATAGTGCCACTTACTAAAGGTTATGATTGTCTTAAAAATCATGTCTTAAGCATCAGTGGTTAAAAAAAGCGTCTATAGCTTGAAGTTATAGACGCTTTTTGATTGTTTGTTATTTTCAAAGCGGGTTTTAGAATTTCGTTTAAGGCTAGTTTAATAAACTAGTTTTAATAAAAAGAGTCATTAATTATAAACGACAGATAACAGAACATTATTTATCGTTATCAAGCTTTTGTAACACTTGACTATCCCATAAGACTTCCGAGACTTGAGCAGGATCAGTACAAAAACGCGCCGCGACAAATAACCAATCAGATAGCCGATTAATCAAGCTGACAGCGGTACTACGGATAGCTTGCGGGCGCTGCTGCTGTAACAACACCGCTTGACGCTCAGCGCGGCGGCATACAGTGCGCGCTATGTGCAATTGACTAACCAATACCGACCCTGTAGGCAAAATAAAGTCTTTGAGCGGCGGCAAGCGAGTATTCATGGTATCTATCTGCTGCTCTAACCAGTCTATATGAGTCTCGTTTACGCCTTCATACTCTGGCATCGCCAGCTCACCGCCAATGTTAAATAGTAAATGCTGAATAATTACTAAAGCGTGCGCAAAATCTGACTCTTTGATAAGGGATAAATGCTGAGCTGTCTCTTGAGTAGCCGCCGTGTTCATTTGCGTTAATTGGGCACGTACTAAGCCAACATGCGAGTTGAGCTCGTCGATATCACCCATCACTGTAAAGAGTATATCGGCTTTGCTGACGCGGCTACCATCTGCCATACCTGTGCTACCATCATCACCAGTGCGGGTGTATATCTTACTTAAACGATTGCCCATTTAGAGCTCCTTAGCTTTTGTATCTAGATTTTTGTATTTCAGTTTATTGTATTTCAGTTTATTGTATTTTAGCTGCATAACGCGCTGCGAGGGCGGTTAATTAACGGTTTTATTTAATAACGTCCTACGCTCATTGTAGTATTTTATGTCCATTTTCGCTAAGATAATGCGTTAAAATTTATATCACTTCATTTTATCAAAAGGCTAATTTGTTATGACTACCTCAGTTACCGATGCGCAGTCCCGGCTGGTTGTATACGACTCATTGACAGCTCGCAAACAGCCCTTGCAGCCCTTAGTTGCTGGCAAGTTAGGCATGTATGTCTGCGGCATGACGGTTTATGATTACTGTCATATCGGTCACGCGCGAGTGATGGTGGCTTTTGATATGGTAGTGCGCTGGCTTAGTCAGTTAGGATATGAGGTCAACTATGTACGCAACATAACGGATATCGATGACAAAATTATCGCGCGCGCTATCGAAAATAATGAAGATATCGGCACTTTGACACAGCGCTTCACAAAAGCGATGCATGACGATGCTGCCACGCTTGGCTGCTTGAGTCCGGATGCAGAGCCGAGAGCTACCGATCACATCGATGAGATGCAGCAAATGATCACCACGTTAATCGAAGGTGATTATGCTTATGCTGCTGATAATGGCGATGTCTATTACGCTGTCGATAGCTTCGCCGACTATGGCAAACTCTCTAAGCGCAAGCTGAATGAGATGCAAGCAGGCTCTCGCGTTGAGGTTGAAAATATCAAGCGTAATCCTTTTGATTTTGTCTTATGGAAAGCGGCAAAAGCGGGCGAGCCGCAGTGGACTTCTCCTTGGGGGCAAGGGCGTCCGGGCTGGCATATTGAGTGCTCTGCGATGTCGACGAAATGCTTGGGTAATACCTTTGATATCCATGGCGGTGGTCATGACCTGCAGTTTCCGCATCATGAAAATGAGATTGCCCAATCTGAGGCGGCAACGGGCTGCGAGTACGCTAATAACTGGATGCACGTTGGCTTTATTAATGTCGATGGTGAAAAGATGTCTAAGTCTTTGGGCAACTTTTTTACTATACGCGAAGTCACGAACAAATATCATCCTGAGACCGTGCGGTTCTTCTTATTGTCGAGTCACTACCGCAGCCAAGTCAACTTCTCAGATAGCGCTTTGGATGAAGCGCATAATAGCCTAAGCAGATTATATAATGCACTAAAAATCGCTGAACAACATCAAAGTCAAGCGCTTGAGGCTGACCAAGAGCTTATCAACCAAGCGTATCAAAGCGCGGCAGGTCAAGACTTTATCGCGGCTATGAATGATGATTTTAATAGTTCAGCGGCTATTAGCGTGTTGTTTAGCTTAGCCAGTGAAGTCAATAAAGCAGCTAAAGCGCAAGATACGGACAAGGCTTGGCAGTTAGCGCAGCAGCTGCGCGCGCTTGCCAAATCATTAAATATCCTACAGCAGCCGCCAAAACAGTTTTTGCAAGCCGTTATCGGCGAAAAGTCAGAGAATGGTCTTAGTGATGATGCTATCGATGCGCTGATTGCTGAGCGCGGCGATGCCAAAGCCAACAAAGACTACGCTCGGGCTGATGAGATACGAATGCAGCTAAAAGAGGCGGGCATTGAGCTTGAAGATAGTAGCGCTGGCACGACTTGGCGCCGCGCTTAACACCGCTGCTGCCATAAACGGACAAAATTACCAAGATAACTACAAATACACATAGAGAAAGCCAGCTTAGAGCTGGCTTTTTTTTGATGGACTGAACTAGCTTATGTTTAAAGTAGTTTAATAAGCGATAGCCCTCAATGCCAATACCTTTAGTATGAGATACGAGAGCAGATGCTAAATTATCTTTATGATAAACAAAAGCCTTATCTGCCTGCTGAGCGCATTACCTTCAAAGATGCTTAAAAAATAAAGAGTAAAAAGTAAAAAAGAGACATGAAGAAAGATACTCAAGCCCTGTTTTTTGTAGAGAGCAGGCTATATAAGTAAGGCAGGTAATATACGTAGACTAACAAATAAAGTCAGTTCTATACTGGCTTTATGTTAAGGACTGCTTTAACTTATCAACATACTTTTGCTAGAAAATTATAAATATGACTAAGTTTCATACCTTTATACCTTGTAGTGCTGGTAGACTCCGTAGTGCTGAGCGGCGCAAGCTGATGCCTTATACTGCTAAGCGAGACGCGTTTATGCTTAACAATTCTTGCTTCGATAGCACCGCTAATGCCGAAGTGGCTATGTGCTCAGTGTTCTCAATACGCTCAGTGCGCTCAAGCAGCATGATGCTAGTTCATGCATTGATGGCCTGGTTAGTGCTATTGCTTATCAGCCTACCTGTATATGCTGCAGAAAATAGCCAAGATAGCCAAGCTAATACGGCCGATAGCTCGCCGATATCAATCACCACTCAGCCTGATAATATCGTTGATTATGCTGAAGATAAGATTAGCAGTATCGAGCTGGAGGACATCAACCCTAGCAAAATGATTAACAAGGTTATTGATCCCTCAGAAAAGATAGCGGTGCCGCAAGCTGGGTATTTACAAGGCGATACTGAGATTGTAGGAGATTATAACCCCAACTATTACCCTCTAAACAAGCTTAACGCAGGTTTGCCACCTTTATCTGAGCCGCCGCATTTATCAAGTCCACTAGCGACGATGGAGTTTTTTCAATCCGCTATTATGAAGCAGCAATTCGGGTTGGCCGCTTATGCGCTGAATATGAACCTGATTGATAGTGAGCGCCAGCCAAACCGCGGCGTTGAGCTAGCAAAACGTCTAGACTATTTATTGCGTAAAAACGAGCTGTATGTCTTCAATGATATGCCCGATCGTCCCGATGGTTTGATTGAGCCGACGATAGGCAGCAGTAGTAGCGTGCGCGGCATCCCGCGGCGCTCGATACGCTTGGGCTATATGGATTATCGTGAGCGCCGAGTACCTATTTCTATAGAGCGTGTCCGCGTCGGTGACCAGCAGCCGGTTTGGGTGTTCTCGGCTCACACGGTTGGCAATATAGACAATCTATATGAGCAGTATCAGCCCGCTAAGTTTGAGCGTTATCTCCCCGTAATACTGACCGCGCGTCTCTTCGGTATTGCGATATGGGAATACTGTGCTTTGCTGTTGTTTTTCTTAACGACGATGGGTTTAGGATGGCTGCTAAGTACAGGCGTTGGCAAGCTTATCAATATGGGAGCAAGTAAAAACGATGAGCAAAAAAGTGAGAGCGTAGGGCGCCGCAGTGTTAGAGATTTGGCCAGTAAACTGACGGTACCTTTGACCTTGACCATTAGCTTCTCTCTAGTCTATACCTTGGCTTCTGGCGGCTTTCCTTATCTTGATGCAGTAGCGACTGCGACGCGGCCGATCATTTGGGTGTTTTTAGTCATCAGTACGGTATGGCTAGGTATTCGGATTATTCATTTTTTTGCCAATCGCTATCAAGACTTACAAATCGATAGTTTGGGTGAAGAGCAGTACGATAAATACCGTATTCGTCTCACTTATGTCTCGATATTTAGACGAGTCTTTATTTTTGTCATGATCTTGGGCAGTATTTGGATTGGTATTAGTGAGTTTACCAATGTCGAGGGCTTAGGAAAGACTTTATTAACGTCAGCGGGTATTGCTGGGGTAGTAATTGGCGTGGCGGCGCAGCCTACTTTGGGCAATATTATCGCTGGCATGCAAGTGGCTATTACCCAGCCTGTACGCATTGCTGATACGGTGATGATGGAAGGCGATTGGACGACTATTGAGGATCTGCGATATACCTATGCAGTACTCAAAACTTGGGATGAGCGGCGGTTAATCATCCCGATGCGCCACTTTGTCACTGAGATTGTCGAGAACTGGTCGCATACGGAGTCTCATCAAACAAGACCGGTCTATCTCTATGTAGATTATGGCGTCGATATTGAGGTGATTAGACAAAAATTCATTGAGGTGGTCAAAGACAATAAGCTCTGGGATGGCGAGACTGAGCCTAAGCTCATCGCCACCGCCGTCAACGAAGATACGATTACGCTACGCGGCGCGCTAGCTTCTGATAGCCCACTGAATGCTTGGACGCTTGAATGTGAAGTTCGTGAGGTCATGCTAGCGTATCTCCATGCAGAACAAAAGCCATACCTGCCAGCGGAGCGGATAACCTTTAAAGACAGTTAAACTCATATCATCGCTAGTAAAAATAGACCAAAAGTGTAAGAGCGCCTGCAAATCAGCGCTAAAAATAACCTGTGAGAGGGTGTTATATTTGCTATAATATGGCGTTATTTTAAAGGGATAACTAAGATATCAAGATGACATCAAAATAGCTGCTGCGTTATATTTACGCCTCTATCGTCTTGCAATTAGCTCCCACCCATCAAAATAGCCACTATTAGGGGTATGTATGTTACGTATTGTCGATGAAGCCTTAACTTTTGATGACGTGTTATTGTTACCAGCCTATTCTGAAGTCCTGCCAAAATCTGCCGACCTCACTACGCGCTTGACCAAAAATATTACTTTGAATCTACCCTTAGTTTCGGCTGCTATGGATACGGTGACTGAGTCTGAGATGGCCATCACTATGGCGCAATTGGGCGGTATTGGTATTTTGCATAAAAGCATGGATATCGACAAGCAGGCCACGCAAGTACGCCGCGTCAAAAAGTTTGAAGCCGGTACGGTCGTCGATCCTATTACTGTGCATCCTGAGATGACTATCGGCGATCTACTAAGACTGACTGAGGACAATAACATCTCAGGCGTACCGGTCGTAGAAAAAGGCACCGATAAAGTGGTCGGTATCGTCACTCACCGTGACTGGCGTTTTGAGACCAATCTAAAACAGCCTGTCAGTGAGATCATGACGCCAAAAGAGCAATTAGTGACCGTTCATGAAGGTGAGAGCAATGAGAATATCAAAAAATTGCTGCATGAGCATCGCATCGAAAAAGTTATCGTTATTGATGATGATTTTCGTCTGCGTGGTTTGATTACGGTCAATGACTTTGCAAAGGCTGAAAATAACCCCAATGCTTGTAAAGATGACAAAGGTCGTCTGCGCGTTGGTGCTGCTGTCGGTACTGGCGCGGATACTGAGACCCGCGTCGAAGCTTTGATTGCCGCTGACGTCGATGTACTAGTCGTTGATACTGCTCATGGTCACTCTAAAGGTGTCATCGAAAAGGTATCTTGGATCAAAAAGAACTTTCCGCATATTCAGGTCATCGGTGGCAATATTGCCACAGGCGACGCAGCACTCGCACTACGTGATGCTGGCGCCGATGCGGTAAAAGTCGGTATTGGCCCAGGCTCTATCTGTACCACTCGTATCATTGCCGGTATCGGTGTACCGCAAATCTCGGCGATTGATAATGTGGCCAGTGCCCTAAAAGATAGCATTCCGCTAATCGCTGATGGCGGTATTCGCTACTCAGGCGATATGGCAAAAGCCATTGCCGCTGGCGCTTCTTGTATTATGGTCGGCTCCTTAATGGCTGGCACCGAAGAAGCTCCTGGTGAAGTTGAGCTATTTCAGGGCCGTTATTACAAAGCCTACCGCGGTATGGGTAGCTTAGGCGCGATGTCAGGATCAAACGGCTCGTCGGATCGTTACTTCCAAGATGCCAAAGATGGCGTAGAAAAACTAGTCCCAGAAGGCATCGAAGGCCGTGTACCTTATAAAGGTCCAGTCGCCGGTATCGTCAATCAATTGGTCGGCGGTCTGCGCTCATCGATGGGTTATACAGGTAGTGCGACGATTGAGGAGATGCGTAGCAATCCGCAATTCATAAAAGTCACCTCAGCAGGTATGAAAGAGTCGCACGTCCATGATGTGCAAATCACTAAAGAAGCGCCTAACTATCGTGTATAAGCTGACAAGCATACGCTTGGCTAGATAGTTTTAGCGCATAAATGCTGTATAAAGACTTAATAATAGCTAGATACTAGATACAAACAGTCAACAATGCTCTGTCATTGCTGACTGTTTTTTTTCGTAAAATAACGGAGTAGTAAAGCCCCTTATCAAAGGATGGTTATACTTTAAACAAGTATTTTTAAATAAGTGTAAGGATGTAATAATAATGAGCTATTTCGGTACAGACGGTATACGTGGGAAATTTGGAGAGTTACCAATCACTCCTGATTTTATTTTGAAATTAGGTTATGTGACCGGACAAGTACTGATAGAAAATCGAAGCAATGCTACGCGTAAGCCAAGTGTCGTCATTGGTAAAGATACGCGGCTGTCGGGCTATGTCATCGAAGGCGCACTGCAAGCAGGCTTCAATGCTGCAGGCGTTGATGTCCACATGCTAGGGCCGCTACCTACGCCTGCAATTGCGCACCTGACTCGCAGTTTTAATGCTGATGCGGGGGTAGTGATTTCGGCCTCCCACAATCCATACTACGATAATGGTATCAAGCTATTCTCAGGTGATGGTAAAAAACTCACCGATGAGATGCAAAACGCAATCAATGAAAAGTTAGATGCCATTATGAGCGCAGATCCAGCAGATGCGGCGACGCCGATGATGCCTATTGACGATCCTGCCAAACTCGGCAAAAACCACCGAATCGATGATGCCAAGGGCCGCTATATCGAGTTTTGTAAAGGAAGTTTCCCATACCAGTATGACCTCAACCATCTCAAAATCGTCGTGGACTGCGCCAATGGAGCTGGTTATAGCGTAGCGCCAAGAGTGTTACGCGAGCTTGGCGCTACGGTTATAGCGATTAATAATACTCCCGACGGTATCAACATCAACTCTGACTGCGGCTCCACACATCCTGAAGGACTACAAAAAGCGGTATTAGCGCACAATGCAGATGTCGGTATCGCGCTTGATGGTGATGGCGACCGTATTGTGATGGTGGATGACTTAGGTCATCTAGTCGACGGTGATGGTATTCTCTATGTGCTCGCAACGCAAGGCAAGCAGCTGGCGAAAGGGGTTGCCGGTACCTTGATGAGTAACATGGGTCTAGAGCTGGCGCTGCAAGCGAAAGGTATTGAGTTTGCGCGAGCTAAAGTTGGCGATCGTTACGTGATGCATGAACTGGAAGCAAAAGGCTGGATATTGGGCGGCGAGCCCTCCGGTCATATTCTGTGTTTGGATAAGAGCCGCACCGGCGACGCGATTATAGCAGGGCTACAAGTACTCGCAGTGATGCAAGAACAAGATAGAGCCTTGAGCGCTTTAATAGAGGATTTCACAGTCTTACCGCAAAAGCTAGTGAACGTGCGTCTGGCGAAGATGCAAGATCCGTTTGCCAATCCAGAGCTGGTCGCAGCTTTTGATAAAGCTCGTACCAAGCTTGAGGGCCGTGGTCGCCTGCTTATTCGTCAGTCAGGCACTGAGCCGATGATTCGGGTAATGGTCGAGTCCGATGATGAGATAGAATGTGATGTAATGGCGAATGAGCTCGCCGATCAAATCAAAGCTCACTTGGGCTAGGCGCATTTAACAGTCACAAAAGGAGTCTTTATGAGTATGGATTTTACCGATCAGCGTTTGTCTTACGAAAAAGGCGAGTTGGATCAGTCTTTGGTACCAGAGTCGCCATTTACGCTATTTAAAGCTTGGATGAATGAAGCGCTAGAGCAAAAAGTACAAGAGCCTTATGCGATGAGTCTTGCGACATGCGGCGCAGATAACAAGCCTAGCGTGCGTATCGTCTTATTGCGGGAAGTGACGGATACCGGTATCGTCTTTTATACCAATTATGAGAGCGCAAAAGGTCAAGACATTGCCCAAAACCCGAATGCTGAAGTCCTGTTTTTTTGGCACGAGCTTGAGCGTCAAGTGCGTATCAGTGGCTCTATTGCCAAAATAGCTGCTGATAAGTCGGCTGAGTATTTTCAGAAGCGCCCGCACGATAGTCAAGTTGGTGCTTGGGTGAGTCAACCACAAAGTGGTGAAGTGGCCAATCGAGAAGTGATGGAGGATAAGTTTGCTCAGTTATTACAAGAGTACCCTCAAGATGCCAAAGTGCCAACGCCTGAATTTTGGGGTGGTTATGAGATTACTATCGAGCGTATTGAGTTTTGGCAAGGCCGTGCCAATCGCGTGCATGATCGTATCGTTTATAGCAAAGAAAACAGTCGTTGGACGACCAAACGCTTATTGCCTTAACTAGTGCATAGATTAGGGTCTGTTAACAGGCCCTAGTTTTATCATGACCATTTAAGCTAGTATTGGAGTGTTTTTTATTTATGTTCAAGGAATAGTGAAATGGATTTTGCTAATACCATCCCGCCCAAAGCGCCTAGTGCTTGGCTTGATATGGACGCTATCGATTATAATATCAGCCTAGTCAATCAAAAAACCCAAGCCGTCAAGCTACGCTTAGCGACTAAGTCGATTCGCTCTATTGATATGCTCAACTACATTAAAGATAACTCGCCACATTAATTCAAAGATCAATTCGATAGCAAAGTGACGTTAAATGGCGCTTTTTATGTGCTATCTGAGATGGCAAGGATGAACCCAAACTGGACCAAAAAGGTCAGTCAAATATCTGCCAGCTCCATTCCCAATACTAAACGCGAAGGTTACAGCTATGAAGTGTTTCCAACGCCGCGCGGCGTCAAATTCAACGAGTCAGAATACTTTATAAGGCTCTCTGATTTTGAAGCTTGTATCTCTGAGGTTAATGATATTTTATTGCAAGGTAATAAAGGCTCGCACTTTCCTATCGAGGTACGTACTCACAAGGGCGAGAGTGGTATGCTCAGTCCCACGCAAGGTGAGGACTGTGCGGTACTGTCCTTTCACGTATATAAAGGCATGGATAGCAAACCGTTATTTGACTGGTTATATGAGTATATGAAAAAGTGGCAAGGCCGTCCGCACTGGGGTAAGGTCAATAAGTTAAATGCAAATGAGCTGCACGCTTTGTACCCTGATCTAAAGCGCTTTTTGGAAATCAGACAGCAGTATGATCCTGATAATATATTTATGAATAGCTGGCTTGAAGAGAAGTTTTTAGGACGTAAGATTTCACGTTAACCGCTGTTAAGCAAAAAAACAGCTCAATGAGAGCTGTTTTTGACTTAGTAAACATGAGTTATAGTAATATGCATTTTGCTACTTAATCATATTAGGTTGTACCGCTTCGTCATAGTTATCCTCAAGGCGCATCGCTCGCTGATAACTGTCTAAGCTAGCTAGCTGCAAAGCGTACTGTTTAACATGGACATAGTCATCTAATTCTTTATTGCGTGCCATCAAAATTAAGTCAAAAGAGAGCATAAAATCGGCTCCACTCAACTTATTAGCAACGATAAAGGACTTATTTTCTACGACTTTATCTAAATAGCTGAGCAACTTATGCTTTTCACGCGCGATATAGCGATTTAACCACACATCATCGCTCTTTATAGAACCGCGTGTAAACACCTCTAATAACATAGGCACCATAAGTGAGCTTTCAGCAAAATGAATCCACTGCAGATAAGAGCCATAATCGCTACTGTCAGTCGCAGGGCGCAGGCGCTTGGGCGCAAAACGCTCAATCAGCAGCTCAGTGATAGCGCCTGACTCTGCATATAACTGACCATCCATCTCGATAACCGGAGACTTACCCAGTGGATGGACTGCTTTTAGGCTGTCTGGGGCCAGATGCGTTGTCGCATCACGCTGATGGCTGACGATCTCATAAGGGACGCCAATCTCTTCTAGCAACCACAGAACGCGCATAGAACGCGATTGGTTTAAGTGGTGCAAGCGAATATTACTATTAGGTTTGATACCTTATCTCCTCTAGTTATTAAGCTTGTTGAGCAAACGTTTGGCAGCGTCTTCTGATGACGCTGGGTTTTGACCGGTGATAAGCAGGCCATCTTCAACGACATAAGACTCCCAGTCGCTTGCTTTTTGATAGTCGCCACCGTTGGCCTTGAGCGCATCTTCTACTAAGAAAGGTACGACATCGGTAAGGCCGACAGCGTCTTCTTCTGAATTGGTAAATCCGGTAACGGTTTTACCTTTGACTAAGTACTCACCATCGACTTTGACGTTCTTGAGCGCTCCAGGAGAGTGACAAACAAAGGCAACGGGTTTGTCTTGCTGTACAAAAGTCTCAATCAAATTAATCGAGTCTTTATCAACTGCTAAATCCCATAATGGACCATGACCACCTGGATAGAATACGCTGTCGAAATCTTCAGCTTTCATATCCGCAAGTTTTTTGGTATTGGCAAGGTGCTTTTGCGCCTCGCTATCTTCTTTGAAGCGCTTAGTATCTTTGGTTTGAGCGTCTTCTGTATCGCTACTAGGATCAAGCGGCGGCTGACCACCAGCAGGCGAGGCGAGGGTGACTTCAACGCCAGCATCGATAAAAGCGTAATAAGGCGCAGCAAACTCTTCTAGCCAAAAGCCAGTCTTTTTACCGGTATCGCCTAATTCGTCATGTGAAGTTAGTACCATTAAAATCTTCATAGTTATCCTTATTGTTTGTTATTTTGCTAATAGCTTTAGAGTTAATGACCTGCCACTTGGTACATCCTAAAAATTAAGCCGTACCGAGAAACAGCGCCATATTATTTGTAAACTAAGTGGTTTAACAAGTTGAGTTATTTAATAAATTGAGCTATTGACTAAGCAACATCAGCGACTTTGACCACGGTTTTACCGAAGTTATCGCCATTGAGCATACCGACAAAAGCATCAGGCGCTTGATCTAAACCATCAGCGATATACTCTTTGGTTTTGACTTTGCCTAAGGCTACCATTTCGCTCATGGTTTTTAGAAACTCAGGGAAGTGCTCGCCGTACTCTTCAAAGATAATAAAACCTTTGACCGTCATACGTTGTCTTAAGATCAGACCCATCAATACACTCAAACGATCTTTACCATCGGGTAGTTCAGTCGCATTATATTGCGAGACAAGGCCGCAAACAGGGATACGCGCATGGGCGTTCAATAACGGCATGACCGCATCAAAGACTTTACCGCCGACGTTTTCATAATAGATATCGATACCATTAGGGCAAGCGGCTTTTAGCTGCTCAGCGAAATCATCGGCATAGTGGTCGATACACACATCAAAGCCAAGCTCATTGACAGCAAACTCACACTTCTCTTTACCGCCTGCGACACCGACAGTGCGTGTGCCATAGGTATTACCAACTTGTCCGACTGTCGCGCCAACTGGGCCTGTAGCGGCAGCAACGACTAGAGTCTCGCCTTTTTGCGGTTTACCGATGTCAGTCAAACCCATATAACCAGTAAAACCTGGCATACCTAGAACGCCTAAGCCATAAGAAGGATTGGCCATGTCTTTATCAAGTTTTAATACGCCTTCGCCATCACTGACGCTATAATCTTGCCACCCTGAGTTAGAGACCACTAAATCGCCTTCGCTAAATTTATCGATATTGGACTCGACCACTTGCGCCACCGTCGCACCCATAATGACATCACCGACTTCTAGCGGATCAGCATAGCTTTTTGCATCGCTCATACGACCGCGCATATAAGGGTCAAGCGATAAATAGACGGTGCGTAGTAGCATCTCATTGCTACCTGCTTTTGGCATCTCACTTGTTGCCATCTCGAAGTTATCGGCGTTCGGCTCACCCGTAGGGCGACTGGCTAACTTAATTTGACGGTTCTGTTGTTTGTTTTGTTGTTTGTCAAAACTCATAAATGATCTCCTATTCTATTTATTATTGATCAACTGCACATCTACAACACTAAAACTCATGGTCGTAGACAAAAACTGATACATACGCGGCTTAATAAGTAGCAAAAATTGATCCCAATAACCCATATTAGCAATTCACAGCGTATTACTCCTATGGGCTATTGAGGGTAAAGCGTTACGACGCTTTACTGGTTGTTGCCCGCTCTAGAATACGGCGTGAGACTGTTAAGTCATTCTTATCATGCTCACCTAATTTGACCATCTTATGCGCCTCTAACTGCTCAATGATAGGATCGATAGCAGAGTCATCAAGATCGACGTCAGCTAGGCTTACGGGGAGACCTAAATCACGGAAGAAATCTTCGGTGCGCACAATAGCAGCTTCTATAACCTCATCATCGCTTTGGTTATTATTCGCTTCAATATTCCAGACATTACGCGCGTACTGTAGGAGCTTGTCTTTTTTGCTGTCTTTAAGCTCGCGCATGACTGACGGCAATACAATCGTCAAGGTGCGGGCATGATCGATAGCGTGTAATGAGGTCAGCTCATGACCTATCATGTGCGTGGTCCAGTCTTGTGGCACGCCCGTACCAATCAAGCCGTTCAGCGCCATCGTCGCCGTCCACATGATATTTTTACGCGTTTCCATATTGTTAGGATCAGCTTTTACCGCATGGCCTTCTTCGATAAGTATTTTTAGCAGACTCTCAGCAAAAGCGTCTTGTACTTTGGCGTTAACTGGATAAGTAAGGTACTGCTCCATCACATGTACAAACGCATCTGCAACGCCATTCATGACTTGGCTATCGGGTAGGGTAAGGGTTTTGGCAGGGTCTAAGATGGAGAACTTAGGGAAAGCCAGTGGGTTACCAAAAGGCAGTTTGGCTTGACGTTCGCTATAGTTGACTACGCCGCCTGAGTTCATCTCAGAGCCTGTGGCTGGAATGGTCAATACCGCACCCAGATCCACCGCTGAATCTAGTTCTTTGGTATAACCAATCAGGGCGTCCCATGCTTTTTCACGTGAGACTGTACCATCGTCTGCTTTGAGTGAAGATACTAAGGCGACAAACTTACTACCGTCGATGACTGAACCGCCGCCGACCGCTAAGATAAAGTCGATATTATGCTCATTCACTTGATCCGCAGCTTTTAGCAAAGTAACAAATTCTGGATTGGGCTCTATACCGCCAAACTCAAAAACCTCGCGATTACCGTTCGCTGATAAGGCGGTTCTAACCTCGTCCAAAGTACCCGTACGCTCAGCTGAGCCGCCGCCATATGTGATAAGGACACGAGCATCAGTCGGCACAAGATCTGAGAGTTGTTCGATTTGGCCTTCGCCAAAGACGATACGGACAGGGTTGTAGTATTGAAAGTTATTCATAAAAATCCTAAATGATTAGCGTGATGATTTAATGTGAGCTGAGTAGTGATTAGCAGTGCTTTCTTAAAAGCTTTGACTAACCGCTATTTGATAAGTAGCCATAAGTAGCCATTAACTATCTTTTGATGAATAGCATTGTACAGAAATTAGACCAGTCGTCTAGTAAGTAAAGTAAAAAAATAGGCCTTAGTTACAAAACACCGTAAGAAAGAGAGGCCTATGAGATAGTTAGAGGAGATAGTTAGAGAATGCCAGTCGCCATAGTTAACGACTAATGACTAACGACCCAATTGGACCGTTGTCATCTGCCACACCTCTGCTAACGAAGTGTTGGACTGACTGATTTTGGCAATCAAACTGGCACCAAGCCAGGAAAAATACCAACGCTTAGCGATACTTTCAGCAGAGACATTATCAAGCTTCGGAATGGATTGATCGCTCCATCCTGCTTTGATAAGCTCAGTTAACCAGTTGATCGTTTGTTGATAGCCGTTATGCAGAGCTTCTCGCATCGGCTCTGAGATATCAGCAACTTCAGCGCTGAGTTTAACGACTAAACACTTTCCATGGTCACAGCCGTTTTGCTGAGTGTCGTACCAGTTCTGAAAATAGTCATAGATCTTTTGCTGAGCGCTACTGTTTTCGTCTGCAATAAGCTCTAAGCGTCTTTTATAACGAGTAAAGTAGTGGGTGATAATCTCTTCGCCAAAAGCTTCTTTCGAGGCAAAGTAATGATAAAAAGAGCCTTTAGGTACCCCTGCTGTGTCTAGTATTTGCTTAATACCTACGGCAGTAAAGCCTTTGGAGGCAATAAGCTGATAACCCGTATCTAGCAGATGGGTCTTAGTGTTCGATAACGTTGTATCAGAGTGTCCACTATCTAAAGAAGGTAGTGAGTCAAAAGTAGCAGCGGTAGACATAAAAGTTATGTTCTCCTAATTTTATAATTTTGCTTATATTAGCGTTATCTCTTTAATTTATAGTCATTGTATTTTCCTGAACTTAGATACTCAAAGCACTGAAGGCAAAAAAAATAAAGAGGCGTCAGTTACGTTCAGTCAACAAACTTTAATGCAAAATAGTCTGAGTTTTAGAGTAGCTATGTTAGCATTAGACCAGTCGTCTAGCAAGCTGACTTTTAATGGTTGAGTAGTTATTAAGTGGTTGTTAAGTAGTTATTGAGCTAAGAGAAGTGAGTTTAAACTCGTCACAATACTATGAGTACAGCTACTAACAATGTTAATAAAAGAGCCACTAATAATTTATAAAGTTACTGAGCTACTGAGCTACTTACAGATACCATGTCATTAGGGCGTGTTGAACATTCAAATATTAGGACTGCTGATAGATAAAATCGCACTAAACTAGGCGTAAACCGACGATAAAGCCGAGGCCTTAGCTAGGTTTACAACACCGTTTGGGTGATTTTAGCATCAGCCCTTCGGGGCGGGGCTCTTTTTTGCCAATACATGGCGAAATTGTCTATCCTAGAATGACTAGGCTTCGAAAATTTCACTGCGTATTGCCTAAAAAATAGCCGCCGCCAGTGCCACATTTGAATGTTCAACACGCCCTAACCTAATAAATAAAAAGGAAAAGTTATGTCAAATAATACTGAAAACAAAAAAAGCGCTTATAGTGACTTTGACTTGCAGTACATTGCAGGCGAGTGGCAACAAGGGCAGGATGATAGCGTCAATACGAATACCAGCCCTTTTACTGGTGAGACTTTAGTTAATATTCAGCAAGCGACAGAAGATCAGCTTGATGAAGCCTTTAAGGCGGCGCAAAAAGCGCAGCAACAGTGGGCACAAACGATGCCTGCTGAGCGCTCAAGCCTACTATATAAGGTAGTTGAGATTTTAGATCAGCGCCAAGAGGAGATTGTCGATTGGCTGGTGAAAGAGTCGGGCAGTACTCGTATAAAGGCAATGGTGGAGTTTGGTAGTGCGCGAGCTATCACGGTAGAGGCAGCAACTTTTCCTAATCGTATGCATGGTGAGATTCGGCCGTCTAACATACCAGGTAAAGAAAACTTCGCTTATCGCGAGCCTATCGGCGTGATTGCGGTGATTAGTCCTTGGAATTTCCCACTGCACTTGACCCAGCGCTCTATTGCCCCTGCAATAGCCTTGGGTAATGCGGTGGTGCTAAAACCTGCTAGCGATACACCTATCACCGGCGGTCTGTTACTTGCCAAAATCTTTGAAGAGGCAGGCTTGCCAAAAGGCTTGCTCAACGTAGTCGTCGGCGCAGGTAGCGAGATTGGCGATGCTATCGTCACGCACGACATTCCAAGCTTTGTCTCCTTCACTGGCTCCACCGCAGTTGGCAAACATATCGGCGAGCTTGCTAATGGCGGCGATACTATCAAACCTGTCGCATTAGAGCTTGGCGGTAACAATCCGTTTGTGGTATTAGCAGACGCCGATCTAGATAATGCGGCAAAAGCGGCAGTCTTCGGTAAGTTCTTGCATCAAGGTCAAATCTGTATTGCTATCAACCGCATCATCGTTGAAGATGCTGTCTATGATGAATTCGTTGAGCGTTTCGTTGAACATGTAAAAACCATCAAAGTCGGTGATCCTAATGATAAAGATACGGCTGTTGGTCCTATCATTAATCAAGATCAGCTCGACTCTTTAAAAGATAAAATCGCTAAAGCTCAAGAGGAAGGCGCTAAGACATTACTCAGCGGTGAGATTGAAGGTCAAGTAGTGCCGCCTCATGTCTTCACTGAGGTAACGGCTGATATGGACTTATTCCGTAATGAGATCTTTGGGCCCTTAGTTGGCATTATTCGCGCACAAGATGAGGATGAGGCGTTGAAGCTTGCCAATGATACTGAGTATGGATTATCAAGTTCGGTGTTTACGACAGATATGGAGAAAGGCTTACGTTTTGCCCGTGGTATCAGAGCTGGGATGACTCATGTCAATGACATCACCGTCAATGACGAGAGCGTAGTACCATTCGGTGGTGAGAAAAACTCAGGTATTGGCCGCTTTAATGGCGAGTGGGTGCTAGAGGAGATGACGCGTCTGCACTGGGTGTCTTATCAGCACAAACCGCGTGACTATTCGTTCTGATCGTTCTGATCGTTCTGATGCTTTCTAATGCGTTCTAATTCATTTTCATAAATATTTTAACTCGTAAAAAGACTGCTCTAGTAGCAGTCTTTTTTTGTACCTAAGAGGGTTAATTTCACTCATAAACGAATGGGTTGAGTCTACTATTTTAGATTAAAGCCCAAAATAGATTGGATCTCCTCGACTGACATATTTCTGACTAACGCTTGCTCTTCGACATCTAAGCGGTTGCTGTGCTCTTTAATCAAAGTATAGATACTGCGGGAGATCTCAGCAGTAGAAGCATAGTACATTTGCGGTTCTTCACGGGTGAGCTGAGTCAAAAACCTATTGATGAGTTTACGTTTTTCTGCCGAAGCATTGTCTTCACTCACAGTTATCTCCTTTAATTATAGTTATCAAGATCTGTTTAATGATTGACCATTTAAGCAGGCTGCTTGTTTGTAGTCAATGTTTATCCAGCGTTGCCGTAAAACCATCCACTTCAGGGGGTGGATATAAGGCAACTTAAGTAGTTATGCTTATGCAAAGAAAGCTGTTTAGTGTGGCGTATTTTGCTGTTCGATATACTGGCGGATAATCTCAACTGGAGCACCCCCGCAGCTGCCTGCAAAGTAACTGGGTGACCACAACGCACTGCCCCATAACTGCTTAGAAATAGATGGATATTGCTTTTTGCGAATAAGCCGACTAGAAACGCCTTTTAAACTATTAACCAAGCTTGAGATAGCTACCTTAGGCGGATAATTCACCAGCAACTGCACATGCAAATTAAAGACAACGTGTCTACCACGTCTTAAGTCATTTTCTATTAAGTAGACCAATATGGAATAAAAGAGAATATCAGTATAAACTAACCTCATGAAAACACTCAAGTTACGCATCAAAGACAAACACGTAAACCAGCTAAACAAAATAGCTGGGAGTGTTAACTATGCGTGGAACTATGTTAATGCGTTAAGTTTTGAGCATCTAAAGCGAACAGGTAAATTCTTTAGTGCCTACGACCTAAACGAATACACCAAAGGCAGTGGCGAACTATTAGGCTTACACTCACAAACTCTGCAAGCCATAAACGAAACTCATACCAAATCTCGTAAGCAGTTTAAAAAAGCCAAACTAAATTGGCGAACCAACCGACCCGATGCCAAGCGAAAAAGTTTAGGTTGGATTCCTTTTAAAAAGTCAGCAATCAAACATCTGCACACCAGACAAACGGGAAAGAAAGCACTTAAATCAACCATACAGCTATCGCTCTCTAAGGGTCAAAAGCTCATCATAGATGTCTTTGATAGCTACAACCTAAGCCTGTATCAAATCAACACGCTTGAGATAGTGCAAGACAGCCGTAATCGTTGGTATGCCTGTATTACCGTCAAAGATTTTCCTAGACAAGTAAGTGGGATGGGCAGCGTTGGTATTGACTTAGGCTTAAAGGAATCTGCTACCACATCAAACGGTGACAAGCTGACAACCAAACAAACGCAAAAGTGGGCTGAAAGGCTTGCAATAGCTCAACGAGCGAAAAACAAACAGCGTGTCAAAGCAATACACGCCAAAATCAAAAATTCAAGGTTAGATGCAATTCACAAATTCACCACCAAGCTTGTTAAAGACAATGCTTTGATTGTGGTTGGTGATGTTAAATCACGCTCATTCACAAGTAAGAAAACCAACCTAGCTAAATCAACATACGATGCAGGATGGTTTGAACTCAAAAGACAACTGGAATATAAATGCAAGTATGCAGGTTGTCAGCTTGAGATAGTAAATGAGAG
>NZ_AYXN01000027.1:0-4968 GCF_000511655.1 Psychrobacter sp. TB15
ACTGCTGCACTTTTTTATCATAAAATAAGACTTGTGATAGATTACCATCTCTCATTACAAGCTGATGAGCTTTTTGATGGCGAAGTCGAATTAGATGAAAGTTACTTTGGTGGCGTACGCAAAGGCAAAAGAGGTCGCGGGGCTGCTGGTAAAACCGCTGTATTTGGTATTCTAAAACGAAACGGTAAGGTTTATACCATTGTCGTAGCAGACACCAAACAAACCACCCTAATGCCTGTCATCAAGCGTAACATCAAGCCTGACAGCTTTGTTTATACGGATAGCTATCGAAGTTATAATGCATTAGATGTGAGCGAATTCAAACATTTCAGAGTCAATCACTCTAAAGAGTTTACTTGTGGTAAAAACAATCACATCAATGGCATTGAGAACTTTTGGAACCAGTCTAAACGAACTCTAAGAAAGTATAATGGGATCGATAAGAAGAACTTCCATTTGTTTTTAAAAGAATGTGAGTTTAGATTTAACTATGGTTCACCATCTAATCAGCTGAAAACCTTGAAAAAATGGTGTGATATTTAATCCTTATCTACTACAGCCCCTAAATCTATCTCTTCTTGAGTTAGTAATAATTTTCTAAATGGTGTCCACTCTGGATCGTCTGGGTTAGAAACTTCGTTGAGAAATGCAAACGCTCTATCATGATGCTTTATTGCAGAGAAATTTGGAAGTTGCTCCCAATATTCGAACGCTTTTTGTCTTGCTTCTGATGCCTCACCACTCATGATAAATGCATATTTGATCGTACCTTCCATAACTGATCGGTTAATAATATCAGCGTCCCACTCCTTAGATTCTTTAACTAGAATAAGAGAGCTTTCACTACTTAAATGGCAGTCAATAAATAGCTGAGAACTAACAAACTGAACATATGAATCCATCCCCTCAATCCGCTCCTCCAAGTATGGCCTTGCATTATCAAAACATTCGCCAATAAACTGGCTAGACATTGCTGCCCAAGTACCTAGAACTTTTTCCATACTTTCTGAACCCAATATCAAATAAAAATTAAATAGTAGTTAATTAAAACCAGTAGCTTGTGAAAGATATATAAATTTCTTATTTATTTAAGCAACCAATAATGAATAGACTTTTTTAAAGTAAATTCTAAAGTATTGGCAAGATTTGAATATTTACTACTGACCATTTTTGACTCGCTCCCATTCTTTTTTTAAAACCATTTGAGACTGTGTCACTATACTTCGACCAATAGTTTCAAATTCACTGGCATTAGCCGTTTTATCATTGATTGACTCAATAATTTTTTTATCAGCGCACTCTATCAACCGAACTAGCTCTTGATGATCAGTCTCATTAGGGTTGATAAGGAGCTTTATAACCTGAAACTTTTCTACAAACTTACCATAATCAGCAATTACATCTTTGGTCGAAACTGATTCATTAGCATGAGCGGATGGCATGTGATGAATAATACCTACTAAAGTAGCTAACTCATCGCGCAGACGATTTATCCATACTTGACGATTAGATGAAACCACAGAAGCATTAATTTGATTTTTAGCAATACAAATGCTTACTAGTGGCCCTACTATGATTGCTACCAAAGCAGTTATTGCACTTACAACAGCGGGTTCAAAAGTCATTGTTTATCCTAAAACCTTGCTAATTATTATTTAATATTGCACTTGATACATTGATCTAGGTGATATCAAGAACAAGTAATATAGCAACAAAAGCAACAACCTGCACTCTTTCATACCTTTTAACAGTGATTAGGTATTATCTATAAAACATCCCCCATAAAAAAATCCCCCGACTAGGTAACTAGTCGGGGGCTTTTAGGAATAGAGAGCTGACGATGACCTACTCTCACATGGCCGGAGCCACACTACCATTGGCGCAACGATGTTTCACTTCTGAGTTCGGGAAGGGATCAGGTGGTGCCATCGTGCTATTGTCGTCAGCAAAGGGGTTTAGATATGAGTCTGTTGTGTGACTTTTAATAAGTATCACTTATCCTAACTGAATCAAGGATAAAGGTGATATCGATATAATGCTTGTCTAACTATAGAACCAAGTTCTGATAGATAGCTACAAACCACTTGGGTGTTGTATGGTCAAGCCAAACGAGCAATTAGTACAGGTTAGCTACACGCATCGCTGCGCTTCCACACCCTGCCTATCAACGTCCTAGTCTTGAACGGCTCTTTAGGGAAATCTAATCTTGAGGTGGGCTTCCCGCTTAGATGCTTTCAGCGGTTATCCCATCCGAACGTAGCTACCGGGCAATGCCATTGGCATGACAACCCGAACACCAGTGGTTCGTCCACTCTGGTCCTCTCGTACTAGGAGCAGATCCTCTCAAATTTCCAACGCCCACGGTAGATAGGGACCGAACTGTCTCACGACGTTCTAAACCCAGCTCGCGTACCTCTTTAAATGGCGAACAGCCATACCCTTAGGACCTGCTTCAGCCCTAGGATGAGATGAGCCGACATCGAGGTGCCAAACACCGCCGTCGATATGAACTCTTGGGCGGTATCAGCCTGTTATCCCCAGAGTACCTTTTATCCGTTGAGCGATGGCCCTTCCATACAGAACCACCGGATCACTAAGACCTACTTTCGTACCTGCTCGACTTGTGGGTCTCGCAGTTAAGCGCGCTTTTGCCTTTATACTCTTCGACCGATTTCCGACCGGTCTGAGCGCACCTTCGTACTCCTCCGTTACTCTTTAGGAGGAGACCGCCCCAGTCAAACTACCCACCATACATTGTCCTCGGTATTGTTATACCTGAGTTAGAACCCCAACATGACCAGGGTGGTATTTCAAGGATGGCTCCACAAACACTGGCGTGTCTGCTTCAAAGCCTCCCACCTATCCTGCACAAGTCAGGTCAAAGTTCAATGTAAAGCTGTAGTAAAGGTTCACGGGGTCTTTCCGTCTAGCCGCGGGTACACAGCATCTTCACTGCGATTTCGATTTCACTGAGTCTCTGCTGGAGACAGCGCTGCCATCATTATGTCATTCGTGCAGGTCGGAACTTACCCGACAAGGAATTTCGCTACCTTAGGACCGTTATAGTTACGGCCGCCGTTTACTGGGGCTTCGATCAAGACCTTCGCATACGCTAAGCCCATCAATTAACCTTCCAGCACCGGGCAGACATCACACCCTATACGTCCACTTTCGTGTTTGCAGAGTGCTGTGTTTTTAATAAACAGTTGCAGCAGCCTGGTATCTGCGACTACCAGCAGCTCAAGGAGCGTGTCCTATCACCACCAATAGCGTACCTTCTCCCGAAGTTACGGTACCATTTTGCCTAGTTCCTTCAGCAGAGTTCTCTCAAGCGCCTTGGTATTCTCTACCTGATCACCTGTGTCGGTTTAGGGTACGATTCGTTTATGACTATCGCTTAGAAGCTTTTCCTGGAAGCCTGGTATTTGCCACTTCGTCCTACAAGTAGGACTTGCTATCAGATCTCGACCATATAGCAGCCCGGATTTACCTAAGCTGCAAGCCTACATCCTTTCACCTAGATAACCATCACTAGGCTGACATAACCTTCTCCGTCCCTCCATCGCATCATAAACAAGTATCGGAATATTAACCGATTTCCCATCGACTACGCCTTTCGGCCTCGCCTTAGGGGTCGACTCACCCAGCCCCGATTAACGTTGGACTGGAACCCTTGATCTTCCGGCGTGCGAGCTTTTCACTCGCATTATCGTTACTCACGTCAGCATTCGCTCTTGTGATACCTCCAGCATGCTTTACAACACACCTTCACAGGCTTACACAACGCTCCCCTACCACTTGAAAACAATTTTCAAATCCGCAGCTTCGGCTCCTAGTTTGAGCCCCGTTACATCTTCCGCGCGGGCCGACTCGACTAGTGAGCTATTACGCTTTCTTTAAAGGATGGCTGCTTCTAAGCCAACCTCCTAGCTGTCTATGCCTTCCCACCTCGTTTCCCACTTAACTAGGAATTTGGGGCCTTAGCTGGCGGTCTGGGTTGTTTCCCTCTCCACAATGGACGTTAGCACCCACTGTGTGTCTCCCGGATATCACTCATCGGTATTCGGAGTTTGCATCGGTTTGGTAAGTCGGTATGACCCCCTAGCCGAAACAGTGCTCTACCCCCAATGGTGTTCGTCCGAGGCGCTACCTAAATAGCTTTCGGGGAGAACCAGCTATCACCGAGTTTGATTAGCCTTTCACCCCTATCCACAAGTCATCCCCTGGCTTTTCAACGACAGTGGGTTCGGTCCTCCGGTGCCTGTTACGGCACTTTCAACCTGCTCATGGATAGATCACTCGGTTTCGGGTCTATACCCTGCAACTATGACGCCCTATTAAGACTCGGTTTCCCTACGGCTCCCCTAACGGTTAACCTTGCTACAGAATATAAGTCGCTGACCCATTATACAAAAGGTACGCGGTCACCACGCAAGGTGGCTCCCACTGCTTGTACGCACACGGTTTCAGGTTCTATTTCACTCCCCTCACAGGGGTTCTTTTCGCCTTTCCCTCACGGTACTGGTTCACTATCGGTCAGTCAGGAGTATTTAGCCTTGGAGGATGGTCCCCCCATCTTCAAACAGGATTTCTCGTGCCCCGCTCTACTTAATATGTTATCTTCAGAATTTAAAATACAGGACTATCACCTACTATGGTCAGCTTTCCCACGCTGTTCTTCTATTCTAAAGATAATCGGCTTCTCCCCGTTCGCTCGCCGCTACTTGGGGAATCTCAATTGATGTCTCTTCCTAAGGGTACTGAGATGTTTCACTTCCCCTCGTTCGCTTCTTATACAAAGTATAAGATACCTAGCTTATGCTAGGTGGGTTTCCCCATTCAGAAATCTCCGGATCACAGGATATTGCCGCCTCCCCGAAGCTTATCGCAGGCTGTCACGTCTTTCATCGCCTCTGACTGCCAAGGCATCCACCATGTGCGCTTAATTACTTGACCATACAACCCCAA
>NZ_AYXN01000028.1:0-3795 GCF_000511655.1 Psychrobacter sp. TB15
ACTGCTGCACTTTTTTATCATAAAATAAGACTTGTGATAGATTACCATCTCTCATTACAAGCTGATGAGCTTTTTGATGGCGAAGTCGAATTAGATGAAAGTTACTTTGGTGGCGTACGCAAAGGCAAAAGAGGTCGCGGGGCTGCTGGTAAAACCGCTGTATTTGGTATTCTAAAACGAAACGGTAAGGTTTATACCATTGTCGTAGCAGACACCAAACAAACCACCCTAATGCCTGTCATCAAGCGTAACATCAAGCCTGACAGCTTTGTTTATACGGATAGCTATCGAAGTTATAATGCATTAGATGTGAGCGAATTCAAACATTTCAGAGTCAATCACTCTAAAGAGTTTACTTGTGGTAAAAACAATCACATCAATGGCATTGAGAACTTTTGGAACCAGTCTAAACGAACTCTAAGAAAGTATAATGGGATCGATAAGAAGAACTTCCATTTGTTTTTAAAAGAGTGCGAGTTTAGATTTAACTATGGCTCACCATCTAATCAGCTGAAAACCTTGAGAAAATGGTGTGATATTTAATCCTTATCTACTACAGCCCCTAAATAATTGAAATATCCTTTCTCCTTAGCTCGTTTGTTTAGGGTAGAATTAAGTTTGTAAAATTTAAGAATGCAATACTAAATATATATGACAAGTAGGGCTTACCATGAGCGCAGGCTTAATCAAACATCTAAGAAAGAAAACTGATGAAGACAGCAATACTAGAATATTAATTTCGCAATGGGAGTTTGATGAAAAGCTCGTCGGTAAGTCGCTGGAAAATGTGGGCAGTTATTATCCGCACTTTAGTAGTCATAACGAATCGCACTCACAGCAAATCCTCGTCAATATCGAACGTCTACTTGGTAACAACATTGAAAAGCTGACAGCAACAGACACATGGTTAATCTTGGAAGCGGCTTATTGGCATGATATTGGTATGTTATTTAGTGCTGATGAAGTCCAACAGGTATTCAAAGAAGACGGCTTTAAAGAATATGTTGAAAGCCTCGCAAATGATAATACGCAAGACTTACATGATTTTGCCAAAGTGTGGCATGAAGATGGTTGGAATAAAGCACTTGTCAATCATTCAGACCCACATACGGGCGTTGAAAAGTATCGCCAGATGATCGCTGAATGGTATCGTCGTGGTCATGCTAAAAACTCAAATTCCGTGGTTTTGGATCCCTTTGAGAAACTTGGTATTAGCTCTCCTCGAACCGAACTTCTCCCAAAACGTATCTATCGTTATCTTGGTCAAATATGCTGGGCGCATGGGCTTGGTTTTGAAGATTATGTAATGAAAACTCTACCCTTCCGTCAAACCGGTATGGGTACAGAAAACTGTCACCCTCGTTTTGTCGCTTGCTTACTACGCTTAGGTGATTTATTTGATATTGATGACAACCGCTTTTGCCCTGTCATGTCTAAGCAAGCAGGAAATAATATGCCATCTCTTAGCAAGACACATGAACAGAAGCATCAAGCTATTCGTGAATTTCAATTAGATAATGAAACTGTTAGCGTGACTGCTATCTGTAGTACAGAAATGGCATATATTGAATGTCGTAGATGGTTTGATATGATTCAGAGCGAAATTCAAGATCAAATGTCACAATGGAAAAATATCGTACCGCATCGTGATTTTGGCTTATTACCAACTATTAATAAACTCGATGTTGAAATGGATGGCTCAAAGATTTTGTTGAATGATAAACCGATGAAATTTTCATTAGATGAACGTAGCGCTATTGAGTTATTGCAAGGTAATAACTTATATAAAGACGATATGAGTATATATCGTGAGCTGATCCAAAATGCTATTGATGCAACAATGATTAGAGTTTGGCTAGAGCATGGACAAGAGCACAGCACTAGAAAACTACCTAAAAACGCTAACCCTTATGACAAAGATACTCGTGAATTATTCGCAGACTATCCTATTACTTTAGATTGTAAAAAAGTCGCTGACAATAAAAACTCAACATTATGGGAGTTCAGCATTGAAGATAATGGTGTTGGTATCTCTCGTAAAGATCTTGAGTATATGCAAAAAATAGCAGGTTCAAAGAAGAATATAGAGAAACGAAAAATAGTTCGGCAAATGCCCGAATGGATGCAACCTTCAGGTGAGTTTGGTATTGGACTGCATAGCGCTTTTCTTCTTATGAAAAATTTGCCGATAGAAAAACAGAAGATTACTATTTTCACCAAAAGTCGCCTTACTCATGAAAGTTTAAAACTAGAGCTGCATTCACCCCTATCAGGTAAGGCAGGTTATTGTTTCATCACTGAGGTAGATGACTTAAAATCATACGGAACTAAACTAATAGTCAATGAATTATTTGAGAAAGACATTGAAAAGTATTTGAAAGACAGAGTGTTTGCGTACTCTAAGTACATAAAGCCAAGTGCACTTTATAGCTATCAATTTGGTAGTTATAGTGCCTTAGAGAAAGTTTTTTCAATATTTAAAAAAATATCTAATGAACTAGTTACTTTTGGTGTATCAGAAAAAATTAAAAGCATTATAAAAAAATCAAATTATTATTTAAATGAACTTAACTATCATAACAATAATAAAGTAGCGTACTGGGACGAAGAAAACAAATCTGCCTTAAATATAAGGATACTTAAAGAGAAAGACTACGAAAGTAATTTCCGTGTTTTCTCTAAATTTCCATCTGGAAATTTAAAAATATATTACAAAGGACAATATGTATGCTTAGTAAATACATCTGATAGGCATTCATCGGATAATTGGAATTTTTTACAGTATCCATTTATAGAGTATTCTTTAGATATCTATAATGTCGATGCTTCTAAAATCCTCACACTTAGTAGAGACAATATACGGGATAATCAAGACCTATTAGACCTCTTGCAAAAGTCATAATTTAAGCTCGGAATTAATGATACCAGCAAACAGCTTCATTCTAAGATCATAGCGCTGACGACGGTTGCGATATTTATGAGCCACGATTTTAAACAACTTGATTAAGCCTATTTTGTGCTCAACCACAATACGGAACTTTGCCAGATAGTGATTGGCCTGTTTGCATATCTCTAATAACTGACCACCACGAGGTTTCTTAAATGGCGTGAAAGTTTGCTCATGTAACTTTGCTAACCCTTGATAACCACTATCGGCTAGTAGCTTGGCGTCACAAGGTAACCAGTCAGGACAAGTATCTTTATACAGCTTAAAATCGTGGATTGACCCTTTACAGGTTTGCACATCAAGTATCAAACCAGTTTGCCAATGAACGATAACCTGCGCTTTTAAGGTGTGTTGTTTTTTCTTACCGCTGTAGTAGTCTCTTTGGTTTTTTTTGGACGCTCAATAGGGGTTTCGGTAGCATCAACAATGACGACTGACCAATTGATGTCGTCATCGACACGACTAGGCAGCTTTTTAGGTAATTCAAACTTGCCAGAGTCAATCAGTGTGTCTTCTACTTTACGAATGATACGGCTAGCAGAAGACTCATGAATACCAAAGTCCATACTGATATGATAAAGCGTGCGGTATTCACGCCAATAAGTCAGGGCTAGTAGTATCTGCTCCTTAAGACTGAGCACACTTGGTCTACCTGATTTGGTCTTAGATGCTTCATGCTCTTGCATGGCATCAAGCATGTCATAAAAGGTGGCTTTATGAATGCCAGTGTAGCGTTTAAAACCAGCGTCACTTTGTTTGAGTAGCTTATCTATGTTTGGCATGGTTCTTAGACAACGATGAATGTTCTTCTTATTTTAATTCCCTCTGCTACTTTTGCAAGAGGTCTA
>NZ_AYXN01000029.1:0-107435 GCF_000511655.1 Psychrobacter sp. TB15
CATTTTAGAGTTTCAATAATTAAGGAGCTTATGATGAATAGTACTAAAATAGTAGGTAGTGATTTGACCCGTTCAATGCTGATGAGTGGCAGTACAAAAGTTTGGTGCGCTATAAGCGATGAGAGTGATGAGGAGGCCATGTTAGATCACTATGGTAACGACTTCACCGCTTATATCGTGTCTTTTGATAATGATTATTTTTATTGTAATCATGGTAGAGCTTGGGCTTTTGCGGTACCTATAAGGATAGTCGCAGTCGGACAAAGTCCTATAGAAGAAGAATTTAGTCCGGTTAGTATGGCTATTTAGTTTGAAGTAATATTATCATTTAGCCCAGAATTTAAGATCGAAGAGTTGCCTTGTTATATCGTGATAAACGATACTATATGATGACTCTATAAGAGTATGACTTAACTCTCTATAGCTATCTTCTAAGAGCTATTTAGAAAATAGCTATAGAGGGTTTTTGACAAATGATCCGATAAATCCATAGTTATCAGCAATGTCGATTTGCGATATGTAAGACAATCGCCTATATAACCACTTATAAGTCTATGAGACTAAAACCCTAGTCTACGTGCCACTTAACCCTGTTACTTTTATACTTGGAGTTTTGCGAGAGTAGAGCATATATCAAAACAAGCCTAAATAAGCGATAATGCTCGTTATAGATTCTGTGACGCCCTAATCGGTGTTACGCGCTAGAATAATAGCCACAGACATCAATACCGCAAATCTCTAGTACAAGGCTGCTTTGCATGACCAATAACAATCCCTTTAACCTGATTCCACTGATACCCACAGGTAGAAATGAGACAGATAACGTCAATCTCTATTCTCCTGATGACATGATTACTATCTATGAGCAGCAGTTTTTGACCGAAGTGCCTGACGATCAGCTCACCGAGTTTTTGCCCGCGCTAAAAGCCTTTTATGACATCGACGATAATACCTTAGATATCAGCGCCGTGATTTTTGACGCTATTGGCGACGCCGCTATTATTTATAATCATAAAATCAAAGTAGGCGACTATCAGCTATTGGGCGAGCTTGTTAAAGAGAGCGCTAATGATGACATTGATAATGCACAAGCTTTTACCATCGACTGTCTACGCACCTTTTATATCAACGATATCAAAATACCGTATCATTTTAACTTATTTATACAAGGCGATGGCTACTCGACTTTGACCGAAAAGAACACCGTACTTGAGAAGCTTTATTGGTTCGTTCACGACGGTTTTGACGAGCATTTATTGGGAAATCCTGACGATGTCATAAGCTTAGAGTCTATTAACGCTGAGCTCAATAAATTAGGCATCAGAGAGATGGACTTGACTACTGTCCACGCTGTCGTCAATTATATCGAAGATCATATTATCGATGATGCCATGGCAGACGCGCTCAATGAAAAGATAGATGCAGCTGAGTAGGGTTTTTTATAGAAGGTTAATTTGTAGAAGTAATAGACAAAAAAATACCGCTAAGCTTAAAGGTTAGCGGTATTTTCTATATACAGCTATATTTTTTTGATTTCTACAATATCACTTGATTCAATGAGCGATTGGATATTACCAAATAAACTTTGAATATAATCAGAGGCCATATGGATATCTAAATCCTCCCTGCTACGCCATTCTTCTAAGAAGAAATATTCACTCGAGTCATTTTCGCTAAAATATAAAGCTCATATTTCAAGCACCCTTCTTCTTGAAGCGTAGGCTCTGTAACTATCCCCTAAACTAACACAGCTCAAACGTAGAATTTCTTATAAAATCACATAAGTACAGGCGTTGTGAAAAATTCCATAAAGTTTATGGAAACATACTAGACCGTCAGTTTGCGCCCACTGCACCAAACCAAGTGTGGACAGGTGATGTAACCTATGTCCGTATCAAAGGTGGCTTTAGTTATCTAGCCGTTGTTTGAGATTTGTATGCCCAGCGTGTGGTCGGCTTTTCTATGCCAGACTCACCTGACAGTGCTCTGACCGCTAAAGCGCTGCAGATAGCGTATCAAACCAGACTTAAACCTAGTGGCGTGCTGTTTCATTCAGATCAAGGCAGTCATTATACCAGTGAAGAGTATGCTAAATGCGTAGCCAAGTGCAATGGTATGTCGCATAGTATGAGCCGACGAGGCAACTGTTGGGACAATGCACCTACAGAGAGGTTCTTTAGAAGCTTTAAGACAGAGTGGATGCCAAAAAACGGCTATGACAATATTTATGAGGCTCGGCAGGCAGTAAATGATTATATTTGGGTATATTATCAAAGTGTAAGACCACACAGCTTTAATGAGTATTTAACACCGAGCGAGAAAGAGAGACTTTATTTCAACAAAAACCTCTTAAGTACTGTCTAAAAATATTTGACCACTACAGTAAGATAACGGGTACATTTGACTCCGAACCCTATCAAGCATTTCACTCATTTCTAACATCGAGGGTGGTTTCTGCTCTTTTTTAGAGTTTTCGGCCACTTTCAAATTCCTTTTAACAAACTACTTTTAGTTATTTGGCAACAACTCTAAAGATAGCACAATAGTTAGTGAAGCAGAGTACTAACCTTTACTTATTGTCTAGAGATTTATTTAACAAAAAACACCCAACCAAGTTGAGTGTTTTTTTATTCATCTCTTTCAGTTACATCAAAGCTTAAAGCGTACTGATAATCTCATTCAGCTTGTGATTAAACGTCTCGTCCGTGACGACACCAGCTTCTTGATACCCAGCAACTTTTTTAATCTAATGATGACTTTCAAAAAAATTTGAGAAAAACAATCATTACATAGTTTGGGGATTGGGAATTAATCCATCTTTTACCATGTTGTCTAAATGCTCAATGATTTCATTATCTGTACGCAAACTCATTTCATTGAATCCAGCCTGACGAGCTTTCGTCACATCAAATATCCCATCGGTTTCGACATGAAAAAGGAAGTCACCAAAACTGCCTTGAGCAATACGATTAATATCAGGCTCTCGCAAGTCATATCGAGTTGCAATATTCTTCCATTCGGAATCTGATGCCTGATTCAAACGTTGCTGAAGATTAATTGGCTGTGGCTCGCCGACATCCAGTCCGAACCATTCCGCCACTTTTGGCCAGAGATACTTCCAGCGACATACATCACCGTTGGTAACGTTATAAGCACCATCCTTTTCGTTGTCGGCCGCCCACACGACCGCCTCACCCAATAAACTCGCAGTCGTAAAGTTGATCAATACACTATAAGCCGCTGCAGAACCCGGAAATTGCATAGCAACGCCAAAGTGTTTACATAACGTACCATAGAGACCAATCAAGTTCCCCATATTCATAGCAGAACCAAGCGAATGACCAATCATGATATCCGGTCGCAAAGCGGTCCACCTGATACCTTTACTCTCTAACGTGCGAGCATAGTCTTCGTGTTCAAAATATAGGTTTGGTGGATAATGACGGCTATCATCCTCTCGAGCTGGCGTTTTATACACACCAAGATGAGCACCATAAACCTTGCCCCCTTGCAGAAATATCACCCGCTTCAAATCCGCCCCAGCGGCTATCACACTTTCGATGATATTCTTAAACATCAAGCTATTTTCTTCCGCTTCTGTCTTTGCATCATCGGAGGGTTTGATTGCTGCATAAAAAATATGAGTCACATGGGCCAGACTGTCTGAATGCTTCTGTAGTGAAGCTCTATCAAGTAAATCAGCAGATAAATGTGCTGTCTCATGGGGAGGCTCAATCGCTCTTGAAAGAGTTGTTACCTTCCACTCAGCATCTTGTAATGCGACAACAGCCCCGTTTCCGGTCACACCTGAACCACCTACGACAAGCATATGAGGTTGCATTATATCTCCTTAGGTAACGTCAACTTTTTTGATAGAAACCAGCCACTAGCAGTGGCTGGTATCAAAAATTAATTGTCTTATAGATTAGGCGATACGACCACCGCCGTCAACATTGACCACGGTGCCATTAATAAAGCCATTTTCAAGAATAGCCAATGCTGCGTGAGAGAGGTCTTTCGTTTGACCAACTCGTCCAACAGGAAGCGATTGAGCGACATCATTAAAGAGAGCAGCTTTATCTTCATCATTGAGCATATCCCAAGTTGCGCTATCGACGACTCCGGGAGAAATAACATTAAAACGTTTTGGTTTCATTTCAATGGCTAAATTAGCCACAAGGCTTTCTAATGCGATGTTTACAACACCAACAATAGACGAGCCTACTCCTTGTCGATAAGCGGCAAGGCCTGAATAAAATAACACAGAGCCTGAATTTGTCAGGTGCTTATCAGCGCTACGCGCTAAGTTGATCGGACCATAAAGCTTGCTGGCAACCATACTTTGAATCTCCATATCCGACAACTCTAAAAATGGCTTAAACACCAGATCAGCAGCGGTCGATACAATGTGATCGTATGGCGCCTGCTCTGCAAGTGCTACATCAACTTGCTTCGCATCACTAATATCTAGCGCATAAGTACCTAATACACTGTCACCCAGTTCTGCTGCAACCTTATCCAACTTATCTTGCTTTCGCCCAGCTAAGGCCACTTTGGCGCCACGAGCGACCGCCATCGTTGCAAGCGCCGCCCCCATTCCTGAGCCTGCACCAACAATAAAAAATTTTCTGCCTTTCAGTGAGCCTTGACCATCATTGCTCTGTATCAGTGGTGTTGTCATTTTATTCTGCCTAAATCGTTAATTGGTCTTTATGATACAATATTTAAATCAACTAATAATTAACCATATAAAGAATAGTTTATTCAGGAATATTGAATAATGGACAGACTTGACTTAATGCAGATATATGTGGATATTCACGATATCGGCTCTATGGCTGGAGTAGCCAGACAAAGGAACATCGCTCCCTCAGCAGTCACGCAAGCATTACAAAAATTAGAGCAGTACGTAGGCGTAACACTGATTATGCGTACTACTCGGCGCATGTACTTTACACCGGAGGGAGAGCAGTTTCTGCATCACTGCCGCTCCATACTCGGAAAAATAAAAGAAGCGCTTGATCATGTTAATCAAAATGGACCACTACGAGGAACCATTCGTTTTACAGCAACCAATGATTTTGGTCGTACTCGATTACCATTGATCATTGATGAATTTCTAGAGTTACACCCACAAATAAAAGTGGATCTTCATCTATCGGATGGTGTCGTGGATCTGATCGGTGAACGCTTTGATTTCGCCATTCGAACCGGACCTCTGGTCGATTCAGAGTTCAAAGCACGCCGATTAATGAGTCAAAAGCGCTACGTATGTGCAGCCCCGATTTATTGGGTAAACAACGGGAAGCCCACGCATCCTAGAGAGCTCTTACAGCATAACTGTCTGGTTTTAGCTCGTCCCAACGCTTCGCAATCGGAATGGCACTTTATCGAACAAGGAAAATCATTTGCAGTTAAAATATCCGGCAACAGATTGGCCAATGATGGAGGTGTACTACGCCAATGGGCTATTAATGGTGCAGGTGTGGTTGTAAAAGGTGAATTCGACATTGAGGAAGACCTTAAAGCAGGACGTTTAGAGTGTGTGCTTACTTCTTTTACACATCAGCTGATCAATCTCTATGCGGTCTACCCCGGACATCGCCCATCGCCAAACCGAGTACTGGCGATGATAGATTTTATCGTTGACAGGCTAAAAGTGTAGTGGTCAACTAATTTAGGACAGCTGATAAGAGATTTTGGTTAAAGTAACGTCTCTCTTTTTCTGCTGGTGATAAATAATCATTTGCTGGTGATAAATAATCATTGAAACGGTGCGGTCTCACGGTTTGATAGTAGCCCCAGATATAATCAATAATGGCGGCCGATGCTGCATCCATATCCTCGTAACCGCTCTTTGGCATCCACTCCGTTTTAAAACTCCTGAGGAACCTTTCAGTTGGGGCATTGTCCCAACAATTACCACGACGGCTCATACTTTGTATCATACCGTCACAACCAGCGACTGAATCAGCAAACTTCTTGCTGGTGTAATGGGTACCTTGATCGGAATGAAACAGGACGCCACTAGGTTTAAGTCTGGTTTGATACGCTATCTGCAGCGCTTTAGCGGTCAGAGCACTGTCAGGTGAGTCTGGCATAGAAAAGCCGACCACACGCTGGGCATACAAATCTCAAACAACGGCTAGATAACTAAAGCCACCTTTGATACGGACATAGGTTACATCACCTGTCCACTCTTGATTAGGCGCTTCTGGGCTAAAGTTGCGATCTAAGAGATTGTCATGGGCTTTGTGTTCTTGATCAGCTTGCTGGTATTTATGCGTCTTGAGCTGACAGCTCATTAGTCCCATGCCTTTCATAAACTTAGACGCTAGGTAGCGCGTCAACCTATTGTCTAAGGTGGAAGTACCAATGCCTAGCGACTGGGAAACCTCAGCAACTTTGCGTTTGTGCTCAACGACTAAGCTAATGGCTTTTAACTTGAATTCTCGGGTGTATTTTTGGCGTTTGGTAGTCATACTAATTATCCTCTTTGGGGTAGTATAACCTCTTAAACATGGTCCGATTTAATTATGCCACTACAAGATCTTGGCGGTCATAAAAGTTGCCCCAACGCTTATAATTATTATCCGTTCTCGACTCAGGGTTATAAGGAATGGCGATGTATGTTTGAATTTTATTAGTGTCCTAAATTAGGGTGTGTTGACAATTACCGTAAATGGATAATCGTCGCTGCTAAATAGATATTAGCAGCAAACGACTCATCCGTTTTTTCAGCACGCATGGCAATTTTCTTGAAATCTTTCAGCTTACAGAAGAAGTTCTCGATTAAGTGACGCCACTTGTACATTTCTTTATCGAAATCTCGTTGCTTTAAACGAGAGCGTTTAGGGGGTATGACCGCTTTGCTACCACGCTCTTCTAAGTCTAGCAGTAGCCAATCCGTGTCAAAGGCTCTATCGGCAAGCAGTGCACCAAACTCTTTGTCTTTAATTAAAGGTTTAACGCCAGCCATGTCATGCTGTTGTCCTTTCAATAAAGTAAAATCAACAAGGTTGCCTAATGCATCAACCATTGCCATGATTTTAGTGGTCATACCGCCTCTTGATTTGCCAATTGCCTGATGACAAGCCCCCCTTTTGCGCCTTGTCCATGACGATGTACCTTAACAATAGTGCCATCAATCATGGCATACTCTAAATCTGAGTCATTCAGAGCATTAAATAGCTTACTGAATCTATCGCTTTTTACCCATCGACGGTAGCGCTTATAAACACTGTTCCAGTTACCAAATTCAGGGGGTAAGTCTCGCCACGGACTACCTGTTCGGACAATCCATAGAACAGCTTCGATAAATAGTCGATTATTTACCGCTGTTCTACCAACATCGGTCTCTTTACCTGAACAATACGGTGCTATCTTTGCCCACTGGGCATCACTTAGGGTTAATCTAGTCATAACACTATGATTATCGATTATTCTATATATGTCAACACACCCTAGTTGACCACTACAATTTTTTACTTACAACACGCAACCTTTTTAACACACGTTGATTATAAATCTTTTTTTTCAAGGTGCTAATATAATTGAGTAATACTTAACTTAGATAACATAAACCATTAATTCTAATAACTTTCATCTTGTATTATCACAGATTATTGTTTATCGAGATTTTGCAAGCTTTACTTAACTGGAGAAATTATGCGTGCTTTAACTTACCACGGTGCTAAAGATGTGCGAGTGGACAATGTCCCAGAGCCTAAACTGCAAGAAAAAGATGATGTTATTTTACGTGTGACTGCAACTGCAATTTGTGGTTCAGATTTACACTTATATCGTGGCAAAATGCCTGCAACCGAGGAAGGCGATATCTTCGGTCATGAGTTTATGGGTGTGGTTGAAGAAGTAGGCTCTGAAGTCACTGCTGTTAAAAAAGGCGATAGAGTTGTTATTCCTTTTGTTATTGCATGTGGTAACTGCTTTTTCTGTCAGCATGACCTAATGTCCGCTTGTGAGACTACAAATACAGGCCCAGGCGCTGCTATTAATAAAAAAATAATTCCGCCACCGGCTGCTTTATTTGGTTTTAGCCATTTATATGGTGGGATTCCTGGTGGACAAGCAGAATTTGTACGGGTTCCTAAAGGTAATTTTAATCCGTTCAAAGTAAATGGCTCACTGTCAGATGAGAAGGTTTTATTTTTATCAGATATTTTACCAACTGCTTGGCAGGCCGTGACTAATGCCAATATTACTAAAGGTTCAACCGTAGCTATTTATGGTGCGGGTCCTGTGGGGTTGTTATCAGCAGCTTGTGCCAAAATGTTAGGCGCTGAGCAGATCTTCGTGGTAGATCATAATGACTACCGTTTGCAGTATGCCAAAGATACGTACGGGGCTATTCCGGTTAATTTCGATAAGGTAGATGCTGCTGAATTCATCATTGAACAGACCAAAGGACATCGCGGCGTTGACGGCGTTATTGATGCGATTGGCTTTGAAGCCAAAGGCAGTATGCTAGAAACAATAATGACCAATTTGAAAATTGAAGGGTCAAGTGGTGCAGCTTTACGTCAATGTATTGCAGCTGTGCGTCGTGGCGGGGTCGTTAGTGTTCCTGGTGTGTATGCAGGACCCATTCATGGTTTCTTATTTGGTGACGCTTTTGATAAAGGGCTTACTTTCAAAATGGGCCAAACCCATGTACACAAGTATTTACCACAGTTATTAGAGTATATTGAAAATGGTGATTTATCACCTGAAGCTATTATTACTCACCGTATGAATTTGTCTGACGCTGCTAAAGGTTATGAAATTTTCGAAAAGCGTGAAGAAGAATGTCGTAAAGTCATTTTAACTCCTTAATTTTTCAAATTTACCCTTTACTTTTAACATTTAAAGGTTAGGTCATAGCTGCTTTAACGAGATTGTCTTAAATAATGGTTATCGCTAAAGCAGCTAGTAAAAAAATCTTTGACTTGCTTTTCTCTGCACACGGCAAAAAAATCATCCCCCAACCGATTTTCATGGGTTTAGGGATTAAAAAAACTAACTAACTGTCTTAGATGGTCTTAAAGCTTAGAAGTGTAAAGCAAAATAAACTTTCTTATATTTATCAGGATCATCTTTATTAGCTACAAACCCTTTGCTAACCAACTTTACCGAGTTAAATGTTTCACCTTCATCATTAGTTATCATAACAATCAAGTTTTGATCCCCAAAACTTTGGAGTTCTTTAATCAGCTCTTTAATTGTCTTAGTTCTATCTTCCCATTGCACTATACCCAAAACATAAAACCTCTAAACGATAACCTATCTATCATTTGACTTTTTTTGATATTAAATGATAGTAATATCTTGCTATTATCAATGAACATCAATTATTAAGTCTAAGTAATAGAGGGGCATTATGTCCGTTCGTATTTATGTGAGAGCCAGCACTAAGGACCAAGACGCTACTAGAGCATTAATAGATTTGGTTGCCTTCAGTAGCCGCTATGGTGATAGCTATGTTGATTACGTTGAGCACTTCAGTGGTACAAAGCTCGATAGACCAGTATTAGCTAAGTTGCTAAAGGACGCCGAGCAAGGCGATATTTTATTGGTTGAAAGCGTGGATAGGTTAAGCAGGCTATCTCAAGATGATTTTGCGATTCTAAAGCAGCGTATTAAAGACAAGGGCTTACGATTGGTGGTGGCTGACTACCAACCACACATACGATGAGTGACGGTATGACAGGTGAGATTCTAAAAGTGATTAACGATATGCTGATCGATTTATTAGCGACCATGGCAAAGCTTGATAATGACAAGCGTAGAGAGCGCATTAAACAAGGATTGGCCAACAGTGGCTATAAACCCACTGGTAAGAAAGCCAATACCGCAAAACACAATCGTATTAAAGCATTGGCCAGTCAAAACAATATGATAAAAGAAGAGATCGCTAAGGCGGTTGGTGTTGGCGTAGCTACCGTTTATCGTGTCTTAAAGCAGGTTAATAGCTGAGGTGTTTTAAATATCGACTCAACGTGATCTTTGGTCTTGATTTAAAGGAATCGCAATGTCATACGAAAATCGTTTTAATGCAATAATGCCTCATTATAATCATTATATTGCATTCATAATTGTTTTTACGCAAAATAGCTTATCTATAATCGATTGAGCCACTCATAATGAATACCCCCATCTCAGATCCTATTGGCGCAGCATGGCTTGTCCGTTATGCCAGCATCGAGCTGGTTTCCCTTTTATATGTCAGCAGTAGTATCGGTGGACGCAGACAAACCTATCTATTAGCGGGCTAAAGAGCTAGGAGAAACGCCTGAAAAACGTTCACAGCGTAGTCAGCATGACGACTATTATATCAGTGAGATGAAACGTATTTGACAGGACAGTAAATGCCGTTACGGTGCGCGTAAAGTCTGGCAGCAGATGAGAGCGGATGGTATCCATATCGCACGCTGCACGGTTGAGCGATTAATGAGACAGCATGGTCTGCAAGGCGTCTGGCGTGGCAAAGGCAAGATTACCAACAACAGCCGTGATGACCAAAAACGCGCTGATGATTTAGTCAACCGTGATTTCACGGCCCATCGCCCTAACCAGTTGTGGGTTGCAGACTTTACTTATATCAAGACAACGAGTGGCTGGGTCTATACCGCTTTTATCATTGATGTGTTTGCCCGCGCTATTGTGGGCTGGAAAGTCTCTAATCGTATGAATACTGATATGGTAATGGCGGCATTAAATCAAGCAATAGCAGATAGAAACCATCCCAAAGATATCATTCATCATAGTGATCGCGGGACTCAGTACTTATCCATTCGCTATACTTCTAGGATGACGGATTCTGGCGTCATTGCCTCTGTTGGTACCAAAGGTGATTCATACGACAATGCGTTGGCTGAAAAGGTTAACGGGCTGTATAAAACCGAGGTGATTCATTATTTAAAGCAAAACTGGACTGGTGGGAACGATGTTGAACTGGCAACCCTTGAATGGGTCGATTGGTTTAACAAAACCCGTTTGCATAGTAAAATTGGTTATGTGTCGCCCTTTGAGTTTGAGAGACGATACTATGATAGTCTTAGTGAGTCAGACAAAGCTGCCTGACTCAAGTAAACCAGACTCCGATATAGTCGGGGCGGTTCACACTTGAAGTCGCATTGTTCTACACATAACAACCGCCATGCTTGGCGGTTGTTTTTTTTATTGATTTCAATGCCCTGACATATGCGACATGGTATTAAGTAAAATCACGCCTAGCAAAATTAATCCAATACTAATAACTCCCATTAAATCGGCTTTTTGACCAAAAAACATGATGCTAACCAAAGATGTCAAAACCAATCCGACCCCTGCCCAAATAGCATATCCCGTACCTAACGGCAAAGTTTTAAGTGCCAATGATAAGCAATAAAATGACACGATAAACCCAACTGCAACCCCAACAGTTGGCAAAGGCTTAGAAAAACCCTCACTCAATTTTAACATTGAGGATGCAAAAACTTCGCTCAAAATTGCCCCTGCCAAAAATAACCAATGTGCTTGCATATTTATTGCCTTGTATTATAGAAAGTCTAATGATTATAGCTAGTTACGAATTAAAGCACAATCTTGTTTTTTAATGAAAACCCTGAGCAAAATGTCATAAAGAGACGTTAGCGTTCCATGCCCTTGCTCTGCTGTGGGTTTATCTCATTTTGGACTTCCCTAATAACTTGGTGAGTAAATCGTTCTGCTGTGCGTTGATGTTCGCCATTTGTCTGTTCTCGTTGTTTAATCTCTCGGTATATATAAGAAATTGCAGGCCACGCCTGAAGATAAAGGGCTACAGAGGGATGCCCTAAAACGAGCCGAAAAGTACGAGTTACAAAATGAGTCAATTCGATTATTACCCACTGAAAGGGTCAGGGGTTGCCTACGGTATCGCATTTCAAACGACAGTGGGATTGATGTTAGATATAACGAGAAAAGAGAAAAGGCTCATTTTAGTAATGTTCAACGCTGTGTTTCTGTTTGGGTGTGCCCTGTATGTTCAGCCTAAATTAGTGAGGGTAGAAGACAAGAATTAAGTACAGGTATGGACAACTGGACGACTCAAGGTGGTGCAGTGTATCTAATCACGTTTACCAATACTCACCATGTCGGTGATAACTTAGATGATCTACTACAGGGTCAAAAGAAAGCCTTTATCAAATTATGGGGTATGCGTAAGGTTAAAAAAACTATGAAAGCACTAGGTTATAAGGGTCGCATTGTTGCGACAGAATTTTGAACACTACCGGGGGCGGTTCATCCTTCTTCTTGAAGCGTAGGCTCTATTACACTTTTTAAAAGCGCTTCTAACGTCTCTTTTTGATCTGATTTTGCCTTAAAGTTCGCAATTATTGAAATAGTCATTATTTCACCTTGAATTTGTTTTAGGGCTTGTCCCTATTTTAAAAATGATGATAAAAATGAGATAAATTAAAGGCAAACAAGAAAAATAGCGCAGGTAATATCAAGATATTGGTCAGCTATTTGACACCGTTTGCCAAAGATTTAGCCATTTTTAGCCCATTTAGTCATAAACGCTTGAATTAGGGACACGCTCTAGAAATTTTCTAGTACAATTTTGCCTTTTGACTTGCCTGATTCAAGCAACTTATGCGCCTTCTCCAAGTTTGCAGCGTTAATGTTGCCTAGATTTTGGTTGAGGGTACTTCTAATTTTTTGCTGGTCAACTAATTGGGCAACCTGTTGCAATAGATCACCTTGCTTTTCAATATCATCGGTTTCATACATTGAACGTGTGAACATCAACTCCCAATGGATAGAAATAGATTTAGTCTTAAACGGCATAATATCAAATGTTTGTGGATCATCGATCAATCCAAGCTTGCCTTGTGGTGCAATCAGAGAAACTATTTGCTTGATATAGGTTTCTGTATGATTGGTAGAGAATACGTATTTTGGTTTTGCAATGCCTAGTGTCTCGATTTGTGCATTTAAATCTTTGCTATGATCAATGACATGGTCGGCACCCAATGATTCCACCCAAGATTTCGTTTCTTCACGTGATGCTGTTGCTATAACGGTCAGATTTGTTTTTGCTTTTAGGAGTTGGATAGCGATTGATCCTACACCGCCTGCACCACCAATAATTAAAATACTGCCAACTTCGGTTTCTGAAATTTGAAGCCGATCAAACAGCATTTCCCATGCCGTTATTGCAGTTAATGGCAATGCTGCTGCTTCTGCATTAGATACGGTAGTTGGTTTAAGACTGATAATTCGTTCATCGACTGCTTGATACTCAGCATTACTACCATCTCGGGTTAAATCGCCAGCATACCAAACAGAGTCTCCTACTTTAAACGAGGTAACTTTTGAGCCAATTTCAATAATTTCCCCAACGGCATCCCAACCTAAAATACGATCGTCTGCTTCAGACGAATTTTTTCTCACTTTGGTATCCACTGGATTCACAGAGATTGTCTGAACTTTTACTAGTACATCACGCTCTTTAAGCGTAGGCTTCGCTTTTTCAATATCTACCAATGAATTTTTAAAATCATCATGGTTATTGATAACATACGATACGGCTTTCATAGATTTGTCCTCAATTTTAAAAAAATATAGGGCGTGTTGAACATTCGACCATGGCACTGACAGCGACTATTTTTTAGGCGATTCGATGTTAAAAATAATAAGTTTAGTCATTCTAAGCGCTTATTTTTAACGATGAAGCGGCAAAAAAGAGTCCTGTCCCTGTTGTTGTCGTGAGGGCTGATGCTAAAATTGCCCCATACTGCGTTACAAATCTCGCTAAGGCATCTGCATTATCGTCGCTTTGTGCCTTGTCTGGAACAAACCCCCATATCAACAACATCACCTAAGAAAATTAGACTTCATAATCTAGCCTTATACACTATATGAATAATAGCATTCAGAGCCTTTCGACTTATCAAAATAAAATAGACCTATAGTAGGTCTACATATTATTAATATTTTGAACACTAGGATATTGAGGTGTATGCTACTTAGCAATCAATAATCCTACAGTAACTTCAAAACAATACTCATCTTTGTTAGTGATATTGACCGTCCCTTTATGAGCATTAGCAATAGCCTGAACGATAGATAAACCCAAACCTGATCCTGAATGGTGCTGGCTAGTTTTATCATGACGATAAAAGCGCTCAAACAATCGATCTGCTTCGCTTTGGTTTAGAGGTTTTTCTAGAAGGTTAGTAAAAGTTATCTCTAGCCAAGATTGCTTCGCGGTTTGAGTGTTACTTTGATCGTCTTCAAGCATCTTATAATTATTAACGGAAGTATTTGGAGTGTTGACAGTGGCTGATATTGTGACGACGCTATTACTAGCGGCGTAGTAGATCGCGTTTGATAGCAGATTAGCAAATAGCCTTTGTAATAAACCTTCATCGCCTAATACTGCCTTAAAATCTCCTAATTTTACAAAAGTTATTTTACGATCCTCGGCAATCATTTCAAAGTAATCTAACAGCTTATTGATTAGGACCTCAGTATCTACAGTAGTCACTTGCGAATCACTCAGTCCTTTTTGGGTTTTTGCTAGCAGTAGCATGTTGTTAATCATCGCCGATAATTGCTCTAAGGTGTCATGTTGCTGATGTAATTGTTCGACATATTCCTCTTCCTCTCTAGGCTTATTTAACATGACTTGCGTTTGCGTAATCAGCGTCGCTATTGGCGTGCGTAGCTCATGCGCGATATTGTCTGAAAATCGCGACAACGACTCAAAATTGCTTTCAAGCTTAGCCATCATCGAGTTATAGGATTCTGCTAAAGGTCTTAGCTCTAATGGCATATCACTAACTATTACTCTTTCGCTCAATCTTTCAGGATGAATACCTTTCATCCTTTGCACGATAGTGGATAAAGGGGCAAAACCCCAATACACGCTTAAGGCTGCTATTGAAACCAACAGTAGTGTGATGGCAAATAGGATCAGACTAAGTTGACGGTTAAACTGTAATAAATACTGATGATGCACGTCAATGGGTAAGGCGATAAGGGCAAGCATGTCATCGTCTCCAATAACCATAGCTCGATAACGTCTGTCTTTAATATTTATTACAAACTGTCTGTCATCATGATTTTGCTGTAATGATAATAGGTTAAAGTCGGCACTTAATTCATTAGCAAAGTTTTTGGGAGTACTAGATAGCAATCGCCCCTCTTTATCAGCAATGATAGTTTTTAGATCGTAATCTAGCGCTGATGAATGCAGGTGATCATCATTTTCTGTGGCTATTGTAGGAAGTAGATTTGAAGAAGCTTTCGAGCTTAGCGGTTGTTGAGTGTTTGATGGACTTTGAGGCTTAGGTAGTGTCTGAGAGGCTATTTGGTTATCCGCCTCTGTTACGCGCTTACGTAGATTAAAGGCTGCGTGGGTAATGATTTCAGCATCCATTTGCTCAAAATGGCCTTTAACAGAGTGCTGTACCCAGATATAGACTATCAACTGCGATAAAACGACAAATATCGTCAATAAAAACACAGTTCGCCATAGTAAGGGTAAGCGTCGATTGTCCAATCTATTTATCATATTGGCTATCTTCCGTTTCGCTGGCAGCTTTATTACTAGCTGAAACGTCGACAGCATCTAATCGGTAGCCCATGCCACGCACAGTATGAATTAGCTTGGTATCAAACTCATCGTCTATTTTTATACGCAGACGTCTTATTGCCACATCAATCACATTAGTATCGTTATCAAAGTTCATATCCCATACTTGTGAAGCAATGATTGAGCGTGGTAATACTTCACCGCGGCGCTCTAATAGAAACTGTAATAGGGAGAACTCTTTTGCGGTTAGTTTAATGGGCGTGTCTCCTCTATGTACAGTGCGCTTGGCAATGTCCATTTTGAGATCCGCTATTTGCATGAGCGTACTTTTATAGTCGGCTTGATTGGCGCGTCGTAATAAGCTTTTTATCCTGACTATTAACTCTGCAAAGGCAAAAGGTTTGGTCAGATAATCATCACCGCCAATCTCAATCCCCTTGATTTTGTCATCTAAATCATCTTTTGCGGTTAGAAATAACACTGGCGTATGCTTGCCAGCCGCTCGGTAATTACGTACTAGCTCAAAACCGCTAACATCAGGCAGCATAACATCCATGAGTATCACGCTAAACTCTTCAGTCATCATAGCATGGTAGCCATCTAAACCTGTCAGCTGATGATCAACAATGAAGCCTGCTTCACTTAAGCCTTTTTTTACATATTCGCCGAGTTTTAATTCATCTTCTACTAGTAGTACTTTCATAGTAATCCTTCAATATAATTATGATTTTATAATACCCAAATCAATATAAATGACAAAACGGACTGGTATCTGACAAAGATGTCATGCGCTCGTCATCAAATGGTCAGTCTTCGTTTGTTAATCTATACCTATAGTACATAGCGGCTCATTCTTGATACGAGTAGCTACTATGAATTATTACTACAGGTAATTAGTTTCAATATTTAATAATTTATTAAGGATGTTATATGAAAAGCTATCGTTCATTCAAAAAAGTGGTGCTGCTATCCGCTTCGATGCTTATCGGTATATCAGCAGCTAATGCGCATACTACCAATCTAAGCACTTCAATTATCGATAATTGCGATAACTTAACTACGTTTGCCAGAAATCTAGATCACAATAACGCGCAGATGTCTGATGCTCAAATGAAAAGCTATGTTGATGCACGAGTCGCTTGCCAAGTTCAGCATCAAGATCAACATCTGCAGTCTGAAAAGTATTTTATAAAAAAATATGGTAGCGATCGTGATAGAAATGCTGATGCCATACTAAATGAATACGTGCCGGATTAAAATATAAAAGTAGCAAGATGACAATATTGTCATCTTGCTGTCATCTCTCTGTCAGAATCAATAAGTTATGCTTTAGACTGGTTATGCTTTAGACTGAATTAATATCCTAAAGCTTTATGTACCCTCAACTAAATCAATTAAGGATTAACCATGTCACTCTTTAAATCAAAGTCTTTACCTAAAGCAATCGTAGCCACTGCCGTCGCTCTAGTCGTTTCAACCTCAGCTCTAGCACATGATCCTAAAATGCATGCTGAAAAAGATCAAATGAACTGTGAAAAAATGCAAAAGCATATGGATATGATGGGAAAAATGGATCATAGCAAGATGGACATGAGCGATCCTGCCATGAAAGCGATGATGGCTAACATGGGTAAAATGAAGCAAATGTACCAAAAACACTGCGTAACAGATAAAAGTGACTCTTAAACATTGATTTTATAAATCCTTTATTACTGCTAGATAGTTTCATCAATCAGTAATAAGGGTTTGTAGGAAATATTTGTAGACGCTAAGAGTAGGGTATTAAAGAAAATGGATTATAGGATAAACCCATGAAGTTTTTACTAGGAGTACTTTTCACTGTCGTGGTCGCTATTGTTGGTGTCTTTACTGTGGTTATGAGTGGTGTCATTAATATTGGCGCTGATCAAGGACATAGTCCATTGGTTTATAATTTCTTGGAGACGGCTCGCACCCGTTCAATAGCCTACGCTAGCAAGGACATTATTGTTCCAGATTTAGAAAAAGTAGAGATGATTAGCTCAGGCGGTGCCGATTACAAAGATATGTGCGCAGGCTGCCATTTGTCTCCTGGGGTAGAGAGCACTGATTTTAGTGAGAGCCTATACCCTAAGCCACCTAATTTCACTAATGCGCAAGTAGTTGATCGTTATAAAACGGATGCAGGAGCTCAGCAAAGTTTTTGGGCGATTAAGCACGGTATTATGGCATCAGGCATGCCAGCATGGGGTGCTTCTCATGACGACGATAGAATGTGGGCAATGGTCGCTTTTATTAGATCACTACCTGAGTTAAATGAGAATCAGTATACCATGCTAACCACTAGACTGGATGATGACATGATGGATATGTCACTGAATAGCGACATGATGGATATGTCAGAAGGTGGAGCTGGAATGCAGCATTAATTCTTCCATATTCCTTTATAAAAGCGCAGTGTTAAATAGTGCTGCCTTTTGGGATTTAAACTTTGCCTATACTACTAGTTATAGGGTATAAATCTTTAGAAAGTTCAACAGATAAGCAGACGCTTAGGAGTAAGTTATGAGACGCTATATAAATATAATGGGCAATGGACATAAAAAGGTATCAGCTTCTGCTCTTTTACTAGTAGCAACGTCAACAGTAATGGCTTGTAGTCAGCCCGATACTAGTGTTTCAAATTCTACTCAAACTGAGCCAACGCTTGCCACCAAAAGTGCTCAAATAGAGCAACCACAACCGCAAATGATGTCTGTCAGTGCTAATTCAGGTACTGGGTCGACAATTCTACAAAACGTCTCGGCTACAGTTTACAAAGATGCTAATTGTGGCTGCTGCAAAGAATGGGTAGGCTATGCCGAAGGTCATGGTCTAAGCGCAACTGCGCAAGACGTTACAGATTTATCTTTATTTAAAGAGCGTTACGGTGTCCCGCAGCAAATGCGCTCTTGTCATACCACCGTCACTACTAATGGTTATGTTTTTGAAGGTCACGTTCCTGCCAAATACATGGCACAGTTTCTAGCCAATCCGCCAACTGATTCCATCGGTCTTGCGGTACCGAGTATGCCAGTTGGTAGTCCGGGCATGGAATATCAAGATAAATTTATGCCCTATAAAGTCATGCAATTGAACAAGGATGGCAGCACTCAAGTGTATGCGGCTATTGAGTCGCCAGCGCAGCAGATGTAGTTCTATTAATAAGTTATCAGATATATAAGTTCAACTCTCATTTCATGGATTAACTTAGGTCAATATTATGAATAAAAACAGATTTAACCGCAGGCGTTTTTTGACAGGGTCATCCACCTTGCTCGGCGCGTCGATGCTATCCACACTACCGACGATGGCTAATAGTGCTTTAACTAAAAGCCAAAATGTCGTAGTCAATAGTGATAGAGCCGATCACATTGTACCTATACTAACGGGTAATGAATTTGATCTTTATGTCAGTGAGAAGATGATAACGGTCAACGGCAAGTCAAGCATGGCAACGCTGATAAATGACTCACTGCCTGCGCCAACGCTTAAGATGCAAGAAGGCGATACGGTCACCATTCGAGTCCATAATCAGCTGAATGAGTCGACCTCTATTCACTGGCATGGCCTCTTAGTGCCGTTTGAGATGGATGGCGTACCGGGTATCAGCTTTGATGGTATTCCTGCGGGTAGCACCTTCACGTACAAATTTAAACTGACACAGTCAGGCACTTATTGGTATCACTCGCATACTGGCTTCCAAGAGCAGACCGGTATGCGCGGGGCTATTGTGATTGAACCTAAAGGGCGCGAACGCTATCCTATCGAGGAAGATCACGTTATCCTGCTTAGTGATTGGACGCATCGCGATCCGCATAATCTGCTAAAACTACTTAAGCAGCGTGCTGACTTTGATAATTATCATCTGCCAGACTTTAAAAAGCTATTGTCCGATATTGCCGCTACGGATCTTGAGGCGGCTTATGATAAACGTAAAGTGTGGAACCAGATGCGCATGATGCCGACTGATTTTACTGATTTATCTGGTGAGACCACGTTTACTTATCTTATGAATGGTAAAACGACAGCGGCTAACTGGACGCAACTTGTCAAGGCTGGACAGCCTGTCAAACTACGCTTTATCAATGGTTCAGCGCAGACGATATTTGATGTACGCATCCCCGGCCTAAAAATGAAAGTCGTCGCGACGGATGGGATTGATGTCAGTCCCGTCGATATCGATGATTTCCGTATTGGGGTGGCCGAGACTTATGATGTCATCGTGACGCCCACTAAAGACGCGCATACCATATTTGCTCAAAACATAGATCGGTCAGGCTATGTTGCGACAACGCTTGCTACCAAAAAAGGTGCTCGTCCTGCGATACCTGCTATGGACAAAATCGAATGGCTGACGATGGCCGACATGATGGGCGCCATGGGATCGAATGGCTATAACGCTAAACATGCCAAAACAGAATATGACTTTAAGTCCGATATGCGCGTTGATAGTCCGCGTATGAACCTTGATGACCCTGGTATTAATCTACGTAACATTGATAGAAAGGTTTTGAATTATAGTCAGTTGCGCTCTGTCGGCGATGAGATAATGGCAGAGCAGCGCAAACCCACCAGAGAGATTGAAATACATCTGACGGGAAACATGGAGCGCTATATTTGGGCTCTAGACGGGGTTATGTTCAAAGATGCCGCACCGGTCAATATTAAGCCGGGTGAGCGCGTGCGTATTACCTTAGTCAATGACACCATGATGAATCATCCCATGCATTTGCATGGTATGTGGAGCGATCTGCGGATGCCTTCAGGTGAGTTTCAAGTACGTAAGCATACGATAATGGTACAGCCTGCACAAAAGATAAGCTTTGATGTCACCGGAGAAGCTGGCAGATGGGCATGGCATTGCCACTTGCTCTATCACATGGAAGCAGGGATGTTTAGAGAAGTTGCCGTTGTTTAATAAACCTTCGAATATGAGCCTTATTATGAAAATATATAAAGTAGGTCTACCGTTTATTGGCATGTCATCTTTGATGCTACTAATGTCACCTTTAGCAAACGCTGCTGAGATGTCGAACATGGATCATGGCAGTATGGACATGTCTGGTATGGATATGTCAGATATGGATCACAGCAGCATGGACATGTCTGGTATGGATATGTCAGATATGGATCATAGTGGTATGGATATGTCAGGCGATATGTCGGATATGGATCACAGTGGTATGGATATGTCAGGTGACATGTCAGATATGGATCACAGTGGCATGGATATGTCGGGCGATATGTCAGGTATGGATCATAGTGGCATGGATATGTCAGGCATGGACCATGGCAGTATGGATATGTCAGGAGGTATGCAAGGTGGTAAAGCTCCAGCTGATGCTCGCAGTCCTGACTACTCGAACGGTGTTCCCTATGGTCGCTTTGGTAAGCCTGTGATGATGGATAGCTTACCGTTATGGGGTGTGTCAGTAGAAACTTTGGGCTATCAGTTTGAGAATGACCAAATCGATTTTGAGTTTGATACGTGGTACGGTACTGATAGTAATCGTGTCACTCTACGCAGTGAAGGTAGTGCTCAAACTAACGATGATAAAGAAATTGATAGCTTAACCTCACTCGCTTATTGGAAGCCGCTCGGTATCTTCTGGAATGGAGAAGCGGGTATTGCTTATAATACTGAAAACGATAAGTCCGCAATCATGGCAGGCATTGTTGGTACGGCGCCGTACTTCGTTGAGACTGACGCAAGAGCTTATCTATATACTGATGGTCAAGTCCAGCTTGATCTTGGGACAGCGTACGAGTGGCGCTTAGATCAGCGTTGGGTGGTCAGACCAGAGCTGGAGCTGACTGCCTTTAGTAAAGATGATACCGATAACGGTATTACTAAAGGATTTAATGAGTTTGAAGCTGAAGTTAGGCTGGCTTATGAGACATTCAGTCGTCAGCTCGCGCCTTATGTTGGTTTCAGCTACAAGAGCGCCTTGGGTGATGCGCGAGACTTACGTCGTCAAGAGGACGAAGACGTTGATTCTAATAGTCTGACTGCTGGTGTGATGTTTTGGTTCTAGTGTTAACCATGTAAGTAACAACAGTTTATAACACTAGCTCTAAAAAAAGGCACCTCTTTATTTAGGTGCCTTTTTACTAAATTAAGGACAAGAATATGAATAACCATATGGATAATAAACAGAAGCAAATGAACCCTTATGTAAAGTTCACAATCATGATTTTAACATCCACAGTGGTGATGTTTATCATGATGTATTTTAATACTTATCAATGGGATCACGTTTATTTTAGCGAAACCAGAGCTTATATGGCGTTATATATGGGCGCTATGATGGCTATTATTATGCTCGCCTTTATGACCAATATGTATAAAAAGACTAAGGTCAATCTAATGGTTTATGGGATTAGTGTCGTGCTATTTGCCTTTGGTTTATGGGGCGTTAGATCACAACAAACGGTCGATCAAGTGGATTGGATGCAGGCGATGATACCGCATCACTCGATTGCTATTTTGACCAGTTCGCGTGCTGATATCGAAGATCCACGTGTACGTCAGCTTGCTGATGACATTATCGAAGCACAAAAGCGTGAAATCGGTGAGATGCAAGCACTTATTGATGAGTTGGAATAATATATTATGATACCAATAAGTAAGCTCTTCTTTAAAAACTATTTACTATATCGCGTCTTTTAATTCTAACTATACCTACTCCTTACTTCAAAAATAACCTGTAAAACTGAAGTTCTACGAAGAAATAGATTAAGGTCGAATAAGTATGAAACAAGATAGAACGACTCGCTATCAGAAGGATAGTTTGACATTATCAGGAACAGTTATGCTAGGTACCGGTGTCATGATCGGTGCTGGTATTTTCGCTCTGACCGGTCAGATGGCTCAGATGACGGGTTCGCTTTTCCCACTTGCTTTTCTAGCCGCCGCAATCGTTGTTTCTTTTAGTGCCTATTCTTATATCAAAATCTCTAACGCTTACCCGTCGGCTGGCGGTGTTGCAATGTACCTGCATCAGGCATACGGAGATCGTTTACCGACTGGATTTAATGCCATGCTGATGTATTTCTCCATGGTTATAGCGCAGAGCTTTTTGGCCCGGACGTTCGGGTCATACACTATGCAGTTATTCGGTGGCGATGACAGCGGTCGCATGGTATCCATCCTTGGCGCCGCGCTTATTCTTGCTGCGTTCTTTATCAATTTACTTGGTAATCGTTGGATTCAGGGGGTTGCATCGGTTATCGGTATTATAAAAATTGTCGGTATTCTTATATTCGGGTTGGTTGGTATCTGGCTAGCTGATAGCTTTGCAGTTGATTCTTCTACATTAGGTGACACTAATACTGTTGGTGACTTTCTTGGCGCAACGGCGCTAGGCATACTGGCATTTAAAGGCTTTACCACGATTACCAACAGTGGCTCGGAAGTAAAAAATCCTCATCGCAACGTCGGCCGTGCCATTGTAATATCAATCGCAATATGCGTAGTTATTTACACTCTAGTCGGTTTCGCGGTGTCTAGTAATCTATCTCTTGCCGAAATCATCGAAACTAAAGATTACTCCTTGGCTGCCGCCGCACGCCCAGCACTTGGCGACTATGGTCTATGGTTCACAGTTGCAATCGCAATGGTAGCTACCGCTGGCGGCCTCCTTGCTAGCATCTTCGCAGTCTCTCGTATGCTTGCTATGTTGACTGAGATGAAGCTGGTGCCTCATCGTCATTTGGGAATGCCGGGAAGCGTTCAAAAACATACGTTGGTCTATACTGTGGTGTTGGGTTTAGCTTTTACGACGTTATTTGACTTATCACGAATTGCAGCGCTTGGCATTGTTTTCTATCTAATTATGGATATCGCCATTCATTGGGGTGTTTTGCGATACCTTCGTCAGGATATAAAGGCGGTGATGTGGGTGCCTATAGTGGCCATACTTCTTGACCTGTTGGTTCTCGGCGGTTTTGTCTGGATTAAACTAAACTCAGATCCATTCGTACTTGGCGTAGCAGTCGTCACTATTGTAGTGATTGCTGTGGCTGAGCAGGTTTACCTGAAATCTTCAGCGAGGAAAAAAGCTATCGAAAAAGATACGCTTGCAGACCATCATTGACAGTAACATCAAAGAGTTTACAGAAAATTGTTTGGTTAAAAATTGCATAGATTTAAGTGTCTGCTTACTATCTTCAAGAATTGATTTCATGCAATACGATATTCATAAAGACAACAGGGAAAGTAAGCTATGAATGAGTCATTTAATCACGCTGGAACTTGGGGTCTCGCACTAATTGTTATTGTTCTGATTTCTTGGTTCTTTTACCGTTATTTCGCACCAAAGAACTGGCGTGAATGGGCGGGTGCTGGTGTAGTTCAGGCTTTCATTATTGCACTTTACGCAGAAATGTATGGCTTTCCGCTCACTATATATTTATTAGTACGGTTTTTTGGTTTGGACAGCCAATATGTCAGCGCTAGCTTATGGTCGACCCTTGTTGGTTTAGGTGAGACAGGCATGATGATCTCAATGCTACTCGGCTATGCTATTGCATTTTTAGGAGTCGGTCTTTTTGCTCAAGGTTGGCGCCAAGTCCACAAAGCACGAGGGGAAAATCGTTTAGTAACTGATGGACTCTATGCCTACGTACGTCATCCTCAGTACACCGGGTTGTTTATTGCACTGTTCGGTGAGGGTGTGGTGCATTGGCCAACTCTGTTTTCAATCGGTCTGTTTCCAGTGATTGTGCTTGTATACACATGGTTAGCTCGACGTGAGGAACGGCATATGTTTGAAGAGTTTGGTAAAGACTACCTTACTTACAAACAGCAAGTGCCAATGTTTATTCCTCAATGGGGTCAATGGCGTCAACTTGCCGCCGCCGCACGAGTTAAAAAGTAATATCAATACAGGATAAAGCTTTAATTCATACAAATCCTTAGAGTTAGCATGGTTAGATACGATTGGTTATCTTGAGCTTGAACCACATCATACAATAGTGAGGATTACTAAGATGGTCAAATCAAACTTAACAACAAGTACTTTAAGGATTGCCCCTGTTGGCAATAGTGTATCGTTGTTTCTACTTATTAGTTATCTATTATGCATAGGGTTTGGTTTACTCGCACCCGAACAGATAGCGATGCACGAAGCTTGGGCACCTCTACTACCTGGCTTTGAGTGGTTAACATGGACAGGTTTTCTAATTGGACTTGTAGAATCATATCTTTACGGTTGGTATTTCGCCATCTTGTTCGTGCCACTATATCGTTGGTTCGCCAAAGTGCGCTAAAGATATTGATATATTAACAGTCAGTAAACCTCTTCGGTTCGAGTAAAAATTAATTGAAGAGTTGGAGTGATCACAGTTTAGACTGAGGAGAAATCATAATGAATGGGTCAATGCATGGCATGATGAACGGCTCAATGATGTATGGCATGGGCTGGGTTATGATGCTTATCTGTTTGTTATTCACCCTACTATTTTTCGCAGTACTAGTACTAACAATCATGGCACTGCTCAAGTATTTGCGTGATAAAAACTAAATTCCAATTGAAAAGTATAGAAATTATTTTTTAGAGGTTTTTAGATTAATGATTAGATGAATAGCAATCGAGGATTGATGATAGTGCTTTAAGAGTTGTACTTATTATAAATATTTATTGTCTTCAAGGAGTGGTTTTATGAAACATATTGCCGATGAAAAATCTATCAAAGGTGGTCAGTACGATAAAGTACCAGAAAATTATAGTGGTACGGTTTATATCTGCCCGATGCATCCTGAGGTTAGAGATACTGAAAAGAGCGATTGTCCGATATGCGGCATGTTTCTTAAACCTGAAGACGAGGTTGCTGAATCCAACAACCATGAAGATAGTCATGCGCATTGTCATAAAGCGGATGCTAATAATAGTACTGAGTTAAAGTCTGTCGAAGACGATAAGTACGACAAGATACCGGAAAATTATAGCGGTACGGTCTATATTTGTCCTATGCATCCAGAAGTAAGAGATGTTGAAAAAAGTGACTGCCCAATATGTGGCATGTTTCTTAAACCTGAAGACGAAGTTGCTAAAGATGATAGTCACGCTAGCTGTCATGGAAAGGATACTGATAGTAGCGGAGTAAAATCTGTTAAAGGCGGTAAATACGATAAAGTACCTGCTGATTACGATGGCACGGTATATACCTGTCCTATGCATCCTGAAGTGAGAGACGTTAGAAATAGCGGTTGTCCGATATGTGGTATGGCGCTTGAGCCCGAAACGCTTACTATCGGTGAAGAGGACACCTCAGAGCTTGACGACATGACTCGTCGTTTTTGGATATGTACCGTGTTGACTGTACCGCTATTAATATATGTGATGAGCGGTATGTTTGGAGTTGACTTTAGTCAGTATGGTATACCTTCACAGGTTTTACAATGGGCTGAGTTAGTGCTCGCGACCCCTGTAGTGCTTTGGGGCGCCGCCCCGTTTTTCGTTCGTGGCTGGCAGTCTATAAAAAGCCGCAATCTAAATATGTTTACTTTGATTGCGATAGGCGTAGGCGCTGCTTATATTTTTAGTATTGTCGCGACCTTTTTTCCCGATATTTTCCCAGACAGTTTCAGAGATGCCTCTGGTCAAGTCGGAGTCTACTATGAAGCAGCAGCTGTCATTGTAACCTTGGTGCTACTGGGTCAAGTATTAGAGCTCAAAGCTAGAAGTCAAACTTCAGGTGCGATTAGAGCTTTGCTTGAGCTCGCACCACCAACCGCAAGACGTGTCGATGAAAACGGTGAAGAAGTCGAAGTCTCGCTTGATGAGGTCGTCACTGGCGATAAGCTACGGGTTAAACCAGGTGAGAAACTACCCGTAGATGGTACAGTGATCGATGGTAATAGTAGTGTTGATGAATCAATGGTGACGGGTGAGCCAATCCCTGTATCAAAAGTAGCAGGAGATACAGTGACTGGTGGTACGGTAAATGGCACCGGAACGCTATTAGTCGAAGCGGTCAATGTTGGAGCAGATTCAGTATTATCTAAAATTGTACAAATGGTTGCTGAAGCCCAGCGTAGCCGCGCGCCTATCCAGCGCTTGGTAGATCAAGTGGCGGGTTGGTTCGTACCTATTGTTATTGTCACCTCTATCATAACCTTTATTGTCTGGGCGATATTCGGCCCTGAGCCCGCTATGGCCTATGCTTTGGTTAACGCGATTGCGGTACTGATTATTGCTTGTCCTTGTGCCCTTGGTCTAGCGACGCCGATGTCCATTATGGTTGGTACCGGCAAAGGCGCGCAAAACGGCGTCCTCATCAAAAATGCTGAAGCGTTAGAGAGTATGGAAAAAGTCGATACCATTGTCGTCGACAAGACCGGAACACTGACCGCTGGTAAGCCCGAGCTTACCGCAATTGATGCGCAGGTAGGTCAAGATGAAGACGAGTTCCTCGCATTGGTAGCCTCAGTAGAAAGCGCTAGCGAGCATCCTTTAGCAGAAGCTATCGTTAGAGCAGCTCAAGAAAGATCACTCATTATTCCTAAAGCTACTGACTTTAATTCGACTACTGGCGAAGGCGTACAAGCCGTGGTCGATGGTAAGAAAGTCGCTATTGGTAACTCTAAGCTTATGGAAAGCCTAAATAGTTTTGATAATGAGCTGTCCACTAAAGCTGATGTCCGTAGAAAAGACGGTGAAACGGTAATGTTTGTGGCTATAGACGGTAAAGCTGCTGGTATTATTTCAGTTGCTGACCCTATTAAACCAAGCACTAAAGAGGCTATTTCACTGCTTCATGACGCAGGTTTAAAAGTTGTGATGCTAACCGGTGACAACGAAAAAACCGCGCAGGCAGTCGCCAATAAACTAGGTATTGATGAAGTTCATGCGGATGTCTCACCAGAGGATAAAAACCGTATCGTCAAAGAAATGCAAGACAGCGGTAAATTGGTCGCTATGGCGGGTGATGGTATCAACGACGCACCAGCGCTAGCGCAAGCTAATGTTGGTATCGCTATGGGAACCGGTACCGATGTGGCGATGGAGAGTGCGGGCATTACCCTGCTAAAAGGTGATTTAATGGGCATTGCCAAAGCTTATAAGCTTAGCCACGCCACCATGCGCAATATCAGACAGAATCTGTTTTTTGCCTTTATCTACAATGCACTTGGTGTTCCTATTGCCGCAGGTGTGCTCTATCCCATATTTGGGCTTCTGCTCAGTCCGATGATAGCAGCGGCAGCGATGAGCTTGTCGTCATTCTCGGTGATTGCTAACGCGCTGCGATTGCGCCGTTTGAAACTATAATTCTGGTACGGTAAAAAGTGTTCTAAAGCACACTGACACATACTGGTCTAAACAAGATCACAAAATATAAGGATACCGTTATGGGCAGCTTTTCTATTACACATTGGCTGATTTTATTGGTCGTAGTGGTGGTCGTATTTGGTACTGCCAAGCTTAAAAATGCAGGTAAAGATTTAGGCGGTGCGGTGAAGGGTTTTAAAGAAGCGGTCAAAGATGAAGAACCTGAGAATGCTCGCAAAAATCATGTGCTTAGCCATGAAAATAGTACGCCAGCTGCAAGTAATGATTTAAATACGCGTGTAGGTAATCAGGCTGATGATATGGAAATCAGCCCTATTTCCACTGATGACCAGCCTAAAATATGAAGCGCGCCGCTTATAAATAGCGGCACTAAGTAGTCTATTAATATATGTGACTGTTATGTTTGATATTGGGTTTTCCGAATTACTCTTGTTTGGCGTCATTGCTTTAATCGTATTGGGCCCAGAAAAACTGCCGCAAGCCGCACGTACCGCTGGGCAATGGTATGCCAAACTGCGCCGTACAGTATCCACTCTACAATCTGAAATAGAAGCTGAGCTTGATCTAGCTGAGACACGAAAACAGATGCAAGATGAGCTGGCAAAGATTCGTCAGACTGAGACAGACATGCGGCGTGAGTTAGCCGAGATGCGCGGTAGTATGGATAAGTTTGAAAACTCGCAAAACCAAAGCTTAGATACTTCCTATCAGTCAAACACTCCTCAGCAGCAAAATCATCAGCCAGATACTTCCTCTTCTTCAGCTATAGAGAAGGGGGATAAATGAGCTTATTTAAGCGCCAAAAAAGTCGCCAAAGAAAGTTAGCAAATACAGATGCTAAGGCGTCAGATGCTACCCATAATGTTGAGACTGATAATGTGCTGAATGTGCTTAGCGACATGCCTATTACTGAGCATTTGATTGAATTACGCAAGCATCTCATCAAAATATGCGTAGCCGTTTTGATCGTCTTCTTAGCATTGGTAGGGTTTTCGCGTGAGCTCTACAATCTTTTATCAGACCCTCTGGTTGCGCAGCTGCCTGCGAATTCGACTATGATTGCTACTGATATTACCTCGAACTTTATGGCACCTATTCGCTTGACGATTTTCGTTGCTGCCTTTGTAGTGATGCCGTATATTCTGTATCAAATTTGGTCATTTATAGCGCCTGGATTATATAAAAAAGAGAAAAAAATCACTATTCCAGTGCTGATATCTTCGATATTCCTATTTTATTCTGGTGTCGCTTTTGCCTACTTTGTGGTACTCAAAGGCGTATTGAAGTTCTTTATTTTATTCGCTCCGCAAAACGTTATACCTATGACCGATATCGACAGTTATTTAAGCTTTGCGCTAAAGTTATTTATGGTATTTGGACTCACTTTTGAGATTCCAGTGGTTACTTTATTATTGATAATGGTCGGTATCATATCCACTCAGAGTCTAGAGAGTAAGCGCCGATATATCATCGTCGGTTGTTTTGCTGTGTCAGCGGTAGTCACACCGCCCGATGGGGTGTCAATGCTATTGCTCGCGATTCCAATGTGGCTACTGTTCGAGTTAGGTTTGTTTTTAGCGAAAGTACTCATTAAAGAAGAGCGTAAAACCGTATAACCTTGCAAAGTAGCTAATTTATAAACTAGATATATTGCAAATTAAGTATCTTGCAAAATGACTATTTCGTAAAGTAACTATAAAAATAACCTTATCTTAAACATTTAAGACACTTTTTTTATTTTGGCTGTCCCCTAAACCCTATCAGTACATTCAACTTAGTAATGAGATTTAAATGGAATTCCTAATTAATAATAAAAACAAAACGAATGATAATCTGGCAAATCAGCTTAATCAAGAGTGCTATTGCCGTACTTTAGATCGTAAAGCGCTTAATAACAGCCTGCAAGATCAATTAGTAAACACAAGAGATAATCCACTAGGAGCCAATGAGCTTAATAAGCTGTTTTCAGCGACACCGGTGTTTGTCCCTAAGACAGAGATAGAAGCAATGGTGCGAATCATCGCAGCTATTGAGTCGACTGCTAGACTACCGTCATATCAACAGCAAGTACTGTCGTGGGCACCAGAAATAGCTGCTTTCGACCCAGGCCCAATAGGGGCCCTCATGGGTTATGACTTTCACTTGGGGAGCGATGACCCCAAGCTTATTGAGATCAATACCAATGCTGGAGGCGCATTTTTAAACGTAGCACTTGCCCGCGCACAAAAACACTGCTGTCGCCCCTCAGAGCAAAGTGTTGCTACTACTAAAATGCTTGATGGGTTTGAAGAAGCGGTCGCTAATATGTTCATACAAGAATGGCAGCGACAATCGGCAACTAGCATGCCCAATCGCATTGCTATTGTGGATAATGAGCCCAAAAGCCAGTTCATGTATTTGGAGTTTCAGCTGGCCTGCCAACTACTTCAAGCTAAAGGCATTGATACCGTTATACTCGATCCGTCTGAGCTTAACTATGCTGATGGTGTACTGACAGCTCATAGCAAGCCCATTGATATGATCTATAATCGGTTAGTCGATTTCGCCTTTGAAAACCCCAACCACGCCGTGCTTAAAAGTGCCTATTTAGAGGGTGCGGTAGTAGTAACCCCCAATCCGCATGCCCATGCTATATTCGCTAATAAGCGCAACCTGACTTTACTATCCGATACGCAAACTTTGCAGTCGTGGGGACTAGGTGATGATGATGCAGAATATCTAAAAAAGTCAGTACCAACTACCAGAATGGTTACAAAAGAGGATGCAGCAGAATTATGGCGTACTCGGAGACAATTGTTTTTTAAGCCAGTAGCTGGTTATGGTAGTAAGGGCGTTTACCGTGGCAGCAAGATTACCCGCCGCGTATTCGAGACTATTTTAGATGAAAGCTATATTGCGCAGACCTTTATCCCTGCTACAGAGCGATCAATAAAGATTGATGATGTGGTGACGACTAGAAAGGTAGATATACGTCTTTATACCTATGCAGGACAGCTGCTACTAACTGCTGGGCGTATCTATCAAGGCCAAGCGACTAACTTTCGCACACCAGGGGGTGGCTTTGCGCCTGTTTTTCAAGTCTGAACATAGCATGAACATGTAGCTTTGGCTTCTTAAGTAACGTTTACTAGTTTAATTATTCTGCATACCAACTTATCAATAAAACATCATGCTGAATTGGAAAGATGATGATCCAAACCGTTATCCACTACTTCCTGCATTTTGGCATGCCGTTGATTATTGCCTATACTTTTTTTCGTGATGATTACAAACGAGTATATTTGATTCTTTTAGCAACCATGCTGGTAGATTTAGATCACTTGCTAGCAACACCTGTTTTCTTACCTGATCGCTGTAGTATTAATTTTCATCCATTACATACTTACTATGCAATGGCAGTTTATGCGGCTATGCTATTTCTACCAAAGCCCTATAGAATAATTGGTCTAGGATTGTTACTACATATGCTGACTGATTCAAATGACTGCGTAATGACCTATCTGAATAGACTCTAGTGCTTATGCGTAGTCGTTAGCTATAGTGAAAAAATTATACAGGATTAGTTAAAATAAATAGGGTAATCTTCCTTTAATGTCGTTCCTTCCTCAAAAAGGATAAAAAATGATTCTGGCAATTATAATGGCAGCGATTCTAATCGCTGTCTGCACAGCAATACATTATGGCGTATTAAAATTCTCGTCACAGTTTGTGACGCCGTCGCGCCATCCGGGACACTGCCTTGGGGTCGCAGTCGGCTCAATTGTAATTGCTCACACGTTCGAGGCCTTGCTTTACGCTGCTGGCTTTTGGATTGCTGTTTACGGCTTTGAAATCGGTAACCTCGTATCGTCCTCATCTAGCGATAGTAGCTCCCTTAATTTTATGGACTACTTTTACTTCTCGCTAGTTAACTTCACAACGCTTGGGCGAGGCGATCTCATGCCTACTGGACATCTACGATTTATGGCCGCGATGGAAGCCTTTCACGGTTTCCTACTGATCACAGCCTCTGGAAGCTTTGTTCTTCAGGTCATGAGTGGTAAAAAACCCCTCTCAAGTTAGCTACAAGCTCTCTCAACTATAGGTCGCGCTGAGATCCATAACTCACGTCAGGACACCGATATTATTCTGACACAGAAAAAATAGTTCAAATCGTTATAAGGAATAAAGCTATGAATCCAAACAATAAAGACCAACAAGACATTCATCAGTCTGCTATTGCTAATAAAACGTTAAATACTGATGACAACTGGATTAAGAAAATATGGGCGTGGGCAGATGAGTTTGAGCTTAAGGACTCTGAAATTCCTCGTGACAAAGAGCCATTGCTAGCCCTAAAAAAGCTAGAGATCGTAGAGCCTGAACTCGATGAGCAGCACTCAAGAGACGTCTATAGAATAGCCTATCTACCCGATGAGCTCACCAAGCTTACAAATCTAGTAGAAATAACTATCAGTGGCATATCTTCAAGCCAGCTACCGCCCAATATCGGTAAGCTCACTAACCTAACCAAACTGTCTATTAGTCACTCTAAACTTGTCGCATTACCTGAGAGCATCGGGCAACTGAGTTATCTTACTGAACTCTTTATTGATCAAAGTGAGCTCGAAGCGCTACCTGATAGTATTGGACAACTTCATAACCTTACTAAGATGTTTATTGGTCGCTGTAAACTTCGTTATCTACCTGGGAGCGTAGGACAGCTTACTAAGCTTACGGTACTTGATCTGGTTCACTGTGAGATTGAAGAACTGCCTGACAGCATAGGGCAGCTTATTAACCTCGCTAAGCTTTTTATTAGTTATTGCCCGCTCAAGCACTTGCCTGACAGCATAGGGCAACTCAAAAATTTAAATGACCTTGATCTTATTAACTGTGATCTCAAAGACCTACCTAGTAGTATTGGACAGCTTACCAACCTCAACAAGCTTTATATTAATCGTTGTCGTATTAAAGAGTTGCCCGCCAGCGTTGGACAACTGAGCAGTCTTACAGAGCTTTTTATTACTCATTGTGAGCTTGAAGAGCTACCTGATAGCATAGGCCAGCTTTTGAGCTTAACTCACCTTGACCTGCTTCACCTTGAACTAACGGAGCTACCCGATAGCTTTGGACACCTCATTAACCTTGCTGAGCTTAATATTATCAACTGTAAACTTAAAGTATTGCCTGATAGCATCGGACAGCTCGTTAACTTAACTAAGCTCAATTTTAATCACTCTAAGCTTGAAGTCCTACCTGATAGCATAGGGCAGCTTATTAGCTTAACTGAGCTTTTTATTAGTCATGGCAAGTTTGACAAGCTACCTGATAGCGTAGGTCAACTTACTAATCTAGAGAAGCTTTATATTAACCATTGTAGCCTCAAAGAGCTGCCTGAAATCATAGGGCAACTTAAGAGTCTGACTGAGTTTTTTATCAGTTATTGTAAATTGGGCAAGCTACCTAATAGTATTGGTGAGCTTAATAATCTTGTTAAGCTTGAGCTTGTTTATTGTAATCTTAGAAACCTGCCAGATAATTTTACACAGCTGAATAGTTTGAGATGTATCAATCTTACTGGTAATCCTCTTGATAGGCTTTCTCCGAGGGTGAAATGTTATTTACGTTCTATTGATACAGTCTACGGTTGGGATAAACAATCATACTCTTAGCGGTCGTGCGATATTCACATCATACTCTTAGCAAACTTCAAACCCTAATATTAACAACCTCACCTGAGTAAAATATCAATTTAAACGAAGGCTACTAACGCTATATATAGCATAGTGAACCGCCCCGACTATATCGGAGACTTGATTGCTTGAGTCAGGCAGCTTTGTCTGACTCAATAAAACTATCATAGTATCGTCTCTCAAACTCAAAAGGCGACACATAGCCAATCGTACTATGAATGCGAGTTTTGTTAAACCAATCGACCCATTCAAGGGTTGCTAATTCAACATCATACGCATCCCGCCACTGCTGTTTTAAATATTCAATCACCTCTGTTTTATAAAGCCCGTTAACCGTTTCAGCCAACGCATTATCATATGAATTACCGGTTGTACCAACAGATGCAATAACGCCAGAATCAGCCATCTTATTAGTATAGCGAATGGATAAGTACTGTACACCTCTATCACTATGGTGAATCACATCTTTAGGATTGTTTCTGTCTGCAATGGCTTGGTTTAGTGCCGCCATCACCATATCAGAGTTCATACGATCTGATACTTTCCAACCAACGATAGCGCGAGCAAACACATCAATGATAAAGGCAGTATAGACCCAACCACTCAATGTTTTAACGTAAGTAAAGTCAGCAACCCATAGCTGGTTAGGGCGATGGGCATTAAAGTTACGATTAACTAAATCAACAGCACGCTTTTGATCATCACGAGACTTAGTGGTTATCTTACCTTTACCTCGCCAAATACCCTGCATACCATGCTGCCGCATTAACCGCTCTACAGTGCAACGTGCAGGATGTACACCTTCAGATTTCAACTGTTTCCAGACTTTACGAGCACCATAACGGCATTTGCTGTCCTTCCAAATACGTTTAATCTCATTAAGATAGAAGTCATCATGCTGACTACGCTGTGAACGTTTTTCAGGATTTTCTTCTAGCTCTTTAGCACGATAGTATGTGGATGGAGCAATCGGTAGTACTCTACAGATTGGCTCGACTCCATATTGTTGTTTGTGGTCATCTATAAAATCAACCATTACTTGGGTTTGCGGTCGAGCTCCGCCTGGGCGAAAAAAGCGGCTGCTTTCCTTATGATCTCATTGGCTTGTTTTAATTCTTTGTTCTCACGTTCAAGCTCTTTGATGCGCTCGGCTTGGCTTTGAGCTTGAATCTTTGCAGGAATGGTTTTATCAATGTGCTTTTTATGCCATGATCGTAGGGTCTCAGGCGTACAACCTATCTTTGGTGCTATGGCTTTGATGGCTGACCATGTGGATGGGTAGTCGTCTTTAGCTTCAACTAGCATACGGACGGCTCGTTCTTTCATTTCAGGGGTATAGTTTCGTGTTTTCATTGTCGTATTCTCTTGGAGCGTTGAGTCTCCGACAATCTCGGGGCGGTTCAAACCATACAACACCAACTATCTTGAGCACGCATATATAGGATATCTGCTGGCATCTCTACCGGGCAAGCACTTGCACAGTACTCACAGAGCATATCATCTAAACAAGCGTAACATTGAGCAATCGTCTCAAACAATAGATTTGAGCTGATTCTATATTTCTGCCATAGCATTTGTACATGTTCAAGATAATCCTCCTTATGATCATATGCCCAATAATCAACACAGATTTTTTGATCTCTACTATTCTGTGTCATACCAAATTCAAGTTTGATACCCATAGTATGTCTCCTAATCAAAATGTCATTACATGTTCTATCGATTAGTTAGTTGTACAGAACTTTAAAAAATTATATGAAGTTATGTCTGTAAGAGACTCTTAATCACCTCATCTTGAGTCATTCCTATATGCTTGCAATAAAAAGCTTCAATCTCATCTAAAGCTTCACGTAATTGTCGCTGTGATACCTGTATGTAATGTAGTGTCACATCATCACTAGATTTAGCCTCACGATGATTGAGCAGTCTCTTTAACACTGGATAGGTTACATTAAGACCATTAGCGACAGTGCCAAATGTACGACGCAAATCGTGAGGCGTAATGTGCAAGCCAGCTTTGTTTGATATTGAATGATAACTACCGCTCAAATCTTTAACGTGGTCGCTATTTCTTTTCAAATCACTCGGAAATACCCAACGCTCTCCATTGCTCAATCTATAGCGTTCACTAAGTATGGCTTGAAGTATTTTTCCAGTAGGCATATGGTAATCAGAACCATTTTTAGTGGCTTTAAAAACGATACGAGCAGCGTCAAGATCTACATCTTCCCATCTTAGTGTCTGCGCTTCATTTAAGCGAACTCCAGCAAACATAAAAAGCAGTAAAAGATCACGAGCATTATTGCTATAAGATGCTTGTTTGAAAGAACTACCGTCACGGTGTTCAATCAAAGTTCTAAAATATACTCCTAAATACTCTTCTTCAACATGACGAGTACGAGGTTTAATTTTGTTCCAATCATTTTTGGCATTCAGTATTCGAATGGGTTGATCCTTTATTATGTACTCCTCATCGTCATCTAAGAAGCTATCTTGACAATAATTCCATACTGATCGAAGAGCTCGCATAGTAGCATTCGCTTGAGCTGGACTAGATTTGCTGATTTCCTTATGTTTTTCACTTATCATAGTTTTAGTTATATCGTTTAACGATATATCAAGCCAGTCATCGAGTCGACCAAGTATTTGCTGATCATAAGTTTCAATAGTACGGCTGGCAAGATTTGGCTTCATAGATTTAAAGTAGGTATATGCTTCATTAAGTGTTGGTATATCAGAATCTTGAATGTCTTTTAACTTTGGAGTAGCGTGATAACCATCGTAAACATCAAGTCCCTTTTTTATGTTGACCATCATCGTGCTCGCTTTTTCACGAGCTTCAGTCAAAGTGATTAGATGTGTTTCTTCAACTTCGTCACGATAGAGCTTACCATTGATGCGTTTATGAAGCGTGTATCTCTTAGATTGCTTACCCACACGAAGTGCAAAACCCGTTAATACTTCATCCATGTAGATGTCTGTACCATTTGAAGCATATGCAACTGAATCGATAAACTTCTTACTAAGCTTAACTTTCATAATTCATCCGTCACGCCGCAGTTATTATATTAATATAGTTAAGACACTTCGAAAACGGTGTAGTGCCGTTGGTATAAATTTTTCTTGCTTGCTGTGCGACTTTGTCACTCCAGAGGCTGCGTAAAATTCATACCAACAACACATGACAAAAATGTTTCAGTTTTATTTAGGATCGACTATAGCACTATAATACGTGAACATGCAGATGTATTAAAGTATCAAGATAGTATCAAAATTTTATTTTACGCTGTTATTACTCGACCAATTTATAAATAATTCACGCAATAAAAAACCCTCACAATCTATAGACTGTAAGGGTTTCGTATAGTGGTACCAGTGGTCGGACTCGAACCGACACGCTTTTAAAGGCAACGGATTTTGAATCCGTCATGTCTACCAATTCCATCACACTGGCATGTTAGGTATAAAGCAAGGCGCTTTATGAATTGGGCTACAGATTGCGCTGTATAGGTGGCGTATTATAACAGCCTAATTATCACCGTCAAGAATTATTTATCTTGATTGCGCAGATTTCTACTCTGTATTTCCTATCCTACAAAGGCACGCTCAATAACGTAATCGGCTTGCACGCCCATACGTGGCGACACGGTAAGACCAAAACCATCTAATATTCTAGAGACATCAGCGTTGAACGGCATGCTACCGCAAATCAATACACGGTCATCGTCCTTATTCATTTGTGGCAATCCGACATCTTCAAACAGTTTGCCTGATTCCATCAAGTCGGTGATACGGCCCATATTTCTAAACTCTTCGCGCGTCGTCGTTGGGTAATAAACAAACTTCTCTTTGTACCAGTCGCCGAAGATTTCATCGTTGGGCAGCTCATTTTCGAACATCTCACGGTACGCTAAATCTTCGACGTTACGCACGCCATGCACGAGGACAATCTTGTCAAAACGCTCGTAAACTTCAGGGTCGCGTGATAAGGCTAAGAAAGGGGCAAGGCCAGTACCAGTCGCCAGCATGTAAAGGTTCTTACCGGGCAGTAGGTCGTCTAAGACTAGCGTGCCAGTCGGCTTTTTACTGACGAGTAGCTCATCGCCAACTTTGATATGCTGCAAGCGTGAGGTTAGTGGGCCGTCTTGTACTTTGATCGAAAAGAACTCTAGATGGTCTTCATAATTAGGACTAGCAATCGAGTAAGCTCGCAGTAGCGGTCTACCATCAACTAAGATACCAATCATCGCAAACTCACCGTTACGAAAACGTAGGCCATCGTCGCGAGTGGTCTTGATAGAGAAGAGCGAATCGTTCCAGTGGTGAACGTCTGTGACCGTTTCTGTGCGGAGTTTTGACATAAAGCCCTCTAATTAATCGATAAACGCATCAAGTGGCAAGCTGCCAGATGCAAGTTATTCTCAATATACAATGGGGCACATCATAACAAATTTCAAAATAAAAATCCGCCATGTTATGCGTACTGACCATGATAAAATGGAATATCGTTAGTGATTATTTTTGTATGATTGATAGAGCGTCTCTGACGACCGCGCGTTTTTGGTTTTGGAATAACTCATGAGTAAGCAAATACAGACCCACATGTCGCCTATCATTGGCTATCATCGTGCGCCATTATCGCAGAAATTTGGGGCGCCAAGACAGCCCAATCTAGTCGCGCTAATGAGTGCTATTGAGATGATTGCACCTTTTGATACGCCCGCAGCCTTTGTCGGCTTAGAAGCTTTCAGTCATCTGTGGCTCAGCTGGCAGTTTCATCATAATAAAGACACTTATAATAGCCAATCCTTTCGACCGCAAGTCAGGCCGCCAAGACTCGGCGGCAATCAAAAGATCGGCGTTTTTGCTAGCCGCAGTATGTATCGGCCCTCGCAGATGGGTCTGTCTGTCGTCAAGCTTGAACGCATTGAGGTGGTCGCAGGCCGAGTGATACTGATTATCAGCGGTGCCGATATAATCGATGCTACGCCTATTATCGATATTAAGCCTTATGTCGCTTATAGTGATAGTATTGAGCATGCGACGAGCGGATTTGCGCCAGCATCGCCGACCCCGTCAGCGGTTACTATGACGGTTAATGCTCAGGAGCAGTTTGCAGTCTTGGTCGACAGTGATATAAAAAGCCGCGTACCTATAAGCAGCAAGTCCGTTATTGAGGATATACAGCAGCGTTTAGTGGCGACAGATTTGCCGTTAATAAAAGCTTTGATTGCGCAGGATCCTCGGCCCGCTTACCGCCGTAATGAGATTAATACGAGCTTTACCATGCGCTACAAGTCAGTCGATGTCAGCTTTTGCCAAGTGGCGACGGGGGAGTTGCAGATTAGCTCAGTGGTCGAGGTGGTGTAGTAGCATTAAATAATGACTAATAAAAGAAGATAACTATGTCGGTTCCGGATTATTCTTTACTAGTAGATTTGCGCTGGTGTCTCGATGAGCTGCTAGCAGATAGGGTGATCGATCAGCGCGGTTATAATCTAGTAATGACCAGTCGCCGTGATAAGTCTCAGCACCCCCTGATTACAATTAGCGAGTTTGGATTAGTTAACGGGCACGATAAAGAGGGCGATACTAAGCTGACACTGGCTTGGCTCAATCAGTGGCTGGCTGCTAAAGCTCATATGTCTTTAGTGCGTATCGACCCCTTAAAGACGGACGTGCCAGCAGTGACGCAGCTGATGTCGTTTGAGTATGCACGCTCGCAGCACATTTTGCCTATTGAGGTGGCAGCTAATGAGATCGTCATCGGCACTGATCAGCCTTTTTATAGCGACTGGCATAGCAATATCGAAAAAATAATTGGTAATAAAAGCTATCGCAGCGTCTATATCAGCCCAGATCAGATCAACCGCTATCGCCAAGAGTTTTATCAAGTCACCCAAGCGATCGCAGGCGCTAATAGCGTCCATAGACGCGCCGCCGCCGACGTCACTAACGTTGAGGCCTTACTACAGTTAGGCGATAATGCCAATCCCGATGCTAATGATCAGCATATCGTCAAAGTCGTTGATTGGCTACTGCTATATGCCTTTGAGCAGCGTGCTAGTGATATCCATTTAGAGCCGCGCCGCGAGACGGGTAAAGTGCGCTTTCGTATCGATGGCGTGCTGCATACTGTGTATGAGATGCCCATTGCGATTTTGATGGCAGTGATCGCGCGGATTAAAATCTTAGGGCGGCTTAACGTCGCCGAAAAGCGTAAACCGCAAGATGGCCGGCTAAAGACGCGTACTCATAAAGGCCTAGAGACAGAGCTGCGTTTATCGACTTTGCCGACGGCTTTTGGCGAAAAGCTAGTCATGCGTGTATTTGATCCAGAAGTGCTTGTGCGCTCGTTTGCACAGTTGGGCCTCTCCGGCAAGCAGCTCGAGATGTGGCACGAATTAACTAGCCATCCAAACGGTATTATCTTGGTCACTGGGCCGACCGGCTCTGGTAAGACGACTACTTTATATAGTACGCTCAAACAGCTCGCCACTGATGAGGTCAATGTCTGCACCATCGAAGATCCTATTGAGATGATTGAGCCTGATTTCAATCAGATGCAGGTGAACCCCGCGATAGATTTGCATTTTGCCGATGGGATTCGCTCGCTCATGCGTCAAGACCCTGATATCGTTATGGTTGGAGAAATACGTGATTCTGAAACCGCGAACATGGCGGTGCAAGCCTCGCTTACTGGACATTTAGTGCTTTCAACTTTGCACACGAACGATGCACCCAGCTCATTGCCGCGCTTGCATGATTTAGGCGTGCAGCCATTTTTGACCTCAGCCACCATACTAGGAGTGATGGCGCAGCGACTCATCAGAACGCTGTGTCCGCATTGCAAACAGGCACAAGCACTTAGTGACGATAGTGAGATGGCGCTGCAGTGGCAGGAGCTAGTACAGCCGTGGCGCGCTACACTGCCGCCGCAGATCTATATGGCAAAAGGCTGTGAGCACTGCCGCCATACTGGCTATCAAGGACGTATCGGCCTGTATGAGATTATGCCGCTATCGAACGAGCTCAAAAAGCTAGTTGCGGCGGATGTCAATCTAGACAGTCTTAAGCAGCAAGCGTACCGCGAAGGCGTGCAGCCGCTAAGACTGTCTGGTGCTAAGCGTATCTCTGAAGGCCTGACCACAATAGAAGAGGTGATGCGAGTGGTGCCGTTATAGTGTATTTAGCAAAAAAATAGACTTGGCAGCTCATAAACGAAACCTTGAAAAACGCTTTCTTAACAGCAATGAATAGTAAACTATTCGCTAAATGATTATAAAGAGAGTATTTATGTTTACTGACACTCATTGCCATCTCAACCGTCTCGATTTGACTAAATATGACGGTCAGCTTTCGGGTGCCATTGCCGCTATGAAAGAAGCTAATGTCACTCGAGCGATGGCGATTATGTGCGATTTTGCCGAATATGATGAGATCGCTGATATCGTCAGCTGTTACAGCGACGATGATCTGCGTCTAGGTATGAGCGTGGGTATCCATCCTTGCGAAGATATCGATGTCTTGCAATCGGCGAGCGTAGAGCGGCTGATGGAAACGGCCAAAGAAGAGCAGGTTTGGGCCATCGGCGAGACGGGATTGGACTACTATTGGTCCACTGAAAATAAGCTTGCGCAGCAGGACAGTTTGGCGCGTCATATCCATGCCAGTCAACAGCTCAAAAAACCGCTAGTGGTGCACATGCGTGATGCAAAAGAAGATACTATCGATATATTGAAGTCTGAAGGCGCAGAGCACGGTATTATTCACTGTTTCACTGAAGATTGGGACACTGCCAAGCGCGCGCTAGATCTAGGGTTTTACATCTCGTTTTCGGGTATTGTCAGCTTTAAGAGTGCCCAAACGATTCAAGAAGCTGCAAAAAATATGCCCAAAGATCGGATACTCATCGAAACCGATAGCCCTTATTTAGCACCGGTGCCCAAACGCGGACGCCCCAATGAGCCGGCCTATGTGCCCTATGTCGCCAGCTTTATCGCTGATATGTATGGCTGCAGTAGCGAAGAGATCGGCCAATTAACTGCAAAAAACTTTGAAAATTTACTAGCACAATATCATTAAAGTCGTTATGCTATGACCAGTCAGTCATTTATAAATAAGGCGTATGGCTCAACTTTGAGCACTCAAATCTTGTTTGTTATAGCATTGAGCGTTCTCTTATCTCTTTTAATAAAAGCATTTGCCAGTAGTGCTGGGTAATGAGTATCCTTGCCCAGCCGCTGTTATGAGACAAAGATAATCGATGACTGACTACTAAGCATAGCTACTTGTTATAGTTGCCCCTCACTAGCGACTCTTTAGAGCTGAGTTGTTAATCGTACGATGCGCTGAACTATAACTGTATGCTTAATTTCACCAAGTTTAGGAGAAGTTATGAGTCGTCAGCACCAGTTCAAAGTAAGAGAAGAGAATATCTTAGCGATGGCTGAGCAGTTGCTACTTGAGTCAGGCGATGGTGATATTACTTTAGACAGCCTAGCCGATCAGCTTGATTTAGCCAAAGGTACCCTATACAAGCATTTTTCTAGTAAAGATGAGCTATATCTGCGCATTATTATTCGCTACGAAGAGCAGCTATTTGAGATCAACCGCGTCGATGATTGCGCCTCAGCAGGGGTAGCGCGGATGATTTTTCAGCAGCTACTCAACCCACAAAAAGCGATGCTACTCAACCAGATTGAAGAGCGTCTAGCCGCTTCAGTGACTGGGCTTAATCGTTTATTTGCCGAGCTTTATGATATCCGTCGTCAGCGTATGAAGCGTCTGATCGATATCGTCAGTGCATATCTCAAAGAGCAGCACAGCAGCATGACCACACGCGACTATCTGTGTACGATTTGGGCGATGGGGCAAGGCGGGGCAGGACTGCTTAATTCTAGCTTTTATCAGCGCTATCTGGGTCGCCGTGATACGCTACGCTACGCGCTCGTTCAGCAGATGCTAGATCTTCCTGGACACTATCCGGCGCATACTGCTGATGAGAGTCTCAATGATGAAGACATGCAGGATCTCGTCGAGCAAATCGAAACAGAATCAGCAGAGCACCGCAATACTCAGTATTAATAGCTAATCATCAGCGAGCAATGCTGTTGATTGCTAATGATCAATGATTAAGGTTTGCCTTCTATCATGAAACACGCGCAGACTGGCTTTACTTTGGTAGAAATTATAGTGGTGGTGGTCATTTTATCCATCTTTGCCGGTATGATTAGCTTGTCTGTTGGCAGCAGTGAATCGCGTAAACACTTAGCTTTTTATGAGCATTTAACCGATTCACTCAGCTACGTTCGCTTATTATCCGCTGAGCGTATGCAGCCGATGGGGCTTAGCTTGCAAGCGGATAAACAAGGACAGATCAGCCCTGCGATCGTCAGTCTCTCCAATCCCTATATAGCCTATCAAGCTACTGGTAACCTTGGCGCTAGTGGTGCTATCGATACTACCTCCAAAAACGCCATGGAGCTCTCCGCCATGTCTGCGGATCCAAAAGAGGCCGTAGCGACCCCAAGCTGGGAGCTAGAGCCAGAGATTGTTTTGCCGCAGATGCCTGCAGGCGTCAGTTTAGTGATTCAAAGCTTAGAGTCTAGTAATACGAGCGCGAGCAATGGCGGCACCAAAGCGCAGGCGCTACAGCCGTGGTTTACTGGACAAGCGGTGCCGCAAGCCCTCTGGTTTGGGACCGGTCAAGCCAGTCCTGTCACTATAGAAGTGCGTTATCAGTCGCGGCTAGTGGGTGAGGTGATTACCATCATGCCGGATGGCAGTATGATGATAGGGCAAGGGTTATAGCGTATGAACACCAAAAGATTTACGCGCTTAAGTCTAAAAACAGATAAACCGCCTTCTGTAAAAGTGCCTGATACGTCATATAAGCCTTGCTACTCCTTTAACAGCCCTTCAGTGATAAACGTGCGCCGATCAGAGCGCGGTTTTACCTTGATTGAGGTGATGGTAGCGCTCGCTATCTTAGCCGTCGTCGCCGTCGCCGCTAGCCGTGCTAGTAGCGCTTATCTGTCTTCAGTCGATACCCTAAAAACGCGAACCTTAGCGCATTTCGTTGCTCAAAACGCTGCGGCTGACTTACGTATTCAGCAGACTTGGCTGACTGCCAATCGCAGCCAAACGGTCAATGAGCAAGGACGGGATTGGCAAGTACAGATGAGCGTGGCCGACACTTTGAGCCCAGCCTTAAAACAGGTGACTATTGAGGTGGCGCCAATACTCAATGGTGAGCCGCGTTCGGTCGTCACGGACATCACAGTGATAGTCAGTAACCCTGAGACAGCAAGTAGTCGTGCCGCCTTCTTTGGTTTGGATAACAGCGATGATGGGGGCTCGCCATGAGTGCGCAGCGCGGCTTTACTTTGCTGGAGCTGATGGTCGCTATGGCGATATTTGCGATGCTTGCGGTGGCAGGCTGGCAAGTATTCGATAGCGTCAATCGTGCGCGCGATAGGGCGCAATTGCAGGCGGATAATTTGGCAGCGTTACAGTACGCCTATTTGCAGCTGCAGCAGGATATGGGACAGATTATTGCTTATCAAGCACCTCATGCTCAAACTGCAGGTGAGCTTAACGACTCTAATGGCAATAACAACGATAATAACAATCCGAGCAATAATACTGGCGATACTGCGTCAGTACAGATGCCTGAGCCGTTTATGCGTCTATATAGCGAGCAGATAAGCTTTGTGCGTTTCGCTGATCCAGACCCCCGTTATCAAACTAGCCCAAGTTTGCAGCATGTCGATTATATTTTTGCCGACGAGCGTTTGATTCGTCGTCAGTATACTCGTATTCAAAGCGACAGAGATAATACGAGCCAAAATGTGAGCTTAGATAGCGTATTACTCGAAGGCGTAACCGCTGCCAACTGGCAAGCATTACTGCCTGAGCCTGCTAATACCTTTCCCAATAACAATAAAAATAGTGCGAATAGCAGTAGTCTTAATAACAAAGTCAACGGTGTAACGCAGTCAAGCTCAGCAAACACCGTTCAGTTATTGCCACAAGGTGTCGCCGTTAGCTTTACCTATCAGGACATGCCGATTACTTGGCAATGGGCGTTAGCGCCGCAGCCTCTACCTGTGACTGATAATGCGCTGAGCAGTAGTAATAGCAATAATGATAATAACAACACTGGCAATAATAACTGACTTATGACGATAGCAATCAGATCTCAACGCGGCGTGGCTTTATTGACTATCCTGTTATTGGTGGTCAGTATCACTGTGGTGGCAGGAGCTATGCTCGCTAGTCAAAAGATTGTCATTCGTCGCAGCGGCTTATTATTCAATCAGAATCAACTGCTACAAGATATTGATGCCGCGCAGCAACTGGCAGTCACTTTGATTCGAGCAGATAGTATGCTCAATGACACCGATAGTTTGCAAGATATTTGGGCGCAGCCGCTGCCACCTTATCCTTTAGGGTCGCACACCGTGACTATGGAGCTGCGCGATGAGGCCGCCCGCTTTAATATCAATAATCTTTATCACGACGGAACAGTAGACGTTGCCGCGTTGGGTGTTTTTCAGCGGCTATTGACTCAGCTCAATCTAGATCCACAAATCGCTATCGCCGCTCTAGATTGGCAAGATGGGGATAGGGAAGTCTATAAGGATGGCGGAGAGGAGGGCGTAGTTTATGCTCAACAAGGCGCTGGCTTAAGCGCCGCTTTACCCAATCAGCCGTTCGTCAGTGTTGATCAGCTGCAAGATATGCCTAATATGAGCGCGGAGGATTTAGCGAATTTGCGCCCTTATCTGACTGCGGTGCCTTATTATCTACCGATCAATATCAATACCGCTCACCCTGAGGTGCTGGCTGCTTTGGTCGAGGATGTCAGCGCGCAGCAGATGCAAGGGTTAGAGCGTTTGCAAAAGCAACAAGTCATCGAGTCAGTCGATAGTATCTGGCAACAGCCGCCTTTAAATGCGGTCAGCACTGAGCAGCGTCAGCTTTTGACGCCATTATTGGGTGCCGATAGCCAAGCTTTTACGGCGCTGATTACTGCCACCGATAGCGCTAACTTAGGCGCAGCGCGACAAAGATTTGCCACAGTGCTAATTAGTAAAATCGATACTTCTGAGGGTAATAATACTGACAACGTTGCTGTTGCTGCTAATAACAACAATGACGGCTCTAATAAGACATCCGCAAAGACCGTTAGAGTAGTGTCGCAGCGGCTTTGGGCCTTTGCGCCTAACTTTCAATAAGCTAGTTTTATCCTTTAAGAATTGTAGACGTTATTCATCAAGCAAAGTCTCTTCGGTAGATTTCCAATTATAAGCGCCATAAAAGAGCATCTGGGCTTGACGAGTACAGTTGTGCTGCATCTGGTGCTTTTTGCGCTCAATCTCATCCAAATCGGCTTCATCGTCATGATCCTCAGAATAAGTCAGCTCTAACCAATCAATAATCCAAGAAAAAAACATGTTGATACCAGCATCAGCCAGCAGAAGACGGTCATAGTCGTTGATGTGACTAAAAGCCGGCTGCAGTGCTAAATCTTCTGATAAGCTCTGTATATGCAGCTTTAATAGTTTATCGATGGTGTTGCGCACCGCCTCCGAGCCGCCAAAGCGTTCACTGACTAGAAACTGCCAATAGTAGGGCTGCTCGCTGACCATCTGTAAGAACAGCTGAATACTCTTGGCGATCTGGCGCTCAAAGCTGCGAGTCTTGCCGATATGCAAGCCTTCACTTAAAGTAGCCATCGTACCGCCAAGCTCCTCAATCACCAAAGCTTGACCGAGCGATTCCATATCATCGAAATGCCGATAGAATGCGGTGGGCACTACGCCCACTTCACGAGTGATTTGGCGCAGACTAATCGAGCTAAAAGATTGCCCAGTCATACACAGATCTAAAACGGCATTAAAAAAAGCCCGTCTGGTTTGAAGTTTTTTTTGTTCGCGGCTGCTCATAAGATATCTATTGTGGCTGAGTTGTTGTTTATCATACCGATTTAAAGATGAAAATACGAATAAAATCAGAACACTTATACTAGGTTTTTATTATAGCCTAAAAACACCTTATACCATCGTGCCCCAGTGACCTTGTAACTCTTGCGCTAACCGATAAGCTTCATGATCATTCATGCCGGTAATAAAGTCCAAAATAATCAGTATGTTGTGATAAATATTGTCAGACAACTGGCGCTGTTGCTCGCTGAGATGCGGCTGTAGTAGGCTAAGCAGGCGCTGCTGCTCAAAGGGCATTGATGCATGATTCGATACAGTCCAAGCAAGCGGCATAAAAGCGTCGAGCAATCGCTGCAAGCATTGATTGGCCATCAGCTCCATTCGCACCTTACTTGGATGATTAAAAATGCGCTCGCGAGCCAATAGCTTAGCCTGAGTAATACCGCTTTGCACTTCTGCATCACAGTGGGCGAATAGACTACCAGTCAGCTCGCCAGCTAGCATCGCCTCGCTATTATCTACAAAGGCATCCGTCACTGTATTGACGAGCCGCATCATAGCGCGCGCTCGCAAAGAGGCCAACTGCTGGCTGACCGATAGCTTTGCTGGTAAAGTGATAGCAGCAGGGCGCTCACCAATGAGCTGATAAAATATTTCTGCAACTTCATTGAAATTGAGCATATTAAGCTGGATGCCATCCTCTAAGTCTATCAAGGCGTAGCAGATATCGTCAGCGGCCTCTAACAAATAAGCGAGCGGATGACGCGCAAAGCCATCGTGCAGTTGTGAGCGTGGCAGCTGCAAGCAAGTTGCGAGCTCCTCTAACTGGTGCGCTTCACTGACAAAACTGCCAAATTTCTGTACTTTATCTACGGGGTAGCTATTATCAAAATCTATGATATTGCTATGGCTGGCTTGCCAAGGGTACTTCATAAAAGCGCCGAGCGTGGCGCAAGTTAAGCGCATACCGCCTTTATCAGGATGATGCTCATTACGCACCAGTAGCCGAAAGCCTTGTGCGTTACCTTCATAAGCTAATAGATCTAACCGCTCTTCGGCGCTTAAATGCTTTAGTACCGAGCGGCGCTCAGCATGAATAAACCAATCACGTATGGCGTACTCGCCAGCATGACCAAAAGGCGGATTGCCAATATCATGAGCCAGACAAGCGGCTTGCACTATCACCCCAACATCAGCCGACGACACTCCAATAGGCAGGCCGCCAGCGAGCTTTTCATGGAGCTTTTCGGCAGACATCATCCCAAGAGAGCGCCCGATACAGGACACCTCTAGCGAATGGGTCAAGCGCGTGTGGATGCCAAGCTGATTGGTTAAAGGATGCACCTGCGTTTTTTGGTTAAGCTGCCGAAACGAGTGTGAAAACACCAATCTGTCGTAATCTTTATGGAACTGGGAACGGGTAACTCCATGAGTAACGAATTTTTTTGTAGAACCAAGACGTTGAGAGTTGAGAAGGTGAGACCATTGTGCGGTAGGAGACGATAAAGAAGTTGGCGTACCTAGCATAGTGACATATCCGAACCAAGGGAGCCTTTAGCATAACAAAATAGTACTCTCGGTACAGCCAGCAACTAAGATTTTTGGCAATTAAATATCACATCTTCTTCTTCTATAGCCACACTGCCATCTAGTGTCTTATTGCGCAAAGTTGCCTTATCTCTATCTACTTGCCATATAATGCCATGAGTGTCATCTAGGCCTATATCGCTCATATAGACTGTTTTGTCAGTGCTTTCTCTAGCATTTAAATCGTATTCGAGACCATCAATGAGTAGGCTGGCCGTTTGTGGTGTACTATCATTATTATAAAAAACTCTAATAGTAGTGGTAGGCTCACAAACAAACGGTGTGCCTGCACTGGCGTGATCATGTCCTTCGTGATCATCATGATCGTGTCCGTTATGATCGTGTCCATCATGCTCATGATGAACGTGTTCTTCTTGACTAGGCTCAGCATGTTCTTCGGTGACTGCTTCAGAATCGACTGTATCTGTATTAGGTTGACAACCCAGTAACGACCCCATTGCGACACTTCCCACAAGTACAAAACCCGCAAATTTAGTAACCATAAAATCCTCATTTATATAGAAATTTCAAAATATGTCAGAAATAAGATATGTTATAATATAACAAAAAAGAAATAAAAAAAAGCCGATGCTGATAAAGTACCAACACCGGCTGAATGAGTAGTGTGTAATGCTCAATAAACAGGGATTACCGTATGAGATTATACGTTAAATCTAAAATGCATGATATCGCCATCTTGCACGATGTATGTTTTGCCTTCTAAGCGCGATTTACCGGCTGCAGCTGCACCTTTTTCGCCGTTATACTCGATAAAGTCGTCATAAGCGATGACCTCAGCACGGATAAAGCCACGCTCAAAGTCCGTATGGATCACGCCAGCCGCTTGCGGTGCTGTCGCGCCAATAGCGACCGTCCACGCACGAACTTCTTTGACCCCAGCGGTAAAGTAAGTCTGCATATCAAGCAGATCATAACCGCCGCGAATCACTTGATCAAGACCTGCCTCTTCCATATCCATCTCAGCTAAGAAGTCTTTTTTATCTTCTTCATCTAATTGGGCAATCTCCGCTTCGATTTGGTTACAAAGCGCGATGACGATAGAGTCTTCACCCGTAGCGTAGTCACGCACCGCGTCCAAGTAAGGGTTATTCTCAAAGCCATCTTCACTAACGTTAGCGATATACATAGTAGGCTTAAGGGTAATAAGACCATAGCTTCTGATCAGTTTTTTCTCATCATCATCTAAGTTGGCTGCGCGCGCCGCTCGGCCTTCTGCAAGTAGGGGCTCAATCTTTTTGAATACCTCAAGCATTGCAGTGGCATCTTTATCGCCGCCTTTGGCTTTTTTGGAGAGGTTCAATATAGCGCGCTCAACGGCTTCGAGGTCAGCTAAAGCCAGCTCGGTATTGATGGTTTCGATATCGTCGATTGGGCTGACGCGGCCATCGACATGCACCACGTTATCATCATCGAAGCAGCGTACCACGTGGGCGATAGCGTCAGTCTCACGAATGTTGGCTAAGAACTGATTACCCATGCCTTCGCCTTTTGACGCGCCCGCGACGAGTCCGGCAATATCGACAAACTCCATCGTTGTTGGCAATACGCGCTCAGGATTGACGATATCGGCAAGCTTTTTGAGACGTGGATCGGGTACCGGCACGATACCTGTGTTGGGATCTTTGGTACAAAAGGGAAAGTTCTCAGCGGCGATTCCCGCTTTGGTCAAAGCATTAAATAAAGTGGATTTGCCTACATTGGGTAGGCCGACAATACCGCAGTTAAAACCCATAATGGTCTCTCAATACGTTAATAAAATCAGTAATTTGTAAGGTGCTGCTGTTTAGCATAAAAATTGGCGCTATTGTAGCAAAATTTAGCCACTATTAGCTACTAAGGGGCAGATAGATGTGCTAATTTTAAGCTAAGGCATGGTATGTCATGCGATCGTAAAGAAGTTCTATGAGTGAGGTTAGCGATAAAAAAGTGGCATGGATGGCATTGTCTGATTTGTTTGTTGATAACGAGATAAGCTATGAGTATATCGCCAAACGAGTAGCCCATCTGCCTATTAGTGAGGTGGAGCGCATTTTGTTTTATGACGTTGCGCCTGTATGTATGAGCAACTTATTGGTCTTGAGTCCAAGTAATCACAAAGGCTTTAGCGAAGCGTATATCGTCTCCAGTATAGAGCAGCACCTGTGTAAATGGCAAACCAGCCCCTTATACCGCAAAAAAACCGCGCTAAAAATCAGATTTTATAAGTTTTGCTTAAAGCAAGACTGGCATAAGCTGATATCTGAGATATGCCAAGTACAAAAAACTAATGGCTAAGCAAATAGGTAAGGCTTTATATTTAGCTCATAACTCAGATCTAACGTATTTACTGAGTATCAACCACGCCAATCATCACGCCCATCTGTTTTTTATCATGCTTGTCGATGCTAGGCGCGTAAAGCGCTGAGGCAATACCACCATCCAAGAATAGCGCATTAGGGCAGTGCAGATCCTCTTTGAATAGCTCAGCAAACTGATAAAAGCTCACGGGCTTCTCGCTATTGACCAGATGCATACTGCCATCGCTACAGACGCCTACGCCATTACGAAACTTTAAAGACTGGCTGTCAGGGTTGAATTTAGGATGGATCTCATTATCGATTACCAGCATCGGGCCTGACTGCGTGGCATACCAAGGCTGGGCTCTATCGTCTTTGATTAAGTCATCTAAAGCCTGACTCTCAGTAATTTGTATTTTGCCTGATTTATCCCACCATAGCACGCCATTAGGAAGCAGATGAAAATTACCGCCGCCTTCTTTTAGGTTTAGCGCCCGCTTTTCTTCGCCCTCGATGACCGTATAGCCAATGGGCGCGTAGCTGTCGTTATACATGCCTGCATTCACCGCAAGGCTTAGTGACTGGGTACTCGGTAGGCTGTCAATAAGTTTGTCAAAAGTCAGTAGCGTCTGTTTATTAGCATCTTGCCAAAACAGCTTTAGCTGATAACGATCTTCGGTTAGTGCTTGGCTGTCGATGCGACAAGCACTATAACTAAAAGGAGTTTGCTCAGTTGTACAGGACCAAACCTGCGCTGTTTTATCAGGCTTATCTGTACTAGAAGGCTGACAAGCACTCAAAGCTGCCGCTGAAAAGAAAGCTGCGCTAAGCTGCAGTATCTGGCGATTCAGAGTAGTCGATAGGCTAAGAGACATTACTGTTCTTTTAGATTGGTATTCATGTTTTCAGTCACATCTTCAAGCGTTTTTTCGTGCTTGAGCTTTGTGTTTTTACCCTTATCACGCGAGTCTTTATTGTAAGCGATGAGCGCATCATTATCTGGTAAGAAAGTATCAGCATCAGCCATCACCCACATCTGATTGAAGACATCAGCGCGGGCGCTATGATCGAGTAGCGCACCTTCATCAGCAAAGTAAAAGAACTTCGATAAGAGCTTGATTTGCCCATCATCAAGGCGGCGAGCGATATGATAAGGCTGCAACTGGCTTGGATGCTCAAGCCCTACCGCGCCAACGATACTCGATAAGGACTTCAGCGTGTTTTTGTGGAAGCTGGCAACGCGCTCTGCTTTGCTAGGGACATCTAGTGCTTTTTGACGATACGGGTCTTGGGTAGCCACGCCGACAGGGCAAGTGTTGGTATGACATGAGCGCGACTGGATACAGCCCACAGCAAACATAAAGCCGCGCGCAGAGTTACACCAATCTGCACCTAGCGCTAGCATACGCGCAATATCAAAGCCTGAGACAATCTTACCACTGACGCCAAGCTTGATTTTCTCACGGATACCGGCACCAACTAAGGTGTTATGCACGAATAAGAAGCCATCAATAAGCGGCATGCCGACACTGTCCATAAACTCAACAGGCGCCGCTCCCGTGCCGCCTTCAGCGCCATCGATGACAATAAAATCAGGATAGTTGTCGGTTTCCATCATGGCTTTGACAATCGCCATAAACTGCCATGGCTGACCGATGCACAGCTTAAATCCAACAGGCTTACCGCCTGATAAGTCGCGCAGTTGTTGCCAAAACGCGACTAGCTCTCGCGGCGTACTAAAAGCGCTATGCGAAGAGGGCGAAACACAATCTTGCCCTGTAAGTACTTGCCGGGTATCGGCAATCTCTTGGGTGATTTTTTCGGCTGGCAGTACGCCGCCTTTGCCAGGTTTCGCGCCCTGCGATAGCTTAACCTCAATCATCTTCACTTGGCTGTCGACTGCCTTTTCGGCAAAAGAGTGCGCATCAAAATTGCCTTCGGCAGTACGGCAACCAAAGTAGCCAGTGCCAAGCTCCCAAATCAAGTCACCACCAAACTTGCGATGATAAGGGCTGATAGCACCCTCACCGGTATCGTGCGTGAAGCCGCCAATCTTAGCGCCTTGATTAAGCGCCATAATGGCGTTGGCAGAGAGACTACCAAAGCTCATCGCTGAGATATTAAATACTGACATATCATGAGGCTGTATGCAGCGCTCGCCGCCAACCGTAATGCGAAAGTCTTGTTTTTCTAGCGGATGGCTAAGGGCAGATTGTAAGAACCACTCTTTGCCTTGGGCATATAAATTATCTAAAGTACCAAAGGCATTGGTGTCGCTAACGTTTTTAGCGCGCTGATACACGAGCGCTCGCTGCTGGCGCGAAAAAGGCACTTGTTCTTTATCATCTTCTAGTAAGTACTGACGTATCTCAGGCCGAAAATCCTCTAAGACGTAGCGGACGTGACCGGCAACTGGGTAGTTGGTTAAGATGGCGTGCTTGGATTGCATAATATCATAGATACCTAAAGCCACTAGCAGGCCGCCGATGATAATCAGCCACCAATTCGTCAGCAGTAGTCCTGCCAAAAACAAAAAGGCAGCAGCGGCAAAGGTACTATAGCGTAACAATACGCCGATAAGGTAGGGAAGGCTTCCTTTGGGTTCAGCGTTTAGGTTGGTACGAGATTGGGGCATGGGACGACTCAGCAGTATGACAATGAATAACCGCTCAAAGGCAGGTATAAAAATATTATACGTCTATAATATCACGGCTAAATGAGAGTTGCGTAACGGTGTGCTATTTCAAAGACCAGACCTCATCAAACATCTTGGTGATTAAGATTTTATCATCTTTTAAACACAGCTTTTGACTAGCGGCTGTTATCTACTAAAATGAAACGAACCGTTATGATTTACTGTTTATTCCATATATCATAAGCTAACCCGTCACAAATTATGCTATAAAGCCAAGGAAAGCAATATGCAAGCACCTACCAATGTTACGCACAGTACTACGCACAATGTTAAGCAGTCCAGCCCAAGCTTTGATTGGGAAGATCCTTTTTTATTGCGCGACCAGCTGACCGATGAAGAGCGCATGGTCAGTGATAGCGCGCGGCAGTTTTTTCAAAAAGAGCTGATGCCTGGTATCGTTGCTGCCAATCGTAACGAGAGCTTTGATCGCAATATCATGCGGCAAATGGGGGAGATGGGCTTGCTTGGCGTGACTATCGAAGGCTACGGCTGTGCCGGCTTGTCGCATGTCGCTTATGGTCTACTAGCGCGTGAGGTCGAAGCGGTGGACTCAGGTTATCGCTCGGCGATGAGCGTACAGTCGAGCCTCGTGATGCATCCTATCTATGAGTACGGTACTGAAGAGCAGCGAGAGAGGTATCTACCAAAACTGGCCTCAGGCGAATATGTAGGCTGTTTTGGTTTGACCGAGCCAGATTCTGGATCTGACCCTGCTTCGATGGCCACACGTGCGCGCAGTGTCGATGGCGGTTATGAGCTGACGGGCAATAAAATGTGGATAACCAACAGCCCGATCGCTGATGTATTTGTCATTTGGGCCAAAGATGATGAAGATAAAATTCGCGGATTCATCCTAGACAAAGGCATGAAAGGTCTATCCGCGCCGAAGATTGAAGGCAAGTTTTCACTACGCGCTTCTATCACCGGTGAGATTGTCATGGATAAGGTATTCGTACCCGAAGCGAATGCTTTTCCTGATATTCGCGGTTTAAAAGGCCCTTTTGGTTGCTTAAATAAAGCGCGTTATGGTATCGCTTGGGGTTCTATGGGCGCGGCAGAATTTTGCTGGAAAGCGGCCCGTCAATACACTCTAGATCGTAAACAGTTTGGTCGTCCGCTAGCCGCCACGCAGCTGGTTCAGCTCAAGCTAGCGAATATGCAGACCGAGATTACTCTTGGGCTGCAAGCCGCTCTTCGCGTTGGTCGCTTATTAGATGAACACAATGCAGCGCCTGAGATGATATCGCTCATTAAGCGTAACAACTGCGGCAAAGCGCTCGATATCGCCCGCAGCGCTCGTGATATGCACGGCGGTAATGGTATCTCGGACGAGTACCATATTATTCGTCATGTCATGAACCTAGAAGCAGTCAATACTTATGAAGGTACCCACGATATACATGCGCTAATTTTAGGCCGCGCGCAAACGGGTATTCAGGCTTTCTTTTAAATTATCTTAATCGATTTACACTAACGCACGCTAGGGGTTGGCTATTAAACGCTTAACTCTAGCGTGCGTTTTTATTTTGAATTTAAAAGTACAACAAGAAGTAACAATGAATATTAAGAAGGTTATGAGAATGCTATGAGAAATAGGGAGGTCATAAAAGGTAGCCTAGTATGAGTTTTATAGCTGATACTAGTATTAGTAATAGAAGTGTTAGTGGCCGTTGTAAATATTCTCCTCATCTTCTTATAATGAGGGAGTCCGTTTACAACTGCAAAGGTATACGCTATCACAGTGATGCAAATACAAGCGACTACACCGACATATCAAAGCAGTATATAAAATGTGCTTCTATAAATAAAAACACATCGGCGTACGGCTATCGATACATCCTATATAATTAAGAATAAGGAAAATAATAATGTCTGATACTTTAACCCTTTCTAATCCAAAGCTGCTCAAACAGCAATGCTTAATCAAAGATAGCTGGCAAGACTCAAGTGATGGTGCGACCATCGAGGTCACTAACCCTTTTAGCGGGCAAACCATAGGCACTATCCCTAGTCTCACAGAACAAGACGTCATCGACACCATAGCTTATGCTGACAAGGTACAAGCGTCGTGGGCCGCCAAAACAGCCCAAGAGCGCGGTGAGCTGTTACAGAAGTGGGCGGATCTGATTGATGACAACCAAGAAGATCTCGCTGTGCTTATGACTGCTGAACAAGGTAAACCTTTGACAGAGTCGCGCGGCGAGATGGCTTATGCCAATAGCTTTATCCGCTGGTTTGCTGAGGAAGGCAAGCGCGTGTATGGTGACGTTATACCGGCGACCAAAACCTCATTGCGTCATGTGATTATCAAGCAGCCGGTAGGCGTATGCGCCATTATTACTCCTTGGAACTTTCCGGCGGCGATGATCACGCGCAAAGTTGGACCGGCTCTCGCGGCAGGCTGTACAGTGGTTATCAAGCCCGCTACGCAAACTCCTTTTTCCGCATTAGCGCTTGTGGTGTTAGCTGAGCAGGCCGGTATTCCAGCTGGTGTGATTCAGATAGTCACGGGTAAATCCTCAATGATAGGCGAGGTTTTGACCAGCGACAATCGTGTGAAAAAGCTCTCATTTACAGGTTCTACTGAAGTTGGGCGTACGCTTATGGCACAGTGCGCGCCGACGATCAAAAAACTCTCTTTAGAGCTTGGCGGTAACGCACCATTTATTGTCTTTGATGATGCCGACTTAGAAGCCGCTGCTGATGGCCTAATCGCCTCAAAATTCCGTAACGCCGGTCAAACTTGTGTCTGTGCCAACCGAATCTATGTACAGGCGAGCGTAAGAGATAAGTTTTTAGATATCTTTACCAAAAAAGTCGCCGCGCTCAAAGTCGGTAATGGCATGGATGAAGACGTTGATATTGGTCCGCTTATTAATGAGGACGGCTTAGAAAAAGTACAAACCCTGCTGCAAGATGCGCTCGATAAAGGCGCTAAAGTGGTGACGGGCGGCGATAAAAATGATGCTTCAAAGCTAAGCTTTAACCCAACAGTAGTGACGAATGTCGCCTCCGAGATGGATATTGCTCAAGAGGAGATATTTGGACCTATTGCCACGATATTTACTTTTGAAGAGGAAGCCGAAGCCATTCAAAAAGCCAATGATACCATCTTTGGTTTAGCGGCTTACTTTTATAGTCGTGACTATGCGCGTTCATGGCGCGTTACCGAAGCATTAGAATACGGCATCGTCGGTCATAATACTGGCCTTATCTCAACCGAAGTAGCGCCTTTTGGCGGTATCAAGCAATCTGGCTTTGGCCGAGAAGGTTCAAAATACGGTATTGAAGAATATGTCTCGATTAAATACTGGTGCAGCGCTGTGAGCTAACATTGCTCAAGCTCGTAGAGTGCTTGGGAGTCGCTATGTATGTATAATATGATGATTGTATCTGTATCAATACGAGTACGTTAGAAAAAAGAGCTTAACTTTTTAAGGTTGGGCTCTTTTTGTAATAAAACATGAAAGCTCTGGTAACTTAGATATGTTTTAGATGTGTTTTAGATTTGACTCAGCTTTTCTTGGTTAATGATATGGAGTCTTTGGCAGGGCGTTTTTTCACTGGCTGCTGTTCAGTCAGATGATCAGAGGGTTTGTTCAAAGATTGCGCTGCTGACTTAAGCGTTTTGGTTAGTTTTTTATCGGATTGCTTATTCAGTTTTGCCTGCCCTTCTATTAACGAGTCTTCATACAGCTTCTGATAAATACCTAGAGTCTCGGTAATCATTTTACGCATAGTGAATTTATTGGTCATCTCAGGGCGCGTGACACTCTCAAGCTGACTTCTGACTACTTTGCAAAGCGCTTTAGCATTATATTTTTTGACGAGGCCTTGCGGATAGAGGGGCTGCAAAATCTCACTAAAGGCAGCTTGATCCCAACCGATGACCGGTGTACCTAAATGGATCGCTTGTAGGGCATTGATACCGATAGATTCGGGCTGATTGGCGAGCGCCATGACGATATTCGCCGCTGACAGCCACTCACGCATATCGTTACGCTTACTGCCGACATAAGTAATACGCTCGCTTAAGCCTAACGTGTTACTGCGCTGACGAAAGTCTTCATGCACCACATCGCCTTCACGGTAATCTTCGTCCATGATGATGACATGAATGTTAGGGAACTGCTCTTGTAGATTACCTAAGATATCGATAAGCCACTCTTGCCCATATTCGTTACCGATAACCGTCGGAAACACTAGCCATTTTTTGTGCTCAAGCTCAGGGTGTTCAGCGAAGGTACGGCGTAGCCAGTAGACAGAAGGGTTGTGCCGATAGGGATAACGGCGCGTATCGACCCCGCGATAAATACGCTTAATGTGCCTAGGACCAAGCTCCTCACGGCGGATGCCTTTGATCAAATAGTTAGTGACACTGTCAGAAACGGTGATGATAGTATCCACATCCAACAAGGCCTGCGAGTACTTATTAATAGGATAAAACCCATACATAGTAGACACAAGCTTCGGGCGGCGCTTCACTTTGGCGCGTTTAAGCGCCAAATGTAGTATCCAAGCCGGCGTTCTAGAGTGGACATGAATGATATCTGGATTATACTTTTCGATCAGATGACGCAGCGGTACTACTTGCAGTAAAGACCGCCAAGATTTTTTATTCATATGCAGCTGATGGTATAAGTTACCATCACGCTCTAGACGCTTGACCAGTTCGTTATCTTCATCCGCGCTAGAAACGATAATAGAGGTGTGGCCGTTCTTGACCAAAGCGCGCCCAAGATGAAAGATTCCGCGTTCGGACTCATCGTGTTTTAAGGAAGATAGTAAGCGCATAACGATCATAATAGCGGCAAGCACTCTTTAAGTTAAGATTTAAAGTATCAAAAAGGTAAGCTGCTATTGTCAGTTAAAAAAGAGTAAAACTCAACCTTACAGCGAGAGTACGGATGATAAAAGCGCTTAAGGTTTGTAAGTAGGTGCAAAGGTGGTCTGACGATTTTTGCTATCTTTTTTTCTCAAGGTAATCAGCGTTGGGCAGTATTTGTTTTTCGCTTAAATATTTCCAGTAGCGCTGCGGCATGTGCTGTCTATGGAGACGGGTGTTTTTACGCTCTTTGATATTGACGTTGGTAAAGTAGCCTTGCCAAAAGCGCTGATAACGTTGCTCATCCACGCTATGGATGCTAGCAGGATTACGTAGCACTGCCTCATCAAGATTAGTGATGGTTTGTAGCTCAGCAGGATGTGATGGCGTACTCTGACTTTTGTCATAATAAATGCCATAACCGCGCGCTAAGTCGTATATCGCCCAATGCTGATCTTGATAGCGCTGACGAAAATGCTCGCCAATAATAGGCAATACATTAAAATCCGGCTCAACACGTGCAAAATAAATATCATCGGTGGTGTGCTCAAAGCGTACAAAAGCCTCCATACGGTGCTTTTCTCGGTGTACGGACTTCACCGTTTGCGCAAGCTCCAACACCTCTAAACGTCCCAAATCCTCTAACACTTGGCGTTTAGGATGATCAATAGCATATTTGACGATATGAAATAGGGTAGTACCGATGTTAGGCTTTTCTGATAAAAACCCCCAAAGGATCTGGCGCATCCCTGAGCGCCCAAGCAGCTTATTGAGCTTAACAAGCACGCGCTGAGCTTGCTCATCATCAGTTGTGACATGAGCGGCGGTGCTTATTAGTGAGGGTACATACTGATCTTCAGCGATCAATTGCAAGGACTGATCATATTGCAGCTTACGCTCATACACCTGATAGACTGCGCTAAGCCAACCCTCAAAGCTTGGCTCGTAAAGTAAGATGTTCGGCGTTAGATGACCGACAGAGTAAGTCTGATTGATACTAAGTACTGACATTATTCCCTCACAGTGATTTAGATTGAGGTAGCTAGCTATTACCGTAGGCTGGCGCTTTAGCCCAGCGCTTTTGATTTTTAAACCTAGTACAAAATAGACTACTTATTTCATAAACTATTTTTATTGTCTGCGATAATAATCCTACATAACTTTTGCTGGGCTAAAGCCACAGCCTACGCATACTAAATTAAACCAACCTTTTAAAATAACGCCATCTGACCACTGCGCTGATCTTTGTACTTGGTTTGCGTTTGCGCGAGCACATATTGGCGAAAGTTATTGCGAGTCAAATGCGAGAGATGCTCATTCTTACCTGTAGTCGCGATAAAGTACTTGGCGCGATTGACCGCAGCGCCCATCTTTTTGAGATGCTCTAGAGTCAGCTGATTGAACTTGCGCGCTTTGATAATCTTTCGTGCGGTTCTAGTGCCGATACCGGGGATACGCACGATCATCTCATAGCTTGCTGTCTGAATGTTGACGGGGAAATGCTCACGATGACGAATTGCCCAAGCGAGCTTTGGATCACAGTCCAAATCCAAAAACGGCGAGTCAGGCTCAACGATCTCATGCGCGCCAAAACCATAAAAACGCATTAACCAGTCCGCTTGATAGAGGCGGTTCTCACGCACCATAGGTACCGGCGTGCCGATAGCAGGCAGTCGATTATCAGACAGCATCGGCACATAGCCTGAGTAGTAGACGCGCTTGAGGTCGTACTGTTTATAGAAGTGGCTCGATAACTGAATCACTTGCAAATCGGTCTCGTTACTAGCGCCGACGATCATCTGACTAGTCTGGCCCGCTGGGGTGAACTTTGGCGCTTTTTTATGAGTTTTACGGCTCTCACGGATAGTGATAATCTCTTCTTTAACCGTTTCCATCGGCGCTTTTAGCTCATCATGTGACTTCTCAGGCGCAAGCAGTGCAAGCCCTGACTTAGTCGGAATCTCAATATTGACGCTCAGACGGTCTGCATAGAGTCCTGCCTCTAACAATAGCTCTTTTGAAGCGCCAGGAATAGTTTTTAGATGAATATAACCATTGAAACGCTCGCGAGTGCGCAGTATCTTTGCCACTTCCACCAGTCGCTCCATCGTGTAGTCGCCACTTTTAAAGATACCTGAGCTTAGAAATAGCCCTTCGATATAGTTGCGGCGATAAAACTGCATGGTCAAATCAACCACTTCTTCAACCGTAAAAGCCGCGCGCGGCGTGTCATTGCTTTTACGCGAGGTGCAGTACGCGCAATCATAGATACAGTGGTTGGTCAGTAGGATTTTGAGCAAGCTGACGCAGCGGCCGTCTTCTGTGTAGCTGTGACAAATACCTGTCGCTGAGGCATCACCGAGGCCGCCGCCTTGGTTTTTACGGGTGCCAGCGGAGGAGGAGCAAGAGACATCATATTTAGCCGCATCCGCTAAGATATTGAGCTTACCTTGTAGCCTGTCATAATTGATGGTTGCCATAACTTATAGTACCCATTCATTAGTAGAGTGCTATTTTATCAAATTTGGCGTTAAGTCATTGTATTTAATAGCAAATTATCAATAGTATGCGACAACTGTTGTCGCCTATGACATAGAATAAGCCTTAATGAATCAAGGCTTATCGTCTTTAGATAAAGAGGTTAAATATTGATTAAGTATAAAACTATTGCACCTTAGCGCGTATCACGACTGTTTGTGGCGTATTAGCAGGCAGGTTTGCCAAGTTCCACTTGAGAGCTGAATAATTCTCTTGCACCGTCACAGTATTACCGACTTGTTGAATCGTCTGATAGCTATCGCCGCCAGTAGTCGCTAAGGTCGGTAGTGGACTGTTTAACGACACCACTCTTACGCCACTTGGCAAAGCAACCATAGCATTCACATCATTGATAGGCTGATTGCTATTATTAACATAAGTGGTCTGATATTCGATGATATCACCAGGCTTAATGCTATTAGCAGGGACCGCGACATCACGGCCACTACTGTCTTTTAGGATTTTCATCACTTTAGTATGAGCATTGACGACACCAGGAGTGCTAAAAGTGGGGTTCAGTTGTAGGGTATCTAAAGTGGTCACCGTCTGACTGGTAACGACTGGGCTTGTCACGATTTGATTATTAACGACAGCAGCTGTTGTCACTGGCGTCATCACTTGGGCAGCAGTATGGATGGGAGTAGTCACTGTCGTCATTGGCGTATTACCGATTTGCTGAGTGACTTGACTGGTTATCGGACCTCTAGCAACGACAGTCGATGATCCTTGACTAACTGTATAACGCGGCACACTAGTCACTTGCGTCACTGAGTAGGGCATGCCATTTCGCATAGAGATGCCGTTGGGGGTGGCGGTAATAGTCGCCGTATTGCCATCAGAATACTGCTCAACGACAGTAGTACTGCCAGTCGCAGGTTGATTGATAATAATCTCAGAAGCAGCATTGGCGCTAAAAGAGAACAGCACGAAGCTGGTCATTGTAGCTGCAAAAACCGTTTTATTCGTAATAGTGTTCGTAGTCATCATAAATTCCTTATAATAAAGTAGACAGTCCGTGATTGGCTCAAAAGTTAACTGATTATCTGCTAAATATAAGGAAGTTAAATAGTAGCATTGTGTAATTTGCCAAAAGTACATCAATGAATATTTACTGAGCTAAGGCAGGCATAAGGCAGGCAATAATACGCATAAAAATACCTCAATGGATTAAGGAAACTTAATCCATTGAGGTATTGATAGAAAGCTAGGGCTGAGCTTGATTAGTTATAAATAACCTTCATCACCTCATACTCAACCATACCTTTTGGCGTCTCGATACGGGCTTCATCGCCTTCAAACTTACCAATCAAGCCGCGCGCGATAGGCGAGTTGACGGAGATTTTACCCGCTTTAAAGTCCGCTTCATCATCACCGACGATTTGATACTGCTTTTCTTCTTCCGTATCGACGTTTTCGATAACAACGGTGACACCAAACACCACTCGGCCTTCTTTGTTCAGGGTAGCAGGGTCGATGACTTGCGCGGCGCTAAGCTTCGCTTCGATGTCACGGATACGCGCTTCACAGAAGCCTTGTTGCTCACGAGCGGCATGATATTCAGCGTTTTCTTTTAGGTCACCATGCTCGCGGGCTTCAGCGATGTCGGCGGTAATACGCGGACGATCGATGGTTTTTAATTGTTTAAGCTCGGCCTCTAAAGCGGCGTGACCTTGGGGAGTCATAGGATAACGTTGCATGTTTTTTCCTTAAACCAATAACAGCACACCATCTCCTAGTGAATAGTGAGATGGTGCTATGTTGTTGCAATGAGTGTGAGAGAGTATATAAAGATTATGGAGATAAATCTATGTAATTAAAGCCAGCTAACAAAAGCTAAGTAATAAAAGTTTAACAGACGCTGATTGACTTGCTCAAAGCACAATAAAAAGCATAGTAGCAGTGATGCTACTATGCTTTTTTAAGCCGAATAGGATTTATAAACTTTTAAAACATGCTTTACGATAGGTCTAATCTACTGAATTTAAGCTGCCAAGTCAATAGAATATCAATACAGACCGCGAGTGCTACTAAGCGACAGGCTTAGCTCTTGCATGTAAGTCTTGCAATTTATAAACATCGAAAGGCAAGTCGATTGCATAAGATTTACAAACGGCTTCGGCGGCGCCTAAGGTCGTGACATAAAAGACTTTGCCTAGTAGCGCGTTACGGCGGATAGAGAACGAATCCTCTTGCGCTTGTTTGCCTTCGGTGGTATTGATAATCAAGTCAATTTTGCCGTTTTTGACCGCATCAACGATATGCGGGCGACCTTCGGTGACTTTATTGATTTGCTTACAGTCGATACCGTTATCAGCCAATACCGCTTGCGTGCCAGTGGTCGCGACTATCTCAAAGCCGTAGTCTTGTAGCTGACTAGCGACTGCAACGATTTGTTCTTTGTCGCTATCACGCACTGAGATAAAGACAGTTTTGGTTTCACCTTCAGTCGGTAGACCTGGCAAGCGCTCATTACTACCGATAACCGCTTTGTAAAAAGCTTCACCAAAGGTTTTGCCAACGCCCATGACTTCACCAGTCGACTTCATCTCAGGGCTAAGGATGGGGTCGACGCCTGGGAACTTAGCAAACGGGAATACCGACTCTTTTACCGCATAAAAATCAGGTTTGATCTCGTGTGTGAAACCTTGGTCTTTGAGTGACGTACCTGCCATGCAGCGTGCGGCCACTTGCGCAAGCGATGTACCAATACATTTTGAGACAAAAGGTACGGTACGCGCGGCGCGGGGATTGACCTCAAGGATATAAACGGTCTCGCCTTTGACCGCAAACTGTACGTTCATCAGACCCACAACGCCAAGCTCTTTTGCCATCGCTATGGTTTGCTCGCGCATCACATCACACAGCTCATCTGACAGTGAGTAAGGCGGCAGTGAACAAGCCGAGTCGCCAGAGTGCACGCCCGCCTGTTCGATATGCTGCATGATACCGCCGATCACTACATCTGTGCCATCACAGACGCAATCGACATCGACTTCGACGGCATCATCTAAGAAGCGATCGAGTAGTACTGGCGCTTCATTGGACGCTTGTACGGCGGTGCGCAGGTAATGCTTGAGCTCCTCTTCGTTATAGACGATCTCCATTGCGCGGCCGCCGAGTACATAAGACGGGCGTACCACAAGCGGATAGCCGACGTCTTTGGCTTTTATCAAGCCATCCTCAAGACTAGTGGCTAGTGCGTTCGACGGTTGGGTGAGGTTCAATTGCTGAATCATGTGCTGGAAGCGCTCACGGTCTTCAGCGCGGTCGATAGCGTCAGGGCTAGTACCGATGATCTTCACGCCAGCTTCCTCTAAAGCGCGGGCCAGTTTCAATGGCGTTTGGCCACCGAACTGCACGATAACGCCGTCAGGCTGCTCGATACGGACGATCTCTAGCACATCTTCTAGAGTGATAGATTCAAAGTAGAGACGGTCGGAGGTATCATAGTCGGTAGAGACCGTTTCAGGGTTACAGTTGACCATGATAGTCTCATAGCCATCTTCGCGCATGGCAAGAGCCGCATGGACGCAGCAATAATCAAACTCAATACCTTGACCGATACGGTTCGGGCCACCGCCGATGACCATGATTTTTTTGTTGTCAGTGGGCTCAGCCTCACATTCGCTGTCGTAGCTTGAGTACATATAAGCGGTACTCGTAGCAAACTCTGCTGCTGCGGTATCGACACGCTTATAGACGGGATGGATATTTAAGTCCCAACGCTTAGCGCGTAGCTGCTTTTGTGAGATGCCAAGCAGTTTAGCCAAACGTAGATCTGACAAGCCTTTGCGTTTAAACTGGCGCAGATTGTTCTCATTTAAGTCGCCAAAGCCAAGCGCTTTTACGTTTTCTTCAGTTTTGATAACATCTTCGATTTGTACCAAGAACCAAGGATCGATGTTAGTGAATTTGAACACCTCTTCCACGCTCATACCGATACGAAAGGCATCGCCGATATAAAAGATGCGATCGGGAGTTGGTACAGTCAAACGATTAATAATCTCGCTACGCGCTTTTTCTGGTTTCACTGCCGCTAAGTCGATTTGCTCATCGAAGCCGTCTGCGCCAGTCTCGAGGCCGCGTAGGGCTTTTTGCATAGACTCTTGGAAGTTACGGCCGATAGCCATCACTTCACCGACCGATTTCATCTGCGTTGATAATATATTGTCGGCTTGCGTGAACTTCTCAAAGTTAAAGCGCGGTATCTTAGTGACGACATAATCAAGCGTCGGCTCGAAGCTGGCAGGCGTAGCGCCGCCGGTGATGTCGTTTTGTAGCTCGTCCAAGGTATAACCGACCGCTAGTTTGGCAGCGATTTTAGCAATCGGGAAGCCCGTGGCTTTTGAGGCTAGCGCTGAGGAGCGCGAGACACGCGGGTTCATCTCAATGACGACCATGCGACCATTTTTTGGATTAATACCGAACTGCACGTTTGAGCCGCCCGTCTCAACACCAATCTCACGTAGTACTGCCAATGAGGCATTACGCATGATTTGATATTCTTTATCGGTCAAGGTTTGCGCCGGCGCGACCGTGATTGAGTCGCCAGTATGCACGCCCATCGGATCGAAGTTTTCAATGGTACAGATGATGATGCAGTTGTCGTTTTTATCACGCACGACTTCAGTCTCGTACTCTTTCCAGCCAATTAGCGATTCATCGATAAGTAGCTGATGAGTAGGGGACAAGTCAAAACCGCGCTCACAAATCTCGATGAACTCTTCGCGGTTATAAGCGATACCACCGCCCGAGCCGCCCATCGTATAAGAGGGACGAATGATACACGGATAGCCCATTTTCTCTTGGGTGGCAAAAGCCTCTTCCATGGTTTCGGCAATCTCTGCGCGCGGACACTCAAGGCCGATACGCTTCATCGCCTTGTCAAATAAATCGCGGTCTTCTGCCATCTCGATGGCATCTTTGGTTGCGCCAATCAGCTCACAACCATATTTCTCTAGCACACCGTTACGATCTAGCTCTAGCGCACAGTTGAGCGCCGTTTGACCGCCCATCGTTGGCAAAATCGCATCAGGACGCTCTTTATCGATAATTTGCTCGACTGTCTGCCATGTAATGGGCTCGATGTAAGTGGCGTCCGCCATGACAGGATCAGTCATGATAGTGGCAGGGTTTGAGTTGACTAAGATAACGCGGTAACCTTCTTCGCGTAAGGCCTTACACGCCTGTGCGCCTGAGTAGTCAAACTCGCATGCTTGACCGATAACGATAGGGCCTGCGCCAATGATAAGAATGCTTTTTATGTCGGTACGTTTTGGCATAATGTTTTTAAGTCCTATTTTGGCGGATTGGGATTTTTAGATGCTTACTACAATTTGCAATTCGTTTTAACGATATTTAGCTGCTGCCATTTTAGACGCTATGATAAGTCTTAGCGCCTAGATAGTTTGTTTTTAAGGTTAACTCTACGCTTACACTTATGCTAGGAGTTAAGAGTGGGGCAAATCTATTAAGGTCTATTAAGCCTTTGCCTTTTCCATCATAGCCGCAAACTTATCGAACAGCTCAGCCGCGTCATGAGGGCCAGGACTCGCTTCTGGGTGACCCTGGAAGCTAAAGACTGGCTTGTTGGTCAGCTCAATGCCTTGGTTAGTACCATCGAATAATGAGCGATGCGTTGATTTGACATTATCCGGCAAGGTATCTTCATCGATTGCGAAACCATGGTTTTGACTGGTAATCATCACCGCGCTAGTGCCCAAATCTTGTACTGGATGATTGGCACCATGATGCCCGGTCTTCATCTTAACCGTATTCGCGCCGCTAGCCAGTCCAACTAGCTGATGGCCGAGGCAAATCCCGAAGGTAGGGATATCAGTCTCTTCAATGATATGACGCACGCTGTCAATAGCGTAATCACAAGCCGCCGGATCGCCTGGGCCATTAGATAAGAAGATACCGTCTGGATTCATCGCTAGCACCTCTTCGATCGGTGTTTGCGCGGGTACCACAGTAACCTTGCAGCCGCGATCCACCAGCATACGTAAGATATTAGTCTTCGTGCCAAAGTCATAAGCGACGACATCGTATTTGTGCTCGATGTGCGTGCCAAGTTGCTTGAAGAAGCCGCCCGTACCGCTGTCATGACTACCGGGTGCATCACGATTGAGTAGCGTATCGGATAATTCCCAAGTGCCCGACGTCCATTCAAAACCTTCTGGATGGGTGGCTTCTTTTGCCAAATCCATGCCTTTGAGACCGGTAAACTCTTGCGCAAGCTTAATGGCTTGTTGTACGTCTGAGTCGCTTACCTCAATGCCGTTCGACGCGGTCATAATACAGCCGTTTTGGGCGCCTTGCTCGCGCAGTAAACGCGTCAGCTGACGGGTATCAATCTCAGCAATAGCCACAGTATCGTTACGTTTTAGATAATCGCTTAGTGATTCAGAGCTACGGAAATTTGAAGTGGTTAAAGTGGCATCGCGAATGATAAGACCCTCTGCCCAGACTTTATCATGACTTTGGGTGTTGCCAGATTCGCTGTCCTCAGCGTTGGTACCAGTATTGCCAATATGAGGATAGGTGAGGGTAACTAATTGGCGCGCGTAGCTTGGATCAGTTAGGATTTCTTGGTAGCCTGTCATTGCGGTATTGAAGACCACTTCACCGACCCTATGACCTGTACTACCAATACTGACACCTCGAAAAATCGTCCCATCTGCTAATGCCAAAATTGCTTGTGTTGTTGTCGATGAATTCAAGGATTTGCCTCCGCTATTGATGATGAATGCGCTACTATATTTGTGGTTGTCACTTCAGCGGATAATCGATAATTTATACCAATTCAAAGCGTTATAAAACCGCTTATCGCTGAAATTTTCCCACAAAAAAGCGAGAAGACAAATAGATGAAAAGATACTTAATTCACATAGGGGTGAAGAGTAACTTACATCATGTCCACTCGCTTAGGCACAGATTTTGAGCATTGTACTAAACTTTGATAATGAGAGCTAGTCTTATTGTGCAAGTAAATTACTTAAATTGATAATTAACGCTTAAGCCATAATAATCAGGCGATAAATTAGGCGCAACGGTTAACTGATCATTATAGGTAGTGGTGAAGTACCAGCTACTCACCATGCCCAAAGCTGCGCCAGCGAGCACATCTAATGCATCGTGCTCATCGGCGTCTAAGCGACTATAAGCGACAAAGCCTGCGCCTAAATAAGCTGGAATGCTATACTCAAGGCCATAGCGCCGATGAATAAAGCTTGCCCCCTGAAAAGCGGCTGAAGCATGACTAGAGGGAAAAGAGTTATCGCCCTCACCGTTAGGGCGCTCCTTATCTATCACCGCTTTTAGCGCGTAAGTTGTAGCAACAGTAGTGCCAAACCCTCGATAAAACTGCTGGCGTCCTTCTTTGTCATCCTTATAATAAGTGCTACCATAAGCGATAGCAGGGATCGCAACAGCAACCACGCTGCCTGCCTTTTCGATACTAGAGCTGTCGTCAGCATAACTAGGGCTTACAGCTAGCGTGCCGCTGACGAGTATTAATAGAGGTAGGGAGTATTTGCTATTCATAGTCATCTTCCTAAAAGGGTTTACTGTGACTCTCAAAGTGGTATGATTTGCATCGTCAGTGAGGGTTGCGTGGCCTTATTTTAAGACAATCAATCCATAAAACCTATAGGGCGTGTTGAACATTCACAAATGCGCACTGCTGATCGCTAAAATAGTTCTAGTCTAAGTGAAAATTGCAGGTAATGCTTATTGCATTGGCTAGCTGATTTTATTTAAACAGTCACAACGACCAGGGCGATTTTAGCATCAGCCTGCAGGGACAGGACTCTTTTTTGCCGCTTTATTGATAAAAATAGACGCTTAGAACGACTAAACTTACCATTTTTATCTGCAAATCGCCTAAAAAATAGTCTCTGTCAGTGCCATGGTCGAATGTTCAACACGCCCTAATATTCTCTATTAGTTTTTTGATGTTTTGACAATAATAATAGGGCCGCTGTAGTATGCCCCTTATTTAATAAACAAGGATAGTTATGATTTATCAGTATTTAGACAAAAAACCTGAGTTTGCCGTCCCTTTTAATGGCTGGGTTGCCGATACGGCGCGAGTCATTGGCGATGTATATTTAGGTCATCAAGCCAGCGTTTGGTTTGGCGCAGTGATTCGCGGTGACAATGAGCGTATTCATATCGGCGACTACAGCAATGTGCAAGAAAACAGCGTGATTCACACTGATGCGGGTATCGAAGTCAAAATTGGCGATTATGTGACGATTGGGCATTTAGCGATGCTACATGGGTGTGAGATCGGTGATAACAGCTTAATTGGCATCGGCGCAGTAGTACTTAATAAAGCCAAAATCGGTAAAAACTGTATTATCGGCGCTAAAGCCTTAGTCACTGAAGGTAAAGAGATTCCGGATAATTCACTAGTGATGGGTGCACCGGCCAAAGTGATCAAAACTTTGACTGATGAGCAGGCCGCGATGCTCAAGCTATCCGCCATGCACTACGCAGATCGCTGTCAAAAGTTCAAAACAGGTCTGACCGAAATCCAAGCGCCTGAATAGTTTTATAAGTTTTATAATAAGAAAACCGATAGCTTAAATAGTAAGAATAGTAAGTAAGCGTCCTTATTTTAGGACGCTCCTTTTATCCTCAGCGAGTATGTTTTATGAATAACACTTCTACACCAGCCCCTGCCAATGCGCGCACCTTAGCGTTATTTGATTTAGACCATACTTTGCTCGATGTCGATAGCGACTATTTGTGGGGCGAGTATATCGTCAAGCATGGCCTTGTCGATGAGGCGCAGTATCGCACTGCCAATCAAAAGTTTTATAATGACTATATAGAAGGTACCCTCGATGCGACTGAGTACAATGAGTTTGTCGCACAGTTTTTGAGCTCTTTACCGATGGACAGGCTTGATAAGTTACGTGAAGATTATATAAAAACAGAGATTGAGCCGCATATTCGCCCAAAGGCGATGGAGGTGTTGTGTGAGCACGTGGAGCTTGGTCATGAGGTGGTGATTATCTCAGCGACCAATAACTTTGTGGTGTCTGCTATCGCTCAGCGTTTTGGCATCACCGAGGCAAACGTACTATCGACGCCGCTTGAAATCGTCGATGAGCGCTACACCGGTAAATTAACCGATAAGCCTAACTTTCAAGAAGGTAAGATTTATCATCTGGATAAATGGCTTGATAAAAAGCAGCAAGATGGTATCCACTTTACCAAAACTTATGCCTACTCTGATTCTAAAAACGACATCCCGTTATTAGAATGGGCAGATATTGCCGTTTGCGTATCGCCGGATAAGGCTTTGCATGCCCATGCATTGGCGAATCGCTGGGCGGTTGAGGATTGGTCGATTTAGTTTATCATCATTTAGCAGTGCTATTGCGATGAGTAGTCAACAACATCGCTTTTAATAATTATTATTTTTGGCGTAGGCTAGGTTTTTAACCCAGCATTTTGAATTTACAAAGTCCTGAAGCTGGGTTAAAAACCCAGCCTACAAAGACACTATTATTTAATACATACAGGAACACTGATGGAAATTAACCCATATCAAGAGCAAATCAAAGACTTATCGACGCGTGGACAGGACCTGCGGAGGTATCTTTGACTTCGATGGTAAGCAAGAGCGCTTAGAGGAAGTCAATTTAGAGATGGAGAGTCCGGAGCTGTGGAACGATCCGGAACGTGCCACCAAAATTAGCAAAGAAAAAAGTCAGCTCGATAGCGTCATCGAGATAGTGGTATCGCTTGAGACTACGCTTGAAGATGCCGCTGCAATGCTAGAGCTCGCGGTCGAAGCCGAGGATGAGTCCCTGCTCAAAGATGTGCAAAGCGAGCTTGATAGTGCTGAAAAACGCGTCGCCGATTTGGAGTTTCGCCGGATGTTCAGCGGTGAGATGGACCCGAACAACTGCTATTTGGATATCCAATCGGGTAGCGGCGGCACCGAGGCCCAAGATTGGGCGGAGATGCTACTGCGCATGTATACACGCTGGGCGGAGGCGCACGGCTTTAAAGTTGAGGTTATCGAAGTATCTTCAGGTAGTGTCGCCGGTATTAAGTCTGCCACTATCGAGATCAAAGGCGATTATGCTTTTGGCTGGCTGCGCACTGAGATTGGTGTGCATCGCTTGGTGCGTAAGTCGCCTTTTGATAGTAATAACGGTCGTCATACCTCGTTTGCGGCTGTGTTTGTATCGCCTGAGATTGACGACGATATCGATATCGATATCAATCCTGCTGATCTGCGGATTGACACTTATCGCTCATCAGGTGCTGGCGGTCAGCACGTCAATACCACAGACTCGGCAGTACGTATTACTCATGAACCAAGCGGCGTGGTGGTCACTTGTCAAAACGAGCGTAGCCAACATGGCAATAAAGCCACCGCAATGAAAATGCTACGCGCTAAGCTCTATGAGCTTGAGATGCAAAAACGCATGGAGAGCCAACAAGCGGTAGAAGATAATAAGTCTGACGTCGGTTGGGGCAGTCAAATTCGCTCGTATGTCCTTGATGACTCGCGGATCAAAGATTTGCGTACTGGCGTTGAGACCTTTAATACCGGCGCCGTACTCGATGGTGATCTCGATCAATTCATCGAAGCCAGCCTTAAAGCAGGACTGTAAGGTTTATCAACACATTTTAAACACCATTACTTAAGGAAAATTTATGCCAAGCGTAAATAGTTATTTTGACGATAAAGTCACGTCGATCGCCTTTCAGACAGCCACTCTGCCAGCGACTGTCGGCGTGATGGAAATTGGGGAGTATGAATTTGGCACCAGCGAATTTGAGACCATGAGTGTGGTGAGCGGCGCGTTGACCGTTAAACTGCCAGAAAGTAGCGAATGGCAGACCTTTGCCGCCGGTCAACAGTTTACTATTGAAGCGGACAAAAAATTTCAAGTCAAAGTTGAGGTTGAGACTGCGTATTTATGCGAGTATGGTCAGTAGATCATTTTTGTACAATAAGCTTATTAGTAAGAAAAACGCCAAGTAACTGATACTTGGCGTTTTTTTTAGCAACATGAAAGTTTTTTTATAAGTTTTTGCGGTACTGCACCATATCAGTCAGGCTGGCAAGATTGTCGTACAGTACGCGCGCGGTTTGATTGCTGTCTTGGGTTGTCCAATAAACGCGATTGCAGTTTTTCTCACTGGCAAATTCATACACCTGTTCAATCAGTGCGCGTCCTACACCTTGTCCGCGAATAGATTCACTGACATATAAGTCTTCTAAATAGCAGCAGTCTGTTTCATTCCATGTATTGGGATGCAATACCACATGAACTATGCCAACCAACACCTTGTCTTTAAATGCACCAAACCCATAAACAGGCGTGCCACTATCAAGCAGTTTTTGCCATGTGGCTTTTGAGGTGTCGAGCGGCAAGTTAGTGTCATAAAATGTCAGATAGTCTTGCCAAAGGCTTAGCCACGACTCATAATTTGCGTCAGTTAACGGCGCTATTTGTGTAGCATGGTTTTGCACAACATTGTTATTTTGCATACTTTTGTCTTCAGTCATGATTTAGATGCTTTCAATAAAAAATGGATGCTAAATTATGCCTGAAAACCGAACTTTTGATAACCCTTTTATCTTGTTAGTTTTACACACTATTACACATTATCTGCGTCAACTGCATAGCAAGTCATGTCGATTTTATTTATCTTAAACAAGAGGATAAATAAACAATAAAAGGCAGGGCTATGACAACCAAACAGACGATAAGCGATGACTTGCGTCACGATTATGAGCGCCTAGCCAAGCAAGCAAACCTGCGCTATGTCAGCGATGATGAGCCGGGTTTTACCCGCCGCCGTCATGGTCGCGGCTTTACCTATCGAGATGCAGCAGGCAATACGGTCAAAGATAAAAAACTGCGCCAACGTTTTGAGGCTTTAGTCATTCCGCCGATGTGGTCTGAGGTGTGGATATGCCAACATGAAAACGGTCATCTCCAATCGACAGGGCGCGATGGCAAGGCGCGTAAGCAGTATTTGTATCATGAGCTGTGGGATAGTGTGCGCGATCGTGCCAAATTTGAGGCGATGATTGGCTTTGCGAGCGCCCTGCCTAATCTGCGCGCGCAAGTCGAAAAAGATTTAGAAGCTGAGACTTTATCGCATGATAATGTGCTTGCGGCGGTGGTGAAGTTGCTAGAGACGACTCTCATTCGTATCGGTAATAGTCGCTATGCTAAGCTCAATAAAAGCTACGGCCTTAGTACTTTACGTAGTAAGCATGTGAGTGAAACAGAGAATGGCTTGGCCTTCGATTTCGTTGGTAAAAGTGCCAAAGCGCATCATATCGAGCTACAAGACGAGCGCTTGATAGACATCGTACAGTCTTGCTCTGAGCTGCCTGGCTATCAGATTTTTAAGTATTTAGATGACAATGGCGACAAACGCGTGGTTGATAGCTCTGATGTGAATGAGTATCTACGCCTGCATCTGTGTGAGGAGAGCAAGGCCGCCTCGGACTGTACAAGTAGGCTCTACAGCGCAAAAGACTTTCGCACTTGGATGGCCAGTGTGCTGGCCGCCAGTTATTTATACGATGAGCTACAAAACGGTAATGGTGAAGCCATTTTGGCGAGCGCCCCTGATAGTAAACTGCGGCAAACGTTAGTCACTGAGATGGTCAAAGATGTCGCTGAAGAGTTAGGCAATACGCCAAGCGTCTGCCGTAGCTCCTACATTAATCCCATTATCATTGAGAAGTTCTTAGCAGGCAAGTTTTATGAAGAGTATAAACAAGCCCGGCGCGGACGAACTAGAGAGTATCAGAGCTTAGAGGAAAAAGCGCTGCTTCGTTTTTTGGATAACTCATGAGTAGATGAATAGCTCTAAGACTTCTTAGATAAAGCTGTTATCTTTTATATCGTTAAGATAGTTTATTTATTCCTATCTTAACAATATAAGCGCATCGTATATATAATCGATAATATATACACTAAGAAGACATACACTAAGAGTCATCATCTACAAACGATAAGGGAGATATCATGCAGGTACAGGGAAACAGTTTTTTAGTCACTGGCGGCGCTTCAGGGTTAGGCGAAGCCGTGGTTCGCGCTATCACTGCGCAAGGCGGAAAAGTAGTCATCGCGGACCTCAATGAAGAGGCGGGGACAGCTTTAGCCCGTGAGCTTGGCGATAGCGTTCGCTTTGTGCGCTGTGATGTCACCAGCGGCGATGATGTACAAGCGGCAGTCGCTACCGCCGAGACGGACTTTGGTGGTCTGCAAGGCTCTATCAACTGCGCGGGCATCGCTGTGGTACAAAAGCTACTCGACCGTGACAATAACCCAGCGGATCTAGAGGCGTTCACACGCGGCGTTACTATCAATCAAGTCGGCTCGTTTAATGTCGCACGTTTGGTGGCAGCTAGTATTGCTAAGTGTGTCGCCGCCAATACCAACGCTGATAGTGCGCAAAATGCCGATAACGGTATTATTATTAATACAGCGTCTATTGCAGCTTTTGATGGGCAAGTCGGGCAGGCCAGTTATGCGTCATCGAAAGCGGGCGTGGTTGGTATGATGTTGCCACTAGCGCGTGAGCTGACGCGTCATGGTATTCGCGTTATGACGATAGCGCCAGGGGTGTTTGCGACGCCGATGATGCACAGTATCCCAGAAAAAGCCCGCGAACAACTAGAGGCAGCTGTCCCTTATCCAAAACGTTTAGGCGCTCCTGAAGAGTTTGCTAAACTAGCGATGCATATTATCGATAATGCCTATCTTAACGGTGAAGTGATACGTTTAGATGGCGCGATTCGTATGGTCTGATACCTTAGCTCTTTTTCTATTCATAACTTCTGCACAAACCTTGGCATAGAGATCTGTTATCTTGTGACTAAGCTCACTTAATAAGAAGCAATTTCTATGTCATTTTCTCGATTATCATCTCGCAAAACCAAACCCTTCTCTTTGGCTATTCTGACGCTGATAGTTGTTAGTATGATAAGTGTGAGCGCGCTGGCCTTAGCCAAAAATAGCAGCAAGCACAATCAAGCTATCCATACAGATGTCACTATCGATAAAGTTTATGTCGATAAGTCCGAGCGGGTATTAAAGCTATTAAGTGGCGATCGAGTAATCAAAACTTATCACATTGCTTTAGGGGATGGCCCAGTGGGACATAAGCGCCAAGAAGGCGACGAGCGCACACCGACAGGGAGTTATATTCTTGATTATAAAAACGAAAACTCTAACTACTATCGCTCCATCCACGTCAGTTATCCTAACGCCGCTGATAAAGCCCAAGCCAAAAAACGCGGGGTCAGTGCGGGCGGTGATATTATGATTCATGGACAAAAAAACGGCCTTGGTCATCTGGCGGCTATTACGCAGCAGCGTGACTGGACGGATGGCTGTATTGCGGTGACTAATGATGAGATGGATGAGATTATGAGCGTATACAAAGCAGGAATGCCGATTGAAATTGTAGAATAGCTTAGCGTTTTTTATCGTCTCATGAGCCAGTTATAGCGTTTGTTCTGGATGGGGCAAGCGCTTTTTTATTAGCAATAAACTCTTATTTAGGTACTTATTTTTCTTTAAAAATTCTTGAAATAGCACTGATAAATACTTATTAATAAACTAGATTTATATCATTGCTAATAGTAAGGTTTTTATTGTTTTTCGCTTGAAATGACTGTCACTATACCTTATATAGATAGCAACCAAAGGCAAACGGGCTAACCTAATACTTATAAAAGCCTGTTGCCATGATAAATTATCAAAGGATAACAATATGAGATTTGAGAAATTCACCCAAAAGTTGCAATCTGCAATACAAGAAGCGCAAAGCTTAGCGTTAGGGCGTGATAACACCGGTATCGATCCGGTGCATTTATTAGCAGTATTATTGCAAGATGAGTCAAACATCGCGATCTGTCAGCAAGCCGGCGCATCCATTCCGGCGCTAAAAAATGGCGTGGCCAAAGCGCTCGATAATCAAGCAACTATTAGCAACCCAACAGGCGATGTCAATCTAAACCCAAACTCAGTAAAGATTTTAAACCTAGCCGATCGCCAAGCACAAAAAGAAGGCGATGATTTTATTGCCACTGAATGGGTGCTATTGGCACTTGCGGAGCAAGGCGAAACCAAAAAGATATTTGAAAGTGCTGGGGTTACCGCAGATAAGTTAGCAGCGGTTATCGAGCAACTTCGCGGTGATGAAACTGTGAATAATCAAAACGCAGAAGATCAGCGTGATGCGCTCAATAAATACACCATTAACCTAACCGAACAAGCCGAGATGGGTAAGCTAGACCCTGTCATTGGCCGTGATGAAGAGATACGTCGTACCATTCAAGTGCTCTCGCGCCGCACCAAAAACAACCCCGTGCTCATTGGTGAGCCAGGTGTCGGTAAGACGGCCATCGTCGAAGGCCTAGCACAAAAAATAATCAATGGCGATGTGCCAGAAGGTCTACGCCGTAAGGAAGTGTTGTCCTTGGATTTAGGTGCATTGATTGCCGGTGCTAAGTTCCGCGGTGAGTTTGAGGAGCGTCTCAAAGGGGTGCTAAGTGACTTGGCCAAGCAAGAGGGCAATGTCATTTTGTTTATCGATGAGCTGCATACCATGGTCGGCGCGGGTAAGTCAGAGGGCGCGATGGATGCAGGCAATATGCTAAAGCCTGCGCTTGCACGCGGTGAGCTACACTGCGTCGGCGCGACGACGTTAGATGAGTATCGTCAATTTATCGAAAAAGATGCCGCCCTTGAGCGCCGTTTCCAAAAAGTATTGGTCGATGAGCCAACGGTTGAAGACACCATTGCTATTCTGCGTGGTCTAAAAGAGCGTTATGAGCTGCATCACGGTGTCGATATTCAAGACAGCGCGATTATTGCCGCAGCGCGCATGAGCCATCGTTATATCACCGATCGCAAGCTGCCTGATAAAGCGATTGATTTAATCGATGAAGCAGCCAGTCGCCTGCGCATGGAGATGGACAGTAAGCCTGAAGCACTCGGTAAGCTCGATAGCCGTCTGATTCAGCTAAAAATGCAGCGCGAAGTACTCAAAAACGAAGAAGATGCCGGCGCACAAGCAGAGCGTAAAGTGCTTGATAGCCAAATCGAGGAGCTAGAAAAAGAGTACGCCGATCTCAATGAGATTTGGCAAGCGGAAAAAGCGCTGGTTAAAGGCTCTCAGCAGCTAAAAGACGAGCTGGACAAAGCGCGTATCGCTTATGATAAAGCCAGCCGCGAAGGCGACTATGAAACCATGAGTAAGCTGCAGTACGAGACGATTCCACAGCTTGAGCGCCGTATCACAGAGTCTGATTTGGCCGAGCAAAAAGAGCTGGCAGGTGATAATGGCGGTGCCAAACTGCTGCGTAATAAAGTCACGGACAACGAGATCGCAGAGGTGGTGGCAGCCGCGACGGGAATTCCTGTCAGCAAAATGCTGCAAGGCGAGCGTGACAAGATGTTGGCGATGGAAGACAAGCTGCATGAGCGCGTCATCGGTCAAGATGAAGCAGTCGAAGCAGTCGCCAACGCTGTGCGCCGTAGCCGAGCTGGGTTGTCTGATCCCAACCGCCCATCGGGTTCGTTCTTATTTTTAGGGCCTACGGGGGTTGGTAAAACTGAGCTGACCAAATCACTGGCCAACTTCTTGTTTGATAGTGAGGATGCCATCATCCGTATCGACATGAGTGAGTATATGGAGAAGCACAGCGTCAGCCGCTTAGTGGGCGCGCCTCCAGGCTATGTCGGTTATGAAGAAGGCGGTACGTTAACCGAAGCGGTACGCCGTAAGCCTTATAGCGTGATACTGTTTGATGAGGTCGAAAAAGCGCATCCTGATGTGTTTAATATCTTGCTACAAGTGTTAGACGATGGACGTTTGACCGACTCACAAGGCCGCGTGGTTGACTTCAAAAACACGGTGATTGTGATGACCAGTAACTTAGGCTCACACAAAATCCAAGAGATGGTCGGCGAGAGCTATGAAGACATCAAGTCTGAGGTGATGGATTCGGTCGGACAGCATTTCCGCCCAGAGTTTATCAACCGTATCGATGAGATTGTGGTATTCCATCCGCTTGGCATGTCGCAGATGGCTGGTATTGCTGACATTCAGTTGCAGCGTCTACGTCAGCGTCTCCAAGAGCGTGAGATGGATATCGAGCTGTCAGCCGATGCGATGCACAAACTAGTCGCTGTTGGTTACGATCCTGTGTATGGCGCGCGTCCACTAAAACGTGCGATCCAGCAAGAGATCGAAAATCCATTGTCATTAAAGCTATTGGCTGGTGACTTTGTCGCAGGTGATATCATCAAAGTCGATGTCGATCAAGATGATAGATTGACTTTTAATAAGCTTAGAATGAGCTAATAGTCATTTTAGATTGAGAGCCAATATCTAAGTAACACTAACCCTTTATCTGCCATAGTAGATAAAGGGTTTTTTGTTGCATAATTTCTGGGCGAAGTTACATGAGGCTTGCTATATTAGAAGACAGATGTCAGCGATAAATAAAAATGAGACTAAAGATATTAAAGGATGAACGCTATGCCAATCGACAGCAAGATAAGTAAAAACAAGCAAGTTAGTTTACCGCTAATGGTAGCCGCTCTACTATTTAGCACTGCGGCCTGCTCAGAATCAGCCACTCCTGTAGCCAATACACAAGACGTTGACATTAGTACTAGCGAGCAAACAGAAGACAGCAAGCCTAGCTTTACTACCCAAGTGATCGCAACCTTTAATGAGCCATGGGCGATGGCTGCACTACCAAAAACAGGAAATGACGCGCTTGAGTTGCTAGTCACGCAAAAGTCGGGCGAGCTATTTGTGGTCGATACGCAGACAGGAGTCAAAACCCAAGTCGCAGGTGTGCCAGAGGTGGCTTATGGCGGACAAGGCGGCTTAGGAGATGTGACTTTAGCGCCAGATTTTAGGGCAAGTAATGCTATTTATATCAGTCACGCCGAAGCGGGCAGTGGTGCTGATAGTAATAAATATGGGGCAAAGGTTATCAAAGCGACGCTCAGCGGTTTAGATACCGAGAAGCCAAGTTTGCAAAACATCAGCACTATCTGGCAGCAAAACAAAAAAATCGATGGGCAAGGGCATTATAGTCATCGCTTATTGTTCTCACCTGATGGACGTTACCTTTATATCAGCTCAGGCGATCGTCAAGAAAAACAGCCTGCGCAAGATATGAGCTTAAATCTTGGTAAAATTATCCGCTTGCATCCTGACGGGACTGTCCCTAGTGACAATCCTTATGCCAACAATAATGACATTAGCGCCCAGTTTTGGAGTACGGGTCATCGAAATGTACTCGGTATGGCGTTTGATGAGTCGGGCAGATTGTGGAGCAATGAGATGGGACCGCGTGGCGGTGATGAGTATAATTTAATCGTCAAGGGCAATAACTATGGCTGGCCTGTGGTCTCAAACGGTCGTAACTATTCTGGCACAGACATACCCGACCATGATACTCGTCCTGAATTTACTCCTCCTAAAGTGAGCTGGACGCCTGTTATTTCACCATCGTCTTTGAGTATCTACACCTCAGGCAGTCAAAATGACTTTCCAGCATGGCAAGGCAAGGCATTAATGAGCGGCTTATCCTCTAAAGCGCTTATCGTGGTCGATATGGATGCGGCAGGTAATGCCAGTGAGCGCTATCGCTATGATATGGGCGCAAGAATACGAAATGTATCAAGCATAGATGGTCAGGTATGGCTACTGGAAGATGGCGATAACGGCAGATTGCTACATTTATTACCACAGTAAAACCAAGGTTAATTAATCATAATGCTATGATATAACATGGCAGTAGTTTTACCAATAGTGAAATAATGTTTTCTAATTGATGACTTACAACTTTGTTTCTATTCAATAAAGACTTGTAAGTACTTGTTTTATAATTGATAGTTGCGCGTTATCTTGATAAGGTAAATTTCCAAAAAAATTAAGGTTATTTAACGAATGGATCACGTAAAGGTTGAAAGGCTTGGCCCTTTTCCTAGGGTAAGCAAGCCCGTCTTCATCACATCGAGTATTCTTATTATTGGTTTTATTATCTTTGGCGCATTTTTCACTGAGACTGCTGGTGCGCTTTTTAGTTATCTGCAAAGCTTTATTACGACTAATTTTGGCTGGTTCTTCATTTTACTCATGAACGTGGCTTTAGTCTTTTGTATTTATCTTATAGCAAGTCGCTACGGCGATATACGTTTGGGTCAGCAAACTGAGCGGCCGCAGTACAGCCTGGGGTCTTGGATTGGCATGCTGTTCTCAGCAGGTATCGGTATCGGTCTAGTCTATTGGGGTACGGCTGAGCCATTATACCATTACATGGCGCCGCCAATGGCTGAGCCTGAGACCATGGAGGCCGCTAAGCAGGCGATGAATGTCTCGTTTTTGCATTGGGGTTTACATGCTTGGGCTATCTATACTATCGTCGCGTTATCTTTGGCCTATTTTCATTTTAGACGCGGATTACCGCTGTCCATTCGCTCAACTTTGTACCCTATATTGGGTCAAAAGATTTATGGGCGCTGGGGACATACGGTCGATATTTTAGCCGTCTTTGGTACGATGTTTGGCGTTGTGACCTCGCTAGGTTTAGGAGTCATGCAGATCAATTCAGGACTTGAAAACCTATTTGGTCTTCAGAATAGTCTTGCTGTTCAGTTTGTCATTATCGCCTTTATTACTCTGCTGGCTTGCGGATCTTTAATGCTTGGTCTTGATAAAGGCATCAAGCGTTTGAGCGATCTCAATATGGGTCTCACCGGCCTACTGCTAGCCTTTATGGTTATTTTGGGTCCAACACTATTTATCTTTGATAGCTTCTTTGAAAACATTGGTAATTATCTGGCGGCAATCGTTCCACTTAGTTTTTGGGGTGAGTCGTATAGTGGTACCGATTGGCAAAGTGGCTGGACGATATTTTATTGGGCATGGTGGGTAAGCTGGGCACCATTTGTTGGGGTGTTTATTGCTCGTATCTCTCGTGGTCGCACAATTCGTGAGTTCACTTTAGGTGTGCTACTGATACCGATGACTATTTTGTTCTTTTGGTTCACAGCCTTTGGCGGCGTAGCTATCCATATGGAGCTGTTAGCAACACTTGATCCTGCTCTAGTAAGCCCTGGGCTAATAGAGGCAGTACAAGCAGACATAGGTAGCGCAATCTTTAAGTTGGTTGAGTATTATCCATTCGCTAAGCCTATTACCTTGTTGATCGTCATCATGATTGTCTTGTGGTTTGTCACCTCGTCTGATTCTGCAAGCTTTGTCATTGACATGTTAACCGCAGGTGGTGATACCAATCCACCAAAGATTCAACGTCTATTTTGGGCGACGGCAGAAGGCTTTATTGCCGCAATCTTGCTCGCAGCAGGTGGTCTTAGTGCTTTGCAAGCAGCAGCGATTGTTGCAGGTCTACCCTTTGCCATTGTCATTTTTGCCATGATGTACGCGCTGTGGCGTGGTCTTGGCCGCGATCGCTTGATCCTTTATCGTGCGCAGCAGCGTTTTATTACTGATGAGTCTATCGATCATAATACCGCTGATGAGTTTGCCGATGAGCATCTACTCAAAGGACCGCCAAAGATCGTCAAAGGCGATTAATCTTCAGTTAAGTACGTTAAACTTTATTATTAGTCTCAATCTTTAAACAGATTGAGGCTTTTTTTATATCCATGATAAAAGCTAAAATAGCCTAAGCGATTGTATTGATAATAGCTTTTAAGGCTCAAAGTTCGATTCGCTATAGCAAAATATCCTTAATTCTTTCTAAATTATTTTTGCATATTAACCACTGTATTTTTAATACTGCATTTGATAATCACCCTATATCTTGGTAAGGTGACGCAATTTTAACTTTTGGACACGCTATGGATCATGTAAAAGTTGGCCGCTTAGGCCCTTTTCCACGGGTAAGTAAACCTGTGTTCTTGACCTCAGCTATTTTGATTTTGGTCTTTATTATTTTCGGCGCTTTTTTTAATGAGCAAGCTGAAGTGGTGTTTAACGAGGCAAAAGCGTTTGTCTCGTTGCGCTTTGGCTGGTTCTTTATCGTGGTGGTGAATCTAGCCTTAGTCATGAGTATCTATATGATATTTAGCCGTTATGGCGATATCAGACTAGGTCATCAAACTGAGAGGCCCGAGTATAATCTAGTCTCATGGATTGGTATGCTCTTCTCAGCAGGTATCGGTATTGGTTTGCTGTATTGGGGTACTGCTGAGCCGTTGTATCACTTTATGGCACCGCCATTAGGCACGCCTGAGAGTGTTGAAGCCGCTAAGCTTGCGATGAATATCTCATTTTTGCATTATGGGTTTCATGTTTGGGCCATCTACGGTATCGTCGCTTTGGCGTTGGCTTATTTCCATTATCGTGTCGGCCTACCTTTGGCCATTCGCTCAACCCTGTATCCTTTACTCGGCAAAAAAATCTATGGACCTATGGGTCATACGGTAGATACACTTGCCGTATTTGGGACGATGTTTGGGGTGGTGACGACGCTTGGATTAGGGGTGTTACAGATCAACTCAGGTCTAGATACGCTATTTGGTGTACCTAATAATATCACTACACAAATCATTTTGATTGCTATTATTACTGTATTGGCAGGCATGTCGCTGTTTTTGGGTTTAGATAAAGGTATCAAGCGCTTAAGTGATCTGAATATCTTATTCACCGTCATCTTGCTCAGCTTTGTGATTATCTTAGGTCCGACGCAGTTTATCTTTAATAGTTTCGTTGAAAACGTTGGTAACTACTTGCATCAAGTGATTCCTTTAGGTCTTTGGACTGAGTCTTATGAAGGCCAAGATAACTGGCAGTCATCTTGGACTATCTTCTACTGGGCATGGTGGATTAGCTGGTCACCTTTTGTTGGTGTATTCGTCGCTCGTATCTCACGTGGCCGTACGATTCGCGAGTTTATTTTGGGTGTGTTATTAATCCCCATTACTATTCTTTTCTTATGGTTCACCGCTTTTGGTGGCTCAGCAGTACACATGGAGCTGATGGCTGCAGCTGATCCAAGTGTGGCAAGTCCTGGTCTTATCGAGGCAGTCAAAGCCGATACTGGCAGCGCAATCTTTAAGCTAATGGAATCGTATCCATTAACTGCAGCGGTCAACCTACTCATCGTGATTATGATCGTGCTTTGGTTCGTGACCTCGTCAGATTCTGCAAGTTTCGTCATCGATATGTTGACCTCTGGTGGTGATACCAATCCGCCTAAGATTCAGCGTCTATTCTGGGCAGGTACTGAAGGCGTTATCGCAGCGGTACTCTTAGCAGCTGGCGGTTTAGGGGCTCTGCAAGCGGCATCGATTGTTTCAGGCTTCCCGTTTGCTATCGTGATTATGGTTATGATGTATTCACTACTGCGTGGTTTGAGCCGAGATCGTCTGATTCTGTATCGTAATAAGCAGTGGTTCACTACTGAGGAGTCTGCTGAACACAACTCAGCTAACGAGTTCCGTGATGAAGATCTGTTAACAGGGCCTCCTGACTTAATCGTAGAGCCCAAAGATAAGTAAGACAGGTTTAATCTGACTTTGTAGAAAAATGACCATTCGTAAGAAAAGCCCTAGCTTATATATTAAGCTAGGGCTTTTTTATGGGTGATAGCGGGTAAACATTCATAATCATTGAATATGAGCATTGGTTTATAAGCTTTGGTTTATGAACATTGTCCTTTGGTATAACCGATTGCAGTGGTTGTGCCACATGCGGAGCAAGCATTACCCGCGGTACGATAGTTGAATCCTGAGTCGGTCTTTGTTTTGACACATACTGGATCGTACTGCATGGTACACATGGTTTGCTCAGGGTCATAAGGGGGACATTTGGTAAAAGGGTTGTCACTAGATATCTGCTTGCCATATTCCACGGTATGAATAGCCGCATCGTCTGGGGTATTGACACTTGGAATATTACTACAGCCAGCTAACGCCATAATAGCTGACAACCCTAGTAATAAAGAGCTTAGTCTCCATGATTTGAGTACAGGGTTCATAGTGGTATCTCCTTATCAGTATTGTTTGATTATGTCCTGTCATCGATCTAGTCACCTTGATTAATGACAAAGTCCAAATTCATAGTAGCTTATTTATCATCAGTCAGCCACTAAGTTGTTATCGTTGGCGAAAATCTCAGGCTATTACATAGGCTTGAGGGTATCACTGATATAAGTTTGACTGGCATGCCTTACTCTTTTTAGTTTATTTTAGACGCACGCTCGTAGCGCTATAGCTGATTCGTAGGCATTGACCATACGGCTATATCAATAAAAAACCCTAAGCTTATGATTAAGCTTAGGGTTTAATAGGGAGATACTAATGAGCATAAGACTTTAATGCAACTAACAAGCTAGGCAAACGCTAAGAATTTGTTTATTCGCCTACTGTATCGTTTTTATTAAGCTGCACATAGTTATCGAAGTTTTGTGCGTAGTCAGTAAGATTGTCGCTGAGCATTTGGCGGTACTGCTTGGTATAAAACTCGATAATGTCCTCTTTTTCTTTGGCAAAATCCTCCCCTTTTACAAAGCCAATAGAGGCGACCGAAGCGCTATAACGCGCGGCAGCATAAAGTAGGGAAGCGCCGACTTGGCCTGAGTGTGCCTTTTCGCCGAGTTGGCTATTAGCAACGCCGATAATCTCATCAGCGCGCTGATAAAAAGACTGCATCTCAGGAGTGATCTCGACATTGTTTTCGATATTGTCTGTATTGGTAGTATCGTTTGGCATATTGGCGTCAGACATAAAAGACTCCGTTAAGTAAATGAGTTAAATAGTATGTTATTTCAATAGTCTAAATTTTATAGAATAGATAGTAATCTTGCTTTTCGGACTACAGACCGGCATCGGCTTTGAGTATCTCAGCCTTATCGGTTTTTTCCCAAGTAAATGCGGTCTCAGACCCAGGACGACCGAAATGACCAAAGGTTGAAGTCTGCTGATACATGGGCTGCAGCAGATTGAGCATACGCGTGATGCCATAAGGACGTAAGTCAAAATGCTTACGAATCAGGCGAATAATCTCGTCATTATCGATTTTGTTGGTGCCAAAAGTGTTGATAGAAATAGAAGTCGGCTCTGCCACACCAATAGCGTAGCTGACCTGCACTTCGCAGCGATCAGCAATGCCAGCTGCGACAATGTTTTTGGCGACGTAACGCACCGCATAAGCGGCACTACGATCGACTTTAGAGGGGTCTTTACCACTAAAAGCCCCGCCGCCATGACGAGCCATACCGCCATAAGTATCAACGATGATTTTGCGGCCAGTTAGACCCGCGTCGCCGACAGGCCCGCCAATCACAAACTTACCGGTTGGGTTGATGTGATAGCGCGTGCCTTTATGCAGCAGATCAGCTGGTAGCACATGCTTGATGATGTTCTCCATGATAGCCTCTTGCAAGTCCGCTTGTGAGATACTAGGATCATGCTGAGTCGATAGTACTACCGCATCAATAGCGACAGGGCGATTGCCATCATAGTTGAGTGTTACTTGTGCTTTGGCATCAGGTCGGAGCCAAGGCAGCTCGCCTGCACGGCGCAGCTCAGACTGACGCTGCATCAAGCGGTGCGCATACTCGATAGGAGCGGGCATCAATACATCCGTCTCGTTACTGGCATAACCAAACATTAGACCTTGATCGCCAGCGCCTTGCTCTTCTGGGCTACTACGATCGACGCCTTGGGCAATCTCAGGCGACTGCTTGCCGATCATGTTGATAACCGCGCAAGTCTCACCATCAAAACCTAAGTCCGAATGATGATAGCCGATACCATTGACCGTATCACGAACGATACGCTCGATATCAATGTTAGCTGTAGTAGAGATTTCACCAGCTAATACGACAGCGCCTGTTTTGACTAAAGTCTCACAAGCGACGCGCGCGTGCAGATCTTCACGCAAAATGGCATCGAGTAAGGCATCAGAGATTTGGTCAGCCATTTTATCAGGATGGCCTTCGCTGACAGACTCTGAGGTAAATAAACTGTATTCACGCATAATATGATCGCTTAATGGCAGGGACTGTTATAAAAACGAGTCAGTATTTATTAAAAGTTATAAAAATAGAAAAATGAGTCAAAAAAATTACCATATCTTACCGTGATTTGCTCTAAAACTCTAGAGCGTCTTTACGACTCAACTAAACTCTCGAAACTCTTAAGAGTCCTAAACAAATCTAAAACTTCATAAATATCAAAGAGTCGCGCGGAGAGAGTCGCATGGTGTTACCTTCATTTGAGTAGTCATAACTCCAAAAATTTAGCTTTATCCTTAAACATACATTCCTCATACACCGGACAAGCACCGCATTTCGGTGTGCGCGCTTGACAAGTATAGCGTCCGTGTAAGATCAGATAATGATGGGCATCTACTAGCATATCTTCTGGAATACGCGCGACTAGCTTTTGCTCAACGATGAGCACATTTTTGCCAGTTGCAAGGCCAGTACGATTACCGACCCGAAAGATATGGGTATCGACCGCCATAGTGGGCTGACCAAATGCCGTATTAAGCACCACATTAGCAGTCTTGCGGCCGACGCCTGCCAATGACTCAAGGTCTTTACGATTATCAGGCACTTGACTGTCAAACTTATCAATCAAGTCGCGGCAAGTCTTTATCACGTTTTTAGCTTTTGAATTATAAAGACCAATGTTCTGGATATAAGGTTTGAGTCCTTCCTCACCCAAAGCATAAATGGCTTCGGGCGTATTAGCGATAGGATAAAGCTGATTTGTCGCAATATTGACGCTGACGTCAGTGGCTTGCGCGGAGAGAATAACGGCGATAAGCAGCTCAAAGTTACTGTTGAAGTGCAGCTCAGTGACGGGCTCATCTATCGTTGCCGCCAGCTTTTCAAAGAATGGCCGCACATTGCGCTTAGGCATCAGTCTCGATGGCGGCGTATTAGCGGTTTTATGTTTAACGGTTTTACTCATAAGATGACGTCTTAATTTGACTGATTTTTATCGCGTGGTTCGTTATAGCATCCATTAAAGGGTGGCAAGCTCTTCTTGTAAGGCGCTAAGCTCGCTTTGCTTAGCGGCATTGGGACGCACGCTTAGCTGCTTTTCTAGCTTTTTGATTTTGCTGCGTAGTTTTGCTGCCGCAATAGTATTTTTGGCTTGTTGCTCGCTGATATCGAGAGCTTGGCTCGCGACATTATTGAGCTTAGCCTCTACCATGCTGACGACGGGCTTGGCATTACTACTATCGGCCAGCTGTTTGGTGACCCGTCTTAGATGAGTATGATAACGCTGGCGCAGATCGTCTTGTTCTTGTTCGCGCTCGGCAGCTGTCAGCTCGCGATGCACTGTCACTAGATCAATGCAGTCGACAGGACAAGGCGCTAGACATAGCTCGCAGCCAGTACACAGATCGGTAAAGATCGTATGCATATGCTTACCGGTACCGACGATAGCATCGACCGGGCAGGCAGGGATACACTTAGTACAGCCGATACAATCGTCTTCACGGATAATGGCACGCACTTCGGTTGGGCGCATCGTCGTGTCATCTATCGGCCACTTGGAGGGCTCGGCCATGACAGGAGTGTCGGCACTGGCGCTACTAATAGAGCTATGACTGCTATCGCTATCTACCAGAATTTGGGCAATCGCATCGGTGACCGGCTGTCCGCCAGGTACGCATTTGTTATGAGGTTCGTCATCGACGGCGATCGCTCTTGCATAAGGCAGGCAGCCATCCGGATGGTCACAAAGCCCGCATTGGGTCTGTGGTAAGCAAGCATCGATCTGAGCGATTTTAATTTGCGTCGCCTTTGGTAGCGACTCTAACGCTCGAGTATCGAATAATAGCGGCAGATCAGCTAGGCGAGTCGGTAAAGGGTGAGTATGATTGTCAGACATGGAGTACTGGCCTTAAAACGGGCATGTAATAAATAATACAGAATAAATAATAGAGGCTAAATAATATAGATAATGACTAGCAGTCAAAATAGACTTTTATGCAAGCGTAACCCCTTGCTCTTCAGCAATTTGAGCAATGAGGTCGTAAGCAATGCTGCCTTTGAAGGGTATCTTTGGCAGGTTTGATAAATCAAAAAAGTCTGCGTGCGACAGCTCATCTTCTTGCAGCACAAGATCGCCACTGTCATAACTGGCCCGAAAGCCGAGCATTAAGTTAGAAGGAAACGGCCAAGGCTGACTGCTGACGTAGCGAATGTCTGATAAGCGAATACCGACTTCTTCAAACACTTCTCTTACCACTGCATGCTCTAAGCTTTCCCCAACTTCTACAAAGCCTGCAATCAAACCATATTGTAATGGCAGAGTGGTCTGACCATAGCGGTGATGATGCGCTAATAGTATTTGCATCTCGCCGGACTTAGGGTTTGGGCGAGTAATGGCCGTAATCACACATGGCTGTACTCGCGGATACTGGCGTAAGCGGCAAACGCTGCATACCATCGCCCGCTCGCCAGAGTCCGCTGCACAGACCGCCGCACCACAGCGACTACAAAACTGAGTATCCGCTTGCCAGCGCAGCAGCTGCATGGCCTGACTGATCTGATCGGCGAGCGCTACTGGAATCTGAGTGAGCAGCTGCCGATAAGAGATAAAAGCGTTTATAGCGCCATTGTCATCAGCATCATTTGCTTGAATGTCAGTTTGGTTGATTGCCGCTGAGATGGACTCAATATCATCGCGGATAGTCGGTAGCGTGAGTTGATTGGTTTTTGCATAGTGATAGCTGATAGCATATGCGGCCGGAGCATTATTCGCTGGATGAACAGCTTCATCACTTATGCTGCTATTGCTACTGTCTCTTTGCCAATGTGCACTTTGCTGCCAATGGCTTGGCGCTAAGCTCTCTAACAGTTCGACACAGCCTAACTGATAAGGGGGCAGGTTGCGGTCTGAATCAGCCGAGAAGTCGATAGATAAGGGCTGCCAACCTTTAGGCGTCCTGCGACATAAGACAGTATCTTTTTCGATTATAAAAGCAGCACTCATTGACATCTATCCAAAATCTTTAGGCGGCTAGTAGTTGGCTTAAGCTATGCTGACCGACATCTAGCGAGCGTTTATTTACGGGACGATTATTCTCAAAACCATCTAAGCGATAATCCACGGACATGAGTACATCCGCCATGTGACTGAGGGTTTGCTCGCTTAGAGGCTGTGCGTTTGTTAGACAGGTCTGGGTGAAGCTTGCCAATTGACTAAACATATTTGCCAAAGCAGGTAATTCTAAGAAACGTAGCGCTCCTGCGACCTGGCAGATCATCTCTGGAAACTCATCTAACATGGACAGATGCGCGTCATCTGCAGTGATATAAGTGGTGATGGCGTGCTCGGCTTTTGTGATGTTACTACGGCTCTCTTGTACTAAAACATCATAGGCCGTATCAAGCTGATGCAAGGAGATTCGCTGGTTATTCAGCGATAAGTTAGTCGCGCCAGGCGTATGCATTTTTGCCATTGTAATCGAAGTATTTTCGGCCGACATGAGCGCTAACAGCAGCTCGTCAAAATCTTCAGGTTTTGGGTGGTCCCACTTAGCAACTGCGTTAGCTGTATTAGTGAGCAGAGCTGCGGTGTCGCTTAGACCTAATAGGTGCAGGGCAGAGCTCAACTTAGCTATTTTGGTTGCGATATCAGTAGGCTCGATAGGGGTAGCGGTGACAGTATTGCGGCGTGCGTAGCTATCCACTTGCTCTTTGATGAGGTTGATCTTTTCTTGGATGAGCTCGTTTGAGATGTCAGTGATGGCGCGGTTGGGGCCAAACAAAAAGCGTTTCATCTGTTCGCGCTGTGATGACTCAAGCTGGTTATTGGCGTACTGCTCACGCAGCTTTTGCGCTTGCTCATTATCACGGCTACAAGCGAAGCTGACCAGATCAGCAAAACGAATATCCATCACTGGCAGATAGCTATTAAACTGCTGTTCTAAGTAGATTAAGGTATGTTTTTGGCTTAGAGACAAAGGAAGCTGAGTTTCAATATCGACTATTGCTGCTGCAGCAGCTTGCCAAAATAAGCTGTTACTGTGGCCTGCGATATAAGCACAGGCAGCGCTCATTGCTTCGAGTTTCTTAGCTTCACGGGTCGAGATATTACAATCTGTATTAGCCAATAAAATGCTAAGACCGTTACGATAAACGTTGGTTAATAAATGACTATCAAGCCCGAGTGTATCCAAGGATTGAAAATTATCTTCAGGGTTTGCGATGATCACGCTGCTACGGCCAAAGTCGGCAAAGTAGTCAGTATCAATAGGTGCTTCATCGCCATAAGCTTGTAGCTTATGGATAATCGGCAGTAATAAGCTTGGCTCTACGGTCTCAGTCAATAGCACGAATTCAACATAACGATCTAAGGTCATTATCGCCTCTGAGAGATCCATGATCAACGCGATATTGGTATTGTCTTGACTGTCATGCAGCTGCTGCAAGCCTTGGGCGATCGCTAAGCTTAATACTTGACCGCCTTTAAGCGATATCAGCTCAAAAATACGCGATAACTGGGTTAGGACTTCGACTGATTCGAGCAATAAAGGCGCTTGTGCTTGATTGTCATTAAAGTCGCTCAAGTGGATTTCAGCGTTTTTTAGGGTAACTATGACCTCATCATGCAATAAGTGCAAAGAGGGTAAGTCAAAGTTGGTGATACTAAGCGTAGGCGCGCTCAACGTGGTTTGCTCAGACTGACTCATCGTGTTCCCTTATCGATTATTATTAATAGCCATTAACGGATGATAGCGTATAGCGTTTAAATTCCATAGTACTTCTTATCATAGCTTACCAATTCGATAAGCTATCATTCATTACTGGATAGTCTTCAGCCAAATTCATAAACCAATCGCGATTTGCCTTATCATCTTGGCTGGAATCCAGCAGTAGCGTGGCTAAATTGGCAAAGGTAGCATGAGCGGTCTGGCCGCCGTCGCCAGCACTATCTTCTTCAATCGCTAATGATACTTGACCACCAGTCATCGCCAGATAGACTTCCGCCAAAATCTCCGAATCTAGTAAAGCGCCGTGAAAGGTACGGTCTTGCTTACCAACATCTAAACGGCGCACTAGCGCATCTAGCGTATTTTTTTGCCCTGGATACTGCTGCTTAGCCATCAGCAGTGAGTCAGTGACTTGTACCCGCTGGGCAAAGTCCGATAGTCCGACTTTTTCAAATTCCATAGTCAAAAAGTTCATATCGAACGCGGCATTATGAGCGATGATTTCGGCACCATCCATAAAGTCATAAAGCTTTTGGGCAACTTGATCGAAAGTCGGTTTATCTTGTAAGAAGGCCTCAGAGATACCATGAATACGTATCACCTCTTCATCCATACCGCGCTGCGGGTTGATATAGACATGAAGCTTTTCACCAGTGAATTTACGCCCCACCAACTCAACGATACCCACTTCGATGATGCGATCGCCTTTTAGCGCATCAAGTCCCGTCGTCTCAGTATCCATGATCAGTTGACGATTGCTCTCACCGCGGTGCGTAGGCGTTGGCAGTAGCGGCTTGAAATTAGGGTTGGCGCGGCTCGTATCACCATCGAATTCTGGCAAAGCAGCCGCTTGCGTATCAGGGTGCTGTAAATCGGTTTCGGCAGTCATATCTGTACTCGTAGTATCAATCGTAATAGAGGGCAAGACGCTTGGGTTATCTTCGTCATTTGTGCTATTTAAAGTAGTATTTGAATGGGCATCTAAATCTAAATGAGTATCGGCGGTCTGATAAGGCTGGCTAGTCGATTGAACTGCAGTCATGTGGTCTGGACTAGGGTCCGCCTCAGCTTCAAGCTCGTCAGTGCTGTTGTCCATACTATCTACGTTATCATCATTATCAATGCCGTCAATGTCTTCAAAGTTATCGAGTCCTAAAGGGTCAAAGCTTAACCAGTCGTCTTTATCAAGCGCAGACTCATTAGTCGCGGCTTTTTTTTTACGACTATCATCAGCGCTATTTGCGGTACTATCAGCAGATAAATGATCATCATGCTCACTACTGGCTGTGACACCAAGATTGGCAAGCTCATCGGCTTTTTCATTGCCTGCGTGTCCGGCATGACCTTTTACCCAGTGCCATTCTACCTTACGATTTTGGCATAGCGCGTCAAGCTGTTGCCATAAGTCTTTATTCGCCACCGGCTTTTTACTTGCTGTTTTCCAGCCGCGCTTTTTCCAGCCGTCAATCCAGTCGGTAATACCATTTTTGACATAGCTTGAGTCGGTCCAGATCTCTAAGGTAATATCGCGTGCGCTATGCTGCAAGGCTTGTATGGCGCCCATCAGCTCCATACGGTTATTGGTGGTGGCGTCTTCACCGCCGTATAGATCTTTGGTTTGTCCATTACTCAAAATAAGATGTGCGCCCCAGCCACCAGCGCCGGGATTGCCTTTACAAGCGCCGTCGGTATAAGCGATAGTAGTATTGGCTTTGGCGGCTAAAGGGTCTGCTTTATTAGACGCAGCCGTCTGCATAGCTTTAGTTTGGGCGGCGGAACGATTATCTGACATAAAAACTCAGCGGTAAGGGAGTAAGGTCGATGTTAAAATAGAGAGTTTGATTATAGCAAATCTATAACCGATAAGGCGACTGGGAGACACAAAACACTATCATCACAGATCTCAAAAGCAGCGCTCACATTTTCTGTTAGAATGATAACGGCACTCTTTAAATCCCAATCCAAAACAATAATGTAGGAAGACTTGACGATGGCTAAAGGCGCAGATGTTATTGGTAAATCCTTTACGACCTTGCTCACTAGTATAACCGCCTGTAGCGTATTATGGCTAGCAGGCTGTAGCGATAGTGACCCTGAAGCTACAAGCGTTGAGTCTACAGTGTCTCAGGCAGATGTTTCTATATTTGCAGGATGCTATACCGTAAGCTTTGATGAACCAGCACAAATAAAAGTCAGTGAGCAAAATGGAAAGTGGGTCATGCAAATGAAAGAGCCTGCCAGTAGTGGGCGAGTTTGGGATGATCCTGAAGTATTAGAGGTCGTAGACAATGAGGAGATTCCAACATTCTTCTCGATCGATCCCGATAATGTCGATGCGGTCATCGCTCGTCCTGATAGGGTGCTAGTGTTAGCGCATGTTAAACCTGCTTATGCCAATATCGACCCTTTGCTCGATAGTGAGTATTTGTCTTATATTTACCGCGGCGCTAATACTATTTATCGCGTCGAGTGCGATGAGGTCAATACTGATATTTTGGCTGATCCGCATGCCAATATCGTCATCGATAACGTCGATGAAAGTATTTAAACCTTATGCCAGTGCTGATATTAGTTAGTATCAGTGCCGCTACATCGACGGTAGCGCACGTGGCAATATCCTATAATTAAATGGTCAATGATCGAGTCAGGTATTATGAATTTTTTGAGTTACGTGGTGTTAGGCGGCCTCTCTTATGCCGCAGGCTGGTTGATTCGCACAAAAGTCTTAGATAAAGAAACACCAGAACAGCCTTATAATCTAAAGCATCCCGCTATCTTAGGGTATATGGGCGGTTTTTTTATTGTTATGCTGATTGTCTCTTGGTTGATTGGCCGCTATATGCTAGGGCATATCCATATTGACCTAGCCTTTATTATCGTCAATAGCCTCGTTGCAACCTTTGTGTTCTCCTTTGGACTCAATCCAGAAAAGTCCAGCTACCATGTCCCAGATTAACGGTTTATAGTAGCTGTCCCTAGAGTAAATGCCCTTAGAATAGCTGTCACTAAAATAATAGAGATAAGCAAACGAAACCACGGCCAACGAGATACTCTCATTGGCCGTGGTTTTATTGTGCAGCGATAATAGAATGAAAAGTTAATGATCTTATGATTTTTTATCAGTCTCGCTATCTTTATCCTTTCTAGCTGACTTCTTCTCTTCTTTACCTTTTGCTTTAGAGTCTTTGTCTTCTTTACTGTCCATATTTTTATTAGTATTTTTGTCGTTAGCTGCCGTTTGCTCGTTTTTCCATTTTTTGTACTTTGATAGATCCTTTTCCATCCGCTTTAAACAAAACTTTAACACTAAAGCGTCATCGATATGACCGATAAAAGGAATAAAATCAGGGATAATATCAATAGGGTTTAGGACATAAAGAAGACCAATCACTGCCGCTGAAATAGTTCTGTAAGGAATATTGCGATAATTGCCTTGATAATAGTCTTTGACTAAGCTCATGAGCAACAGTAAATCTTTGGCATAACGCTCAAGTCCGCGATCGCTTTCGACTTGGTCCTTTATTTTATCTTCTTTACTGACAATCAGCTTGATACTTTCTAATAGCCCTTTATCATCTTTTTCTTTATTTTTATCACTCATATAAAAAATCCTTGTTTTTTATTCATTGTCGTTGATTATGGTTTTTACGCACTATTTTGCTAGTTGCTGTTGTTAGCTACTATAGCAAGGGTAAGCTTGAGCGCCAAATGACTAGATAGGGTATTATGTATCGTTTTATTAAGTCTGATTACAGTTTGTAGGATAGTGATGACTAAGAAAATAGTATCTAAGCTCAACCGCCGACAGTTTTTGCGTCATTTGGGCGTAGGAGCGAGCGCCAGTTTATTAGCGAGCCAAAGTATGGTGAATGCGTTGGCGAATGACGATTTATTAGTGACTGATAACCTGACCGCGCTCACTAAAGATGAGTTACCGTCTGCAGTCTCTGGGTCTGAGTCGCCATCTCAGCAGTTAAACCAGACAAGACAGTGCATTAAGCCAACCATCGAAACGCGATTATTTGCAAGCTCAAACGTCGGCAGTCATGATGCTCGCAACCAGCTGGCATTGCAGCGCGTAGCCTGTGCTGGCTTGCAAGTGCAAAACCCTGAGGTTGCCCGCCGTCAGTATCTACGTTTCGCTGGCACTGATGCGCAGCGAGCAAGCGACTTACAAAACATCGCGACGGGCGCGATTAGCGCACCAAAACTGCTGCTTGGCGTGCGCGGTGGTTATGGCGCTTCTCGTCTATTGCCGATGGTTGATTGGGCGACGCTAGGCCGTGTTATGCAAGAGCGTGGCACTATCTTGACCGGATTCAGTGATGTTACCGCGATTCAATGTGCGCTGCTCGCCAAAGCCAATATGAGCTCGCTGGCAGGACCTATGCTCTATAGCGAGTTTGGTAAAGCCATGCCGGACCGCATCAGTTGTCGTCAATTTGTAGCCGCTTTAACCGATCCGAATCTTACTATTGATGTCGATAATGCCGATCTTACCAGTCCAAAGCTGCCGCCTATTTTGGCAGATAACGATAGCCGTTCAATAACGGGAACGATTTGGGGGGGTAATTTGAGCGTAGTATCGGCACTGACAGGCAGTGAGTATCTACCGCGTATCGATGGCGGCATTGTGTTTTTAGAAGACGTCGGTGAGCAGACTTATCGTATCGAGCGTATGCTCTATGAGCTATATCTAGCAGGCGTGTTCAAAAATCAACAAGCCATCGTGTTCGGTGCATTTTCTGGAACTGGTGAGGACAGCTATGATAAGCGCTATGATGTAGCAACTGTCGTTCGTCAGTTGCACAAGTTAACAGGGTTACCGATATATAGTGGCATGCGCTTTGGCCATATCGCGCAAAAAGCAAGCTTCCCATTAGGAGCGTCTTGTACGATTAACCCTAATACGGCGGGTGGCTATCAGCTAAGCTTTGCAGATTATCCAACTATTCACGCCAGCGCTCTTCATGTTGAAGGGTTATGGGCTTAATTGCTAGCATCTAGGCAGTATAATCATTTTTAATAGATAACACTCTGCAAATAATTGTGTATTTAGGGCGTATTGAAGTATAGATGTGCTTGTCATTTATAAAGTAAAAGCATTAGCAAATCGTTAATGAAAGCAAACAAAACCCTCATACTAGTTCAGTTATTTATTATTAAAATTAAAAGTACATTCAACTTAATCTTTAATAAATAGCATGGCTAATAGTTTTGGCCTAACCACAGTGAGGAGATTGACATGGACCAGTTACTAAGCCAGTTACTAAGCAAGAAATTACTAGTAAGTAAGCTTACGATGGCTCTATTAGCAAGCACAGTTGTACTAACGGCTTGCAGCAATGAAACTGAAAAAACAACGGATACCGAAGCGAGCGAAACAGTCTCAAATAACACTACTATAGAGTCTAGCGAAATGACTCCTGTTCATACGGATGACGCTACAACGACCACTACGACTTCTACAGAAGATGAGGATGCTGAGGCGTATTACTCTACGGTAGGCGGGGCAGAGGATGAGCAAGAGGTTGATGATACAGTCTACGTCAATGAAAATAACTCAAACTTAGATCAAACCCCCGCAGATGGCGTGCAATAAATGATGAATAATATACAATTATAATAAATACATGATAAATCTAGCGGTAACTGAACTATCCATTCATCAGATACTCGCGCTTAAGTAAAAAACAAGCGAAACTATAACTGCTTTCGTTTGTTTTATAAATGAAGGCTCTTAGCTTAGAACTTAGCACCATTGTCCTTAAGGTACTGGCAATTAAGATGAGCTGAAGCTACTGTAAATCAGACCTTTCTAAATTCGCTAAAAACGCTGCAAACCCTTCTTTTGCGCGAGCTTGTAAGCGGCTGCTAGTAGTTACTCGCACCTTGTTACTCCAAGTGATGGCATAGCCTTCATTTTCAAATCTCTTTACCAAATCGACATCTTCGTGGCAAGCTAAAGGGCTAAAGCCGCCAACGGCGAGGTAGGCTTCACGACTAAAGCTGAGGTTTGCCCCATGGATGTGACGATGACCCATGATGTCTTGATAATGAGCCTCATAAGCTTGTTGTGTCTGACTGCTTAAATGTGCCCAACTATTGACACTGACTACCCCGCAGATCATGTCGGTCGGCTGCTGCTGAATATGAGCCATTTGCTGCGTGAGCCAATCTGCAGATACCATTGAATCTGCATCGGTACAGGCAAGCCAATTCGCACCGTTGGCAATAGCATGACAAAGCCCTAAGTCTCGCACTCGTCCCACACAGCGATAGTCACAAGTCAAGTATTCAATCTTGTATTCAACCTGGGCACTTCTGATCAGACTAAGCGTCTCATCGGTGCAGCTATCTAGCACTACTAGGGGATAGGCAATAATAGTGGAGGGTAATTGTTCAATAGCGAGTTGAACTGAGGTCAAACAATCCATAATAGTTGACGCTTCATTATGAGCCGGAATCACAATAGCAATTTTTATATCGTTGACGATTTTGCTAGTTATCATGCTTTGACCCAACTCATTATATTAATTGTTCTTGCATAGCGATGGTTTGCGCAGAGCGCTGCCAAACGTCTAATAAAAAATCACTGTCTACTATTTGGCTTTGATGGGTAAAAGCTAGACTTTTCTCTATATTAAACGCTTGCTGTAAACGGTGATGTACAGTTTCACCTGTCATCTCAAAGCCGTCAATATTATAGCGCCAGTGACAACACAGTAAGGTGCCACCGGGAGCAAGGCTTTGCTTAATCCAAGTAATCACTTTATCAATATCAGTTAAAGGCAAATAGTATAAAATCTCACTAATAACGATTAAATGATAAGTCTGGTGGTCAGCAGTTGGGCCGTCTGATAAAGCCTGAGGAATTACCCCTTGTATTAGCTTGACGTTAGAATGCTTCAATAAGCGCTGTTTGGCCAGTTTCACCGCTTTTTGATTACCATCAATACTTAAAAGGCTTTGACAGCGCCCAGCCAGCAATTCACTAAATACGCCGTTACCACAGCCAAGCTCTATAGCGCTAACATAGTGAGCTTGCGGCAATACTGCTAAACACATATCGCGCTTGCGCTTCTCATACCAGCGCGTTTGGTACTGCCATGGATCGCTACTATCGCGATACAAGGCATCAAAATAAGTCTCTGAATAGGTATCAGTCTGATGATCAGTATCGACTAGCAAAGTAGATTTAGACATTAGGCTCATATAAATAAACCTCCCATAGTTGGCTGATTCTAGCAATAGTCTGTGCCGATAGGATAGGCGGATTACCGGTACTTGTATCACTCTCGATTTGACTCTTAAAACAAGCGATCGCTTCGGTTTTGCGTTGTAATTGCTCAGCGCTCAAGTCGACTTTAATCGCGCGGCTCCACGGAATACGATTATCGGCAGGCTCAGCCCAGTGCCAAGCCCAAATGAATACTTGATAACAAGCTAATTGCTGTTGTTTAGCAAATGTGGCCACGACCTGTCCCGTAGCTTCATGATCAGGATGACCGTCATGTACGAAAGGCGTCACTAGAACATCGTCAGGTTGGATAATAGCAGCTAGTTTTTTATAGAACTGTGCCTGCTGAGCGAACACCTCACCATCCGTCAAATCTAGGCTAATAATCGTGACCTGATGATCGATACCTAACACTTTAAGCGCTTCTAGACTCTCTTGTGGGCGGATGGTATTGAGTTTTGCTGGGGAGTAAATCTGCGAATTAGGATGACTTTGTGTGCCGTTGGTCACATGTACCAATATAATATGATTACCATTGGCGGCAAGCTGTTGTAGTAGACCGCCGCAGCCCAGGATTTCATCATCAGGATGGGGTGCAAAAATACACACTCGCTGCTGTGAAGAGAAGTTAGTGGCCACGTCTAGTCGCGGCATGTTATGCAGCCCTGCCCAATTCTGCCAAGCGTCCTGACTGGTGCCGTCACCTGTAATGATGCGGTCACCAACAATAGGATGAATATTATTACGACTATCTTCTAAAGCGTCATCGTTGTTCAACATTATAGTTGCCATAAGCTTGCCTGCTTAAGCAAATCGTTTTTACATAAGGAGTGTGTGGACGCACCAGCCAGCTTACCGATCTGTTGCCAGTCAAAAGCGCCGTGACTTTGGCGAATAAAGACAGGCAGATCTGCTGCTAATCTTGCAAAATGCGCATTATTACAAAATGGCGCTGCACCTAAAGCCTGTCCAGTGACTTCTATGACTTGCCGCGCTAGTTGCTCGACGTGCGCTCTTAACTGACGAATAGCTAGCTCATGACTGCTTTGCGGCTGAGTATCCAGCAGCTCAGCAATATGATAAAAATACTGCTGAGTGACTGCTAATGCTGTACTGACTTGTCCTAAATACATAGCTTTATAATCGTTTGGTTTTTGTTGATAAGCCGTTATCAAGTAACCAGCTATTACTGCGCTTGCCCCATACCAACAAGCTGCAACGCCAGCGGCTCCATGCCAAAAACCCACTCGATCTAAATAGGCGTCTGCCGTGCCTACGTTATGGGCTGTCACCTCATTGAATTGGATAGTAGCGGTATCAGTCGCTTGCATGCCTACCGCTTGCCATGCGCTGTTATCAATACTAATGCCTTGTTGATGCATATTTATGATCAGCAAACAGGACTGACCCTGCTCGTCGCGATAAGTGAGTAAGCCGTAATCGACACTATTAGCACCAGAGCACCACGCTTTTGTGCCGCTCACTTTACCTTGCTCATAGCGTATAGGATCAGGATGACCTTCTGCTGCCCACACTGCCCATAACCCTTCAGCCGTCTGATCGTAGCCAATTTCACGTAAGATACTTAAAGCATCTAAATGCGATTCGAACCATTTGGCAATCGTTAAATCAATCCCTGCGACGTACGCCAAAATCTGCCAGCGAATTAAAGTGTTCGATGAGCGACTATTTGTATTAGAGGCACCACTTGCTGGATGCGGGATTCTATCGCTATAAGTGACTAAAGTGCTTAAGATGTCATGACGTAACTCATCAGTTAAACTAAAAGCGTTCGTAGCTTGCCTATTAGCGAGTATGATATTTTCTATACTGTCTTTAATCGCTAATAATAAGGGGGGTTTTGGCTCTGGCGCTAGCATGAAAATCTCCTAGTTATCATTGTGATTCAGGTAGTTCGCTTTGTTCAGGACTCAAGCTTGGTGTTTGCTGCCCGTTATCCTTATATAAGTCATCTAAAAAGCGTTGTTGCCAAGCTTGCAAGTCATCTCGCTGTAGCCCTTGCAGTAGTTTTTGATAGCGAAGTTTTCGCTCGCCAAGTGGCATAGTCAAAGCTACTCTTAATCCTTGAATGATACTTGCAGGTTGTAGCGGATCGATAATGACTGCATCTTGCATTTGCTCAGCTGCTCCTGCATAACGTGAGAGCAATAACACCCCAGGGTCATCAGGATTTTGCGCTGCGATATACTCTTTTGCCACTAAGTTCATACCATCTTTGAGCGAATTGACCCAGCCAACATCACTTTGCAAAAACAGCATCATCAAAGCCTTGTGATCTAGCACCTTTTCACTATAGTCAATCGCCTGCCAGTCAGTCATCGCTCTATTAGTTTTGTAAGTTTTAGGATCAAAGCTATCTGTCTTATCCATGCTAGTTGCAAGCTGCTGATTGGCCTTAGCAATAGCTACTTTGACCGTATCGTAGAGATGCTGGTAAGCGGGTAAGTCTAAGCGGCTAGGACAAGCAATTTGTTTTAATTGTAGCTGGGTTTGATAACTGGGGTATTGCTGCAAAAAAGAGCGATACGCCGAAAAACGCTTCAATAGTCCTTTTGAATAATCAATCCTATCTACCGCGATAATCTGCTGAGCCGCAGGCTTTATAGGCGTTTTAAGGTTATTCGATTTATCGGCAGATAATGAAGGCGACCACAAATGCCCGACCTGTTGCTGTATCTTTGTGACGTTGACGCCGATGGGGTAGGCATTAACTATTAACGAATGCTCAGGTTTTATATCTAACTGAATTAGCAACTCTTTGACAGCTGGTGTATAGGCGCTAATAAAACTATCCTTTGTCGCTAAGATATCTTTAGGTACGTGGGTTAAAGGGTTGTTTGATAATAAGCGCCGGTTTAAGTAATGTTGTAAAACCGCTAAACAGTTGGCCTTATCATGCTCAGTCTGTGTACCGAGCACATCATAATGGGCAAGGTGATGGATCAGCTCAGCACTTTGGTCAAGCTGTTGCCAAAACGCTAGGGGAGCAAATGGAATGTGTAAAAAAAAGCCTATACGATTAGTGATACCGAGACTTCGGCAATGGTAGGCCACACTCAAAAAGTGATAGTCATGTACCCAAATCACATCATCAGGCTCAATCACTTGTTTGATTTTATGAGCAAAAAGCCGATTCACCTCTTGGTAACCCTGATAGTCATCAGCAGCTTGGTTCATGAGTTCAGGGCGTTCATGCAATAATAACCACAGCACACTATTGGCAAAGCCGCAGTAGAATTGCCGATATTGCTCACTGGTGAATGCTGTGGTCATATAGGTCAGAGAAGTGTCGGCAAGTAACCGCTCATTATCTACTGAAGCTTTATTTTTATTACTGCTAAACTCATTGTCAGTACCGTCATTGCAGCTCTCGGTAATGTCACCATTCCAGCCCATCCAGATAACTGAGTTTCCTTGTAAAATATCTTGCAATGCTACCGCAAGCCCCCCTGCCATAGGTTGGTTATCGGGCGTCTTTACACGGTTAGATAAGACAATTAAGCGGCTCATATCACTGACCTCCTATTGTCTGTACTAGTGAGGAATTAACGTCTGCTATAGCAAACGATGGAGCATAGTAGGTTTGGCAAAATCTTAAAAAGCTGCTGAGTAAAACGGTGACCTCAAAGATATCATTAACGCGATAACGGGCACAGCTTGTTTCACTACCCACTTTAATACCCATGCCTTTTACTTTATGATCTTTTCCTGTTGAGCTACATACCTCCTGTACAGCGATAAAACCTGCTTCATCAGTAACATCATCACCGATAAAGATAGGGCAAAGCTCATTATTAGCACTCATTTTTTTTAGTAAGCTGACAATCGCGGTACCCTTATTAGCGCCTTTTGGTGCTATCTCCCAGACATATTTGCCAGGTTTTAATTCCCAATCAGAGTGGTTTTTTAAGGTGTTTGTCGCAATGTTATAAGCTATATCCGCCAAAGCCGGATTTTTTCGAAAATGAAGAGCGACAGAGTAAGGTTTATCTTCTATACTCAGATCGCTATAAGGATAGCTAAATCGGACGATATCTTGCTTTATTGCAGCAAGCTCAGTGCTATTAACGTAGGCGATATCGGTAGCATTCAAGCTTTTCTTATCGTCGCTCATAGTACTGGCATCAGTAGTACTATTATAAAAAGTTATTTCTAGTCCGTGAGTAGCAGCAATCGGTAGCATTAGAGGGGAGAGCATTTGCTTAGCTTCAGCAAGGCTACGTCCGGTGATGATAGCGATTTTAACGCCGCAGCTCTGTATCTGTCGTAACAGCTTTATCGTTGATTGGGGGATAACACTGTCTTTGGGATCTAAGGTGAAGTCTGCCAAAGTACCATCTAAATCCAAAAACAAAGCGTAATTTTGCTGAGCGGATAAATAATCAGCAAAGTGTTCTGGCTGAATATAGCTAGGTAACTGTTTCACGCAAGAGTTGGTTGAAGTCACCTTTCCTCCTTAATTTAGTGAAGAGCTATACTTTGGTTTAGACTGCTTTATCAGTTGGCTCGAATGACAAGTTTGCCATAAACATCCCCGTTCTCCGTTAGTGATGATAACTAGTTCTTTATAGTTTCTGTAATTTATAAACTACTGATTATAAAGATAATATTTATAGTTTTAAAACAATGTTTAAAAAAAATAAAGTATTGTTGTTGGATACAAGCCTTTAGATGCGAAGCAGTCGTGTTGAGCAGTGAGTGGCAAATTATGAATAATGAAAGCTTGCTATGAGTGAATGGCTAGACAAGCTATCAGCTACACATAAAAGTATTAAGGATCAAAAAGCTGCCTTTTGCATAAGCAGAAGACAGCTTTTATCTATAGACGTGTGGTTTTGTCTGCAGGGTTATGATGGTTTATATTTCCGTCTAAACTGATCGCTTTTCTTTTCATGCTTTATCTTTGCATAAGTACACTCAGTGTGCATAGCTTAAGCTAAATAAAGCAGTATAGAAGAAAGTATCAGACACAAAAAAACCGCAGACCATAGTTGGTTTGCGGTTTTTCGTACTTCTATAATGGTACCCGGAGCCGGACTTGAACCGGCACGCTCGTTAGAGCGAGGGATTTTAAATCCCTTGTGTCTACCAATTTCACCACCCGGGCAAAACTTGTTTTATCTAAAAAAGTAAGCTAGCTGATAGACCATCTAGTTACTAGATAAGTGCTCGCTATTATAAGCCGTTATCTCAATAATGCAAGTCAAAATTGAGCTAAATTATCAAAAATAACGCTAACAATAATTGAGCTAAAAAGTGGAGGCTGGGGTCGGAATCGAACCGGCGTCTACGGATTTGCAATCCGCTGCATAACCACTGTGCTACCCAGCCAAGGGTCACTATATTAGCAAAATTAATTCAAAATACAAGCTATTTTTTGGCTAAATTGTGCTTATTTATCGTCGCACGCACGCAAGTGTTAATTAATAGAGCGAATACAAGCAGTTAGCTTGCTTTAATGACATTGATTAGACAATATCTTTGTTATCGCGTTTGGCTCGTTTGATATCACGATAGGTTGCAGTGCAAATCAAGACTAGCACGGCTAAAGTGATAGCGGGCCAAATCAGGATATACAAGCCGTAAATAAAAGTGTTATCCATGTTATCTCCTTTTTATGGCTAATAAATAGGGTTTCAGTCATAGCCACTAAATCAGTTTTCAATAGTGGCTATAGACTCAAAACCGTCCTAAATTAAGCTAAGTTATATCAAGCTAAGTTTTATAGCCTACCTCTTACGGGTTCTTAGAGGCGGGGGCGACCTTAGCTTTTTTATCATAGTTACCGACGCGTTGTTTGATTAAATCAAAGTCGAAGCGCTCATTACCCATTAAGCTCACTAGCGTACAGACGATCGCACTAACGCCATAAGCCGTTAGGGAAGCGACTAACACCATATAATCACGTAAGAAGCCAGTGGCAAAGATCAACATCAAGATTAGCGTTATCAGGGCTGCACCCATACCTGCCTTACGGCCTAAGAAACCAAAGACCATCAGACCAATAACGACAGCTGCGCCAACACTCGCCATCGCCTCGAAGAATAGAGCGGTAACACCTGTGATAGGGATCAGCTCAAAACGAGCGATACAGAAGAATATCAAGGCGACAATCACCGCAGAGGTAAACGCGACATTGGTAACGCGGTTCCAAAACACGCTTGCGATGACCGGGAAGACGACCGCGCCCCATAATGCACCGACGAATACGAGCATCACTAAGATATCGAGCTTAAAGCTTGCAAATATCAGACCAGCAGCGGTGGCGACAATCATCGTACCACGGCCGACTAGCATCATCGTTCTTGGTTTGACTTGACCTTTTTTGGCGATGTTTTTACCGTAGACGTCCGCCATCATAATCGTCGATAATGCAGACAAATCAGAATCTGCCGTTGAAGATAATGAGCCGATAACTAAAATAAAGAACAGCGCAATAAATATCGGATGCAGATAAGTGCTGACCATTTGCGGAATCAGATTATTCATATCGCCATTTAGCGGATCGACACCGATGGTCAAAGCCATTAGACCTATCATACCTAGACCGATGACGATACCTGCGTAACCGATAGTGGCAGTAACAAAGGTGGGTTTGATTTTGTCTTGATCAATGGCGAATAGCCTTTGGGTAATCGTCTGGTTACCGATAGCATATGCTAATACCGCGACGAAGAAAGGCGCACCTTGCTGCAAGAAAGCTTCTGATGAAAAGAAGTCTTGCTGCTCAAGAGTTAGATTGGACAGCCCTTCTACCATGACGCTAGGACCACCCATAGAGAACAATACAGCCGGAATAATTACCACGCCGATAGCCATTAAGGCGACAAGCTGAGCGAAATCGGTAAAGACAGATGCTCGAAAGCCTGAGGTTAGCGTATAGCTTAAGACGCCGATACCAGCGATAAGTACACCGGTCTGAAACGATAACGGTGAGAGTACGGAAACTAAGGCGCCGGCGGCGGTGAAGTTGACCATCAAGCTAATTAAGCTGCCCATAAGGTTAGATATGGCTAAAATCAATTGGCTTGATGAGCCGTGGCGGGCGTGAATAAGCTCACCTAAAGTGTGACCGTTAGGGGCCAGTTCGCGAAAGCGCATGCCAAATGGGTAGATGAATAAAATCATCAATGCGCCCCAAAAGCCATAATGAATCGGACCGGACACACCGTATTTATAACCAGAAGTGGCCGCAGCATAAAAGGAGGCTGCCCAAATCCAAGTGGCGGTCATACTAGCGGCGCCCATACCGAAACCAACGCCGTGCCCTGCGACCATAAACCCACTGGTCGATTCTTTGTCTTTTTTGATCAGTAAAGAGAGTAAGTAAGTACCCCCATAAAAAGCGACTAACAGTAAAATAACAGTTAGCGCCGAAAATTGAAACAGTGACTCGTTTTGCAAATTCGCACCTCACTATAATTATCATTGACGTCATAAACTGACATAGATAGAAACTTAAAAAAGATAAATACCAAAGGAGTAGACCATTAGTATTTGATTTTTGTGTCAATAACCTAACACAGATGTAACTTCAAATCTATTGACCGCCCAGTTAACTTTTCTTCGCTTAACTTTGTGAGAATGCAAGAATCGCAAGCTCAGCTCTTACTGCAAATCTTAATATATGCACTATTACTGACACTCTTAGTAAGTAATGTGAGAAGGGATAAAAAGGCTTAATGCGTGTTAAATAAGCTTCAATGTAACTTGGATATAACTTGGATATAACTTGGATATAAAAAAGCAGCTAAGCTTATGAAAGGCATTTTAATAGGTATAAGTGGGTAGGCTTTTGACTGTAACAGAGGTACAATATCACGCGTGAATTATACGGGTTTCCTTTCTGTTCATCGCCAAAACTTTGGAGTTATCATGTCAAGTGCGTCAAACACTACTCAGCCATCAACTGAGCAAAAATCCGCTACGCTGTTAGATGGCAAAGCGCTCGCCAAACAGATAGAGCAGTCTCTGAGCCAGCGCGTGGCTACGCTCAAGGATAAGACGGGACGTACCCCAAGCCTTGCGACGATTTTGGTCGGTGCCGATCCTGCCTCCGCCACTTATGTACGTATGAAAGGCAATGCTTGCAAGCGTATCGGTATGGACTCAATCAAGGTGGAGCTGCCATCCGAAACCACCACCGAGCAGCTCAAAGCAAAAATTGACGAGCTCAATAATAATCCAGATGTACATGGTATTTTATTACAGCACCCTGTACCTGCGCATATCGATGAGCGTGCTTGTTTTGAGCAAATCGACTTGGCAAAAGATGTTGATGGCGTCACTTGCTTAGGTTTTGGTCGTATGAGTATGGGAGAGGCGGCATATGGCTCTTGTACGCCGCAGGGCATCATGCATCTGCTAGCGCACTATGATATCGAGCTATCCGGTAAGCAGGCTGTGGTGGTCGGGCGTAGTCCGATCTTAGGTAAGCCGATGGCGATGATGCTATTAAATGCGAATTGTACTGTGACGATTTGCCATTCAAGAACCGAAGATTTGCAAGCGCATGTACAGCGCGCTGATATTGTCGTTGGCGCGGTCGGCGTACCTGAGCTGATTAAAGCCGAGTGGATTAAACCCGGCGCGGTAGTGGTCGATGCCGGCTTCCATCCTACGGATAACGGCGGCGTTGGTGATATCGAGATGACGGGCGTGGCTGATATTGCTAGTGCCTATACGCCAGTACCAGGCGGTGTCGGGCCAATGACGATCAATACCTTGATTCGCCAAACCGTTGAAGCTGCAGAAAAGGCTGCAGGTTTGTAGACTGGTACAACGATTAAATAAATGATAGATTCGAATATTCATTGCTCATAGATAAGGCGTCTGATGCTATAGATTATCAGACCAAATCAACCAAACAAAAAGTTGATAGGTTCCCACATGTCTAAAAAAAATGTAGATCTTCATGAGCGTTTACAGCATATTGGCAGAGAGTTCGTCGATATTTGCCACTATATTATTTTATTTTTGATCAGTTTGGTGGTGATCTGGACAGCAGGTAAAGAGTTTATTGTTACTTAGATTAACACATGAAGTGCAATACCAAATGCAAGGTGAAAAAAAGACCTAGATGCGCTAGCATCAAAGTTTTTATCCACCGACCAAAGTGAGATTGCAACCATGAGCTATACACATCTAAGCCTAGGTGAACGATACCAGATTTATGCCCTTAAAGGGGCAAAACATAGTATTAATTTTATAGCGAGGGTGTTAAACAGAAGTCCCAGTACCATATCAAGAGAGCTTAGGCGTAATAAAAGCCTACGAGGTTACCGAGCAAAGCATGCTAATAACAAGGCTTGTGACAGACGGGCTAACAACGCCACAACTATTGTGACTGACCTCTGGGCATGGGTGACAGACAAGCTTAAAGAGAACTGGAGTCCTGAGCAAATATCTGGCGTTCATGCTGGTATCAGTCATATGAGCATTTATCGCTATATTTGGCGTGATAAGAGGCAGGGCGGTACATTGTGGCAGTGTCTCAGACGTAAAGGAAAACCATACCGGCAGCGTCTAACCGCTGAGACTCGAGGCCGTATCAATGACAGAGTCTCGATTCATGAGCGCCCTTGTATTGTTGAAGAACGCTCACGTATTGGAGATTGGGAAGCGGATACCGTTATCGGTCAGCATCACAAGCAAGCGATTGTCACGCTCGTTGAACGTAAAACGGGGCTGCTGAAGATGAAGCGTGTGGGTCATAAAACAGCACAGCAAGTATCAGAGGCAATGATAGAACTCTTAGCGCCAGTGAGGTTGCAGGTTAAGACCATTACCTCTGACAATGGTAAAGAGTTTGCTCAGCATAAGAAGGTGAAACAAAAGCTCTTTAGCCCTTTCTTCTTTGCCGATGCTTATGCGTCATGGCAGCGAGGAACCAACGAGAATACCAATGGCCTTATCAGAGAGTACTTGCCTAAGGGTTGTGACTTTAGACAAGTCTCTGATAATGAAATACAGGACATTGAGAACAAACTAAA
>NZ_AYXN01000030.1:0-92628 GCF_000511655.1 Psychrobacter sp. TB15
GGAACGTCACCGGTAAAGTCGCCATCTGGCGTGAAGGTGTAGCTGCCATCAGGGCTCACTGTTAGAGAGCCTACCGGATTGTCATCAGCGTCAACGATATCAACTGGTGTGCCAACAGTAATCTCATCAGGGGTGCCATCACCATCAATGTCTACTTGAACATTATTAACGTTCAACGTGATGTCAGCATCTGTCTCAGACGCGTTGCCTAATAGATTGCCGTCAACTGGCTGACCTTGATCGGTAACTTCCGTCTCATCACCATCATTAAAGTCGCCTAGCTGATCACCTTGTTGGTCTCGGTCTTCATCATAAATGGTACCCGTGTCAGATGCTTGACCAATCTCAACAATGCCATTACCTGCAGAGACAGGGTTACTGATCTCAAGCACCATGTCTTCTGATTTCTCATAGATAGCATCGTCTGCAACAATCACTGTAATTACAGGTGCTTTGTCTTGACCGGCTGGAATAGTAACCGTATCACCATTCTTCAGGAAGTAAGCAATATCAACAGGATCCGTTAAGGTCACTGGTGTGCCATCAGCTTTAGTATAGCTAATAGCATAAATGTCTTGCGGCTCGATATTACTATCTGTTTGATTTAGTTTTACAAGTACTGTGGTGTCTGAGTCACTCTTTGTTTGCTGTGATACAGTGAAGATCAAGGTGTTGTCTACACCCTCAATCGCTGTCTCTTTCGTTGCGTTGATATCAACAACAGACTTATCTCCATCAATAATGGTCATGTCTGCTGTGTCAGAGTTAGCATCAACCTCAATGGCTTCAAAGCCGCCACCTTGCGGATTTGAGATAGTGATATTCACAATCTCATCACCCTCTGACAGCTGATCTTGAATCGTTACTAAATCAAGAGGCGCTGAGCTTGAACCTGCTGGGATTGTCACTGTCGCGCTGCCAGTGAAGTCATCACCGTTTGCAGCAACGCCACTATAAGTCACTTCTACAGTGATATCGGTAATCGCGTTAATCACATCGCCATTAGCGTCGCGCAATTCAACTAGGAAGCTACCAGTGTCACCTTCGTTAACAGTGTCAACATTGTCTACGATAGAAACAGTCACACCCTCTACCGGATTCATAGGATCTGTGCCATCTTCGTCGTTGATGGTGCCTGTGCCAGTCTTACCGTCAACAGTTACTGTGGTGGTCTCACCATCATCAGCAATGTTGTCATCAATGGTTGGATAGCTAACCGTAAATTCAGTAACGCCCGCTGGTACGGTGATAGTGCCGGCAGCTTGGTCATAAACAATGTCTGGGTTGCTAAAGACGGGCGCATTGGTGTAGTCAGCGCCTTCAGTCGCTGTACCTTCAGTAATGCTAAAGACATACGTCTCAGCTTTATCACTTGGTGTTGAGATGGTGATGGTATGAACTAAGTCTCCACCTTCAACGGCCACCGCATCACCCACAGTAATCTCAGCTGTGTCTATATCAACAATGGTCATGTCTGCAGTGTCAGCGTTGGCATCAACCTCAATGGCTTCAAAGCCGCCACCTTGCGGATTTGAGATAGTGATATTTACAATCTCATCGCCTTCAACTAGGTTATCTGCAAGGGTCTGCAAGTCAAGATTAAAGCTACTTGAACCTGCTGGGATTGTCACTGTCGCGCTGCCAGTGAAGTCATCACCGTTTGCAGCAACACCACTATAAGTCACTTCTACAGTGACATCGGTAATCGCGTTAATCAGATCACCATTAGCGTCACGCAATTCAACTAGGAAGCTGCCAGTATCGCCTTCATTAACCGTATCAATCGTATCTACGATAGATACCGTGACGCTATCTAGTGGATTTAGAGGGTCTGTGCCATCTTCATCATTAATAGTACCTGACTGAGCATTATCACCAATGCTTGCACCATTATCATTACGGGCATCACTAATATTTAAGGTTAGTGTCTCTTGTCCTTCATAAACACTGTCGTCTGCAATTTCAAAGACAACTGGCACCTCTTTACTGCCCGCTGTTATCACAACGGCTGCACCATTGGTTAAGAAGCTTTCAATAGCAGATGGGTCTGTTAGGGTCACCTCACCTGTTGCATCTGTATAAGTGATGCTTGCAATATCACTTGCCGTGATACCGGCGCTGCCAACCTTGTCTAGTTGTACTTTAACCGTGGTGTCTTTATCGCTCTTGAACGCTTGAGTAACTGCAAATTCAAGCGTGTCACTGTTGTCTGTGGTCTCAATCGCCTCAGCTTTCGTAACTCCCAGATTAACAACCACTGCAACTGCGTTAACTGTGATCTCAAGCTTAGAGCTATCTAGCACATCACCGCTATCTGCATCAACCACGTCATAGCCAATCACAGGAACGTCACCGGTAAAGTCAGCATCTGGGGTAAAGGTGTAGTCACCATTAGCATTAACGGTAATGCTGCCAATCGGGTCGCCATTGACATCGGTGATGGCGGTTGGGGTGCCATCTGTTGGGATGGTGTCTAGTACGCTATCGCCATCGGTATCCACTTGCACGTTCGAGACACTCAGGCTGATGCTCGGATCGGTCTCTGAGGTGTTATCCAGTAAGTTGCCACTCACAGGCTGACCTTGATCGGTGCTCTGCGCTTCATCACCATCATTAAAGTCGCCTAAGCGATCTTCACTACCAGCTACTCGGTCTTCATCAACAATGCTGCCAGTGGCAACAGTGCTGTCGATATCGGCATTATCAGCACTGTCGATAACAAAGCTCAGCTGCTCGCTGTCCTCATAGATGGCATCATCTTTGACGATAACCGTAATTTTAGGCGCAGCTGTACTACCTGCAGGTACTTTGACTTGCAAGGTGGTGGTGCCATCTAGTAACGCTTCGATGGCGGCGCTGTCGGTAATGGTCACAGGACTGCCTGTGGCATCAATGTAGCCAATAGAAGCAATGTCCGCCGCTTCAACCTCGCTGCTGCCCGTCGCCACTTTGACAGTGACTGTAGTGGCAAGGTTGCTTAGGTTGTCCTGTGCAACGGTGTATTCTAAGGTGTTGTCCTCGCCTTCTATGGCAGTATCTTTGCTCGCAGCAATGCTAACGGTCGGACGGTCGCCTTCTTGTGGGGTGCCTGGATCATTTGGATCATCAGATTCGTCAAGGATGGTACCGGTCGCACTGTCCGTGCCAATAGTGGCGTTCTGTGCATTGCTGATATCCAGTACTAAGTCTTCTGATTGTTCATAAACATCATCATCCGCCACCGTAATGATGATGACTGGGGCTTTGGTTTGACCCGCTGCAATTTTGACGCTTGCGCCATTGGTGAGGAAGTCTTGGATCTGAGCCTGGGTCGATAAGGTGATCTCAGTACCGTTCTCATCTGTGTAGACGATGCTTGAGATATCAGCGGCATCAATGTCGCTATCGCCGCTATTTAGCTTAACGTCAACGGTGCTGTCAAAGTTACTAACGTTGTTCTGAGAGACGGTGAACGCTAAGGTGTCATTACCAGCCTCGCCTTCAACGGCTTCAGGTTTGGTGGCGGTAATAGATACTACTGGCGTGTCATCACCCATACTTGGATCGGCAGGATCAACAGGTGTTTCACCATCGGTGGTGCCATCATCATAGATGGTGGTGTTGACGCTGTCATCAGGGCCAATCGTTGCCGTACCTGAAGTGATATCAGTAACGGTAACGGTAAAGTCCTCGGGTTCTTCAAATAGGTTGTCATCTACAATCGGTACGCTGATGTCAACCGTAGTTTGACCTGCTGGAATGGTGACTTTCTGGGTGACAGGTGCGGTATAGTCAGCGGAACCTTCGGTGCTGCCATCACTAATGGTGACTTCAATCACCGTATCTTCCGTACTTGGGTTGCTAATACTTACGGTATAAGTCGCTTCATTGGCACTGCCATCAACAGCGGTTTCATTCAAGCTGGTCGTGCCTGTGATGCTTACTACGCCTGGATAGTCAACGGTAATGGTCGCTTGATTGGACTTTAATCCAGCATTGTCAGAAACAACATATTCAATAGGTGTGGGATCATTGCTAAAACCTGGCTCTGGTGTAAAAGTGACTTTGCCAGTCGTAGGATCAACTATCCACTCACCTTCGCCAGGCACAGTGATGCTAGTGACTTCATCACCTGTGGTAGGATCGATCAGCTTGACACTGGTAGGGTCTAAGTCTTTTTCAGGATCAATATCATTTGCCATTACGTCGATAGTGACAGGCTGACCTGTTTCACCTTTTACGACATCGTCTTCAGCAACAGGCGCCTGATTAACAGGAGGAGTGACACCACCACTATCGTTTGAGCTGCTACTACTAGCAGCGACTATACCAACCAATCCAACGCCAGCAGCCGCTGGTATCCACCAAGGTACAACTGCAACATACTCTGTACCGCCGAGCGCCTGACCTTCGACATCACCGACTTCCAGTTGAGTCACATAATCATAGGTCTCACCAGTATCTGGAATATAATAATAGTATTCTCCATCTTCAGCGATACCAAGTAGCGCACTGTCTGGGTTATCGTAAAAACCTTGTATAATAAGGTCGCTTTCTTGACCTTCTTCTTCAAATGAAACATGTAAGTCATTTTTCAGACGTTTAGTGATGATATGGTTAGGCGCTCGACCGATAGCAGTATCATGAAACTCATAATTCACCTTATCCATAGCTTTAATAATGGTAGGCTTACCGTCCTTGGTCACGACTTGTACTTGATCTATGGTTTGAGTCGCATCATTTGTCTTCACAATAATCGTATTCATTTTTATCTCTTATATTCTTCAATCAAAATTTTAAAACTTTACAGTCTTATGTATTAGGATGTCTAAATCGCTAAAAACTCATGGCTTAGCTAGGTTTTCTTCGACCACAGCAACCACTCGGCGATTGAGCTGCCTACCTTCTACTGTGTCGTTGCTTGCTCTTGGCTGCGACTCGCCATAACCAATGGCAGTTAAACGATCTTCTGCGACTCCAAACTGCGAGATCAATACTTCTTTTACCGCATTAACACGACGTTGGGATAAAGTTTGGTTATAGCTATCTTTGCCTCGGCTATCAGTATGCCCCTCGATGGTTACTACCGTATTAGGGTACTGGGTCATAAATTCAGCCAACTCAGCTACTTTGGCATAATACTCTGGCCGTACGACCGCCTTATCCGTCTCAAATAATACCTCAAGATCAATCGTCACTTTTTCAGTTAGCACTGGTGTTTCTTTTTCTACTGTTAAAGGTGGTATCACAGTGGGCATAGCAGCGACAGGTGCTGGGCAATTCGTTACGACACGACTAATTTGATGAGACTGATAGGACTTATTTGCTAATAGCGGTGATGCACTGTCAGGCGTTATCTGCGTCAGTGTGCTCTCGCCTGTTCCGTCCATTTCGACATAAAAAAAGTACGTTTGACCACCTTGTAACTGATAATCTTGCTTATCTGCCAATAAGTTATTATTTTTAAAACCAGTCGCCTGAGCACTCAACTGATTACTTCCAGTACAAGAGTCCACCACCGTGTAGTTGTTCGCATGCAAACTGACTTGAAACCTGTTGTTGATGGAGATATTGGTACTTGTTTGCTCAGAATGATTATCGTTCTTCCGTATAAATACTAATCGAGTCTTATCAGACGCCACTTCTTGCTTGAGCACCTCTTTGAAGTCAATACTTTTTTTATTGTTCCACATAACGCCATCAACATGCTGGGTATAGCCTTCACTATCAGCACCACCAATGACAGCACAAGAAGGCATGCCAAGCAATGTTATTGGTAAAATAATAGCAACTATATTCTTTCTAAGTATCTTGTTCATAGTATTAACCAGACTTCCATTTTTTTGATAGGTAATATTTTTAAATTAACAAGCAGATGGATTTATATGTTGTTTTTCAATGACCCTGACAGCTATAGTTCTATTTGCATATATACAGTACATTGACCCCTGCCGTCAATCCCGTAGACTTAAACTTGGGAGATTTTAATTACGCAGCCTGACGATAATAATCAGACCACACTTGTCTTGGTGATTTGTAGCCCAAGCCCTTTTGAATCCTAGTCTGGTTGTAGTACAGCTCAATATATCCAATGATATCTCTGATGGCTACAAACCTTGTTTTATAGTCTTGGTGATATACCAGCTCATTCTTTAATGTGCCCCAGAAGCTTTCTATCGGAGCATTGTCGTAACAATTCCCTTTGCCGCTCATCGAGCCTGTAAAATGGTGCTGTTTAATGATCTTATGATACGCGTGGCTACAGTATTGACTACCTCTATCAGAGTGAACGATTAGCCCTTTGCTGGGTCGTTTATTTTTAATTGCCATATTGAGTGCACGGCATACTAAGTCAGCAGTCATGCGTTTGTTGATGGCATAACCAACAAGCTCTTTGGTGTATAAATCTTTCACTCCAGCCAAATACAACCAGCCCTCAGCAGTCCAGATATAGGTGATGTCACTGACCCAAGACTCATTAGGACGCTTAGCATCAAACTGCTGATCCAACACGTTTGGATAGACAAGCTTATTATGGTTTGAGTCAGTGGTGACCTTAAAGCGCTTATGACGACGACATTTAATGCCGTGTTCCTCTTTGATGCTTCTAACCATGTAAGGACTGATATCATGTCCTTGTCTATTTAGATGCGCATGCAGGCGCTCAACACCATAGCGCCCTTTAGTTTCACTGTGAGCGGCTTTAACTAATAGTTCGCACTGATTGCGGTGTACCTGCTGTTCGCTGATATCACGACTCAGCCAATCGTAGTAGCTTGACGGCTTAATCTTCAATACATGGCACATAGTAGTGATGCTAAATATCTGCTGATTGTCTTTGATAAAGGCGTACCTGACTAACTGTCACTGCGGGCATAGTCCTTCGCCTTGCGTCACTAAAACAGTCTCCCAGACTGTTTCTTAACGTCCCTCATTCGCGAAGTACGCCGTCGCCTTTTTTAATATCTCTCGTTCCTCTTCGGCTATTTTAAGCTGTCGTTTGAGGCGTTTGTTCTCTTCAATCACGGCTATGAGCTGTGGATCGTACTGCTCTGTTCCTACAAGCTTGCCTTGGTTGGCTTTGTTCTGCCAATTAGATAAGGTCTGCATGGCAATGCCAAGCTGCTTTGCAGTGGCTGAGATATTGCCGTTGTTGTCTGCTATCTTCTTGACGGCCTCGGCTTTAAATTCGTCACTGTAGGTTCTGATTTTCTTGGTCATGATAAACTCCTGTTATTGTGCTTAGTTTACCAAGTTTATCTCTACGGTTTATTCAGCATAGCTCAGCGGTGGTCAAGCTGGTTTAGCCGTTGGCTATTATCTGAGACGTGCGAAACTTGACTTCATCATTCTTGACAATCAAGACCAAAGTGGTGGCGCGTGGCAGCATACTTGGCCATCGTTACGCCTATTTTCTCCTGCTCTTATGAGCTCCTTGCCAGTTCGCTTTATGCCAAAAGCAAAAGATGGCGAGTATCCCCGTCGAGATGAGGTCATCCATTACCTTGCTGACTACGAACAACATTATAAGTTACCAATCTACCGACCTTATCAAGTCCAAAGCGTACAGCGTGATGATAAAAACAATTGCTTACGGGTGACTGATGGAAGTTTTACATGGTTGGCAAAAACCGTCGTGAGCGCAACGGGAACGTGGAGCAATCCTATAATTCCTTCTACCAAAGGTCAGCAAGCGTATCTTGGGGAGCAACGCCACTCCGCGCATTATGAAGGCCCAGACGCCTACAGAAATAAGCGCGTCTTGGTAGTAGGTGGTGGTAATTCAGGTGCACAAATCTATGCGGAGCTGGCTCAAGTGGCTAACGCCAGCTGGGTAACACGTGAGCCCCCATTATTTTTAACCGATGATGTCGATGGACGTGTCCTGTTTGAAAGAGCAACAGCACGTATTACTGGCAGCAATAATGGTGATCCTGAGGGCGGTATCGGTGATATCGTCATGGTGCCTCCCGTCAAGGCGGCACGTGACAAAGGTATCTTACATTCAGTACCTATGTTCAGCCAATTTACTCAACAAGGCGTCATTTGGGCTGATGGTAGTGAAGAAACGATAGATGCCGTTATTTGGTGTACTGGGTTTGAACCAAATCTTGACCATCTAGCACCTTTAAATGTCCTTGAAGCTGATGGAAAAGTGCAAGTTAAAGATGGGCAAGCGGTCAAGGAGCCTCGGTTATGGTTGTTTGGTTATGGTGACTGGGCAAGCCCAGGTTCTGCCACTCTGATTGGTGCTGGACGCAGTGCTAGAGAGAATGTTCCCACTCTATTGGAGTTTTTAGTACGTGATGGTTAAAACAACCGTATCCTATGTATTGCGCGGTGCAAACATAATAATAGCCATACCTAGAAGTGCCACTGCTGTACCTAATATGTCCCATGTCGTTGGTCGAATACCATCAACAGTCCATAACCATAGAATTGCCATTGTTACATACACCCCACCGTAGGCGGCATAAACTCTGCCAACGGCGGTTGGATGTAAAGTCAGCAACCATACAAAAGCGACCAAACTAAGCGCACTAGGGACAAGTAGCCATATTGACTTACCTTCTCTCAGCCATAAGTATGGCAAATAGCAACCTACAATCTCTGCTAATGCAGTAATGGCAAAAAGCCCAACTGTTTTTAATTCAGACAAAAAACTTACCTCTTTAGTCATTCATAATTTAGCGCTAAAGTTTATCATCACACCGTAAAAAACATCCTCAAAAAACACACTGTTATGTATACCCTAGCAGAACCAGCTATTTCATACTTCAAATCTATTAATAGACTGATGTAAAGAAACCACTCATATTAGGTCACTGAATGGGTTGTCTTTATTACGGCTTATTTGAATACTTTCTTGCTGTCATAGCGGAATTAAAAAATACTATTTTTATCATAAAATCAACTCATAACTCGTACTGCGTCCCGATGCCCCAGATTTTTGCATCATATCCTTCTCTATTAAATCATTAATATCTCTTAGTGCCGTGTCTATAGAACACTTAGTCATGGTCGCCCATTTTTTAGTGGTGAGTTTGCCATAAAAATCAGTCAGCAAAATATTTAACATCTTCACCTGCCTATCATTTAAAGCATGCTGTCGATGCGTCTGCCAAAAGCCTGCCTTATTGATAATTTTATCTGTAGTTTCTTGAGCTACAATGAGGGATTGCTCTAGCGTTTGTAAAAACCACATCAACCAATCCGTGATATCTTTATCACCTTTTTGCGTACGCTCTAGTATTTTGTAGTAGTCATTACGCTGTTTAAGGATTTGCGCTGACATACTATAAAAGCGTTGGGCACTGTTATCGCTTTTTGCCAGCATTCGTTCTGTGAGTGCTCGTGTTAGTCGTCCATTTCCATCATCGAATGGATGCAAAGTCACAAACCATAAATGAGCAATACCTGCTTTTATGACCAAATCTATATCTTCTTGCTTATTTGGCGAAGTGTTAAACCACAATAAAAATTTGTCTAGCTCATCTGGCAACCTATCCGCACTCGGAGCAACAAAATGAACCCGCTCGCGACCATACCTACCAGACACTACTTGCATAGGCCCTTTACTATCATCACGGATACTGCCTGCTTGAATACGATAAAGCCCACTATATCCATCTGGAAATAATGCTCGATGCCATCCGAGTAAGTCACCTAATAATAGTGGCTTTTGATAGTGATAGGTGGCACTTAGCATCATCTCTACCACTGCATCGATCTCACGAGTAGTGGTTGGCATACTTGCATTATCCAGCCCTAAGTGCCGCGCAACTGAAGAACGAACCTGCTCATCATTTAGCGTCTCACCTTCTATCTCAGAAGTTTTGATAATCTCTAAGGTCACCGCATCTAATTGTGCCTCAACATTCAGATCGAACCCTAGTGTTAGTAGCTTTCCTAATAAATGGCCTTGTAATATCCGCACACGACTGACGAGTGGCAATAGCTTCTTGTCCGACCATTGCCATTCAGTCCAATTTGAGTGCTCATGAATATAAGTAGTATGCTTCATACGTTCCCCAGAGATATGCAGAGATTAGAACAGTAATCTCCTTATATTATGCAGAGAATAAGCAGTAGAAACAATACGTAGAAATTCAAAAACGACAATAGCAGCGTAATAAGAATAGACTCTCAACGAACAAACATAGTTTTTTTGTTCTGAGAAGGGCTTGAGTAGAGGTAAAAACACTATAAAAATACAGTGCCCAAATACGATTTAAATTTTATTGCATTATAATTTACATTGTGTTATTCAATTGAATAATATTTACAGGCTAACAATATCAACGTGTGTAAGATATTGTCAGGATATGCACTTTGGTCGACCTACCTTGACATGGTATAGGTTACGCTCGGGTTTTTGCGTACTAATGAATACGGACAGTATCAATTGGGCAGTAATGCGGTGCGCTTGAGTGCCACGGCATGGAGTCGCCATGACATGGTGGCGTACGCTGAGCCATTACTGAGACAGTTTGCTAGCGAAAATGAGGTATCGGTGAATCTAGCAACCGAGGTGGAAGGAGAGATGCGCTATCATGCTTGCTGCCGTAGCCCCGCGCGCCTATCGGTCAACCTGCAAGTCGGCTCAGCGGTACCCGTGGCACGCACGGCGATTGGGCGAGCGTTTTATGCAGCAAGCTCACGGGCAAGGCAGGCGGTCATTATTAGCAATTTAAAAGAAAGTTTGTCTAATGAAGCGTTTACTCATGCAAAAAGCGCCCTAACCTGCGCGGCAGAGCACTATGAGCAATACGGCTATACCGTCTCTGATGGAGAGTTTTCTACTGATATATTGGCAGTCGCGGTGGGCGTCTATGATATCGCCACGGGGCAATACGTCTATTCGCTCAATGCTAGTGTGCCAAGCGCCAACTGGGCAGTGGATGACTATACTGCGATGATTGTACCCAAGTTGCAGGCATTGGCGGAGCGGATTGGCGGTGGTGATGCGTAAGAGCAGGCGACTGTCACTTCAAGCCTCATCACCATTATAAATGGCTATAAACAGCACGCGCAGTTGCGTTTGGTTTTTGGCATTTGACCGATACCAGGGTTAAAAGTATTGGTAGGATCTAGGCGCTCATAAAACTGCTGCAAATCAGGTTCGGCTTCATATAAGTGGCCGACATTATGCTCAGCAGGGTATTTGGCACCGCGCTTGTTTAATAGCTCAAGCATCATCTTTTTGACCTGCTTGGCATCACTGCCCTTTTTTAAAATATAATCTTGATGAAACACATAACAAAAAAAGTGACCGTAATACAGCTTTTTTTCTAAGTGCTGAGTGATGCTCTCAGGCAAATTTTCCAGCCAATCAAGCGTATTACGCGGGATAGCAATATCGAGCGCCAGTATCTCTCCGGCGGTCTCTTCATGCATGACTTCATAACGTATGGCGGCCCCTGCGGCAGCAAAGCGATGTAAAAAGGCGCTGTCTGACTCAGCTTGCGTGCAGGTAAAATAACTGCCCGTTTCTGAATCTGCAAAAAAAGACTCTAAAAAAGACTGTGCCTCATAGATGCCCTCATCACTCATTTTGATAATCAGGTGATGCTCATACTGGTTGCGGTACTCAAGCATGCGCTTGGGCAAATGCTGCGGCAATACTTGGGCGATCATTTGCATAACTTTATCGGTCAAATGATTGGGCACCCATGACCATTTACTCAGTTTGGCATCAATACTGCCTTTGATAGAAAACAGCTTGGGCAAAGCATTGGTACCCAGATGCTTGATGCTCAAAAAGGTGTCTTTGCCGTACTTGGCAGACACATCAAATATATCGCGGTGCATATATTCGCCCACTTCAGGGACATTTTTAAAGCTCGATAGTATTTGTCGTCTCAGTAGTGCCAGCTCATACACACTATTGCTACCGACATAAAAGGTTTGCTCTTTGGTTGCGGTGGGATACGTATCCAGGCGAACGGCAAAAACGGCCAACTTGCCTGCACAGCCACTGGCTTCATACAGCCTGCGCTTATCCGCATTAAAGCGGCTCGGCGTGTCGGCATTGACATCCTGTATTCGGGCGACATACTCTTTGTCTGAGGCCAGTTTGTTGCTTTGAGATAACTGTGACTTGTCAAAATAGCCGTTTTGTAAATTGGTGAGGATTTCTTCGGGCGTATCGCCCAAATCGACCTCTAAATGATTCACCAATACCAGCTGACCGTGCTCGTTGATTTGCGCAAACAGCGACAGCTCCGTGTAAGCAGGGCCTCGTTTGACCAGCGCGCCGCCTGAATTATTGGAGACACCGCCGACGATTGACGCGCCCAAAGTCGATGAGCCAATCACCGAGTGCGGCGCTCGATTGACCGCTTTTAACTCGTTCTGCAATTGATGCAAAGTCGTACCCGGTAGGCTGATAATTTGCTCATTATCATTGATCAAATACAGCTTATTTATCGCCAGTGTATTGATCACCACCACGGGTCTGTCGTAGTCATCACCGCTGGGCGTTGAGCCTTCTGTCAGACCTGTTTTGGCCGCCTGCATGATGATGATACAGTTGCCCTCAACACACACTTCCAGACATTGCCAAATTTCAAGCAGCGTTTGCGGAAACAACACTGCCAGCGCGCTACCGCCGCCTGAGCGCCAGCCCATGCGGTAGTGCTCATTTTTTGCTGGATCTGCCTGTATATTGGCGGCGCCCAGTATTTTGGTCAATTTAACCAACACCTGATCTGATGGTAGCTGGCTTGTATAGGAGGCGGTCGATCGATAACGGTTCATTACTTGCTCTTTTTTTTACTGTGCATTCATAAGGTTAGCGGTCCTTGAACGCCAAAGAGATAAATGGCTGCCATAACGATGATGCCACTGAACAACACATAATAGATGGTTGGTAAGATGGTGCGTCTCAGCGTCGCGCCCTCCATCCCAAGCAGCCCAACGGTTGCTGATGCGGCCACCACATTGTGAATGGCAATCATGTTACCCGCCGCGGCGCCAACCGCTTGTGCTGCGATGATGAGTGAGGGCGAGATGTGCAAGCTCATAGCCGCTTCATACTGGAACTGACTAAACATCATGTTTGATACGGTATTCGAGCCTGCGATAAACGCACCTAGGGCACCGATGGTTGAGCTGATCAGCGGAAAGGCGCTGCCAAACGTGCCTGCAAACAACTCAGCACTGGCAACTGGCATACTCGCGACATCGGATAGATTGACCCCAGAGTTGATAAAAATCCGAACCATAGGGATGGTAAAAATAAGCACAAACCCAGCGCTTAAGACGGTTTTGCTTGATTCGCTCAAAGCATCACCCAGCGCACGCGTTGGATTTTTAGTTTGCACAAAAGCTGCGATTAAGGCGCTGATTAACAACAGGCCGCCGGGCAAGTATAAAGGACTAAAACCTGCACTGATATCGGCCTCGCCCAAAATCGTATTAAAGTCTAGCGTGGCGCTGCTGAGCAAGTCCTTAAAGTCAGCAAACATTCTCGAACACACCAGTAGCAGCGCCACTAGCAAGTAAGGAAACCATGCCATCAGCGTAGACATGGTCTTGCCTGCTGGGGTGGCCACATCTTCTTTGCTGACCACCAGTTTACCCATCCAATCGCTTGGCCAGCTGCTTTTGGCTTCAAAGTCCCACGTGGTCTTTGGTACCAAAAATCCTTTTTTAGCCGCCTGAATGACAATCGCCACACTGACCAGTCCACCAATCAACGATGGAAATTCAGGACCCAAGAAAATACCCGTTAAAGTGTAAGGTACAGTGAAGGCCAACCCTGCAAAGATGGCAAAGGGCCAAATGGCTAAGCCTTCTTTCCAGCTTTTATTTTTACCAAAAAAGCGGGTGAGCATCATCACCATCAGCAGCGGCATAAACGTCCCAATCACACCATGAATGATCGCCACTTGGGTGGTAATCAGTTGTAAAAATTCTTCCCATTGCATGCCTTCTTGCGCCAGCAGCGCACTGATGGCCACGGTATCTAGACCCTTATTCACCCCAATGACAATCGGCGTACCGACCGCCCCGAACGATACGGGCGTGCTTTGGATCATCATCCCCATAAGCACCGCACCCAATGCAGGAAACCCTATCGCGACCAGCAGCGGTGCCGCAATTGCAGCCGGTGTGCCAAAGCCCGATGCACCTTCCAAAAACGTACCAAAACACCATGCAATGATGATGGCTTGCACTCGGCGGTCAGGCGATACGTTGATAAAACCTGCGCGAATCACTGCAATAGCGCCCGTGTGTTTTAGAGTATTTAATAAGAACAGGGCACCAAATACGATCCACAATACTGATATCGTAATCACGGTCCCTTGAAGAATAGAGGACGACACGCGGTTAAACGTCATGTCCCAAATAAAAAGTGCGAGCGCGGCAGTCACCGCCAAAATGATCGGCATGGTTTTTTTAGCCGACCATTGTAGACCAATAAGAAATACGCCACTGAGTATGATTGGCAATAGGGCAAGTAGCCCATAGACAGTCTGATTCAAAATTCCCTCTCCCTGTTATCGTCTGTGCATCCTTAAACGCCGCCCTTAAACACAGTCCTTACATACAGCCACTTAATCGCTCAGATTAACAGCCTCATTGTGCTTAGGGTAGAATTCACACACTCTACGCTTTACAAGTGCAAAGATAAACAGCATGATCAGACAAGGTTATTTTCCTTTTTTGCTATAATACGAAATATATTACCCTGATTAGAGAATCGGTATGATTAAAGCTGATGACATGGTTTTGTTTGTTTTGGTGGTCGATGAAGGCTCTTTTTCCAAAGTTGCTGACAAACTGGCGCTGACCAATTCTGTAGTGAGCAAACGTATCGCGCGCCTAGAAGCCAACTTAAATGCACAACTGCTCTACCGAACCACCCGAAAACTCAGCTTGACCGATGCCGGCCGAACGCTGTATCACAAAGCCAAATTGGCTCAGCTTGCCTTTCAAGAAGCGGAAAATGCTGTCGTCGGCTATGGCGAAAACATGAAAGGCCATATCCGCGTCACCGCCCCTGTGGTCTCTTCTGACTTACTACTCAGCACGGCTATCGCTGAATTTTGTAAAAAATATCCTGAGATAACCGTAGAGCTATACATCACCAACCGTTTGATTGATTTGGTCGAAGATGGCTTTGATTTGGCCATCCGAACGGCGGAGCTTGAAGACTCCTCCTTGATTGTCAAACGCCTGATAGACAGTCAATGGGTGATTTGCGCCACCCAAAATTACCTCAACAAATATGGTACGCCGCAAACCCCCGCCCAACTGCAAAATCATGATTGCCTCATCTATAAATTTGATAACACCAGTAGCGACTTATGGCCGTTATATGAGGATGGTGCTGAGCTGCTGCTGCCCGTCAGTGGCCGCTTCCATAGTAATCATTTAAGCGCGATCAAACATGCTGCGCTGAGTGATTTGGGCATTGCTTTTTTGCCGCAAGCACTAGTGTATAAAGCCTTTCAGCGCCAGACTTTAACCCAAATTTTGCAAGATTTTACCCGCAAGCGTATGGGGATGTTTGCGGTGTATCCCAAATCAAAACAGCCCGATCAAAAGCTCAAATTATTGGTTGCTTATTTGCAAGACGCGCTAAAAAACAAAGAAGCCTACTACTGCTAAAGCACTAGTTTTATAAGCGGCCTCACACCCAACTGTTTTATCAGACATAAAAAAGCCACCTGTTTGGGTGGCTGATTTAATATTTTTCTGTGACATTCTAGATAGCGATACGACCAAATACGTCATCGTTTTTTGAAATGAAATTAGCAGCGTTTTTCATGTACTTTTATAGGCTTATTATCTATATTGACCTACTGACTGATTAAAGCCATTATCCAATCCATCAAACTTCAGCTCATCAAACCTTAGCCCAAACTTTAGCAGATACTTACGCAGTCGGTCGCTGTCGTTATTGCTTTTCAGTTTATTTCTGGAGTTTGCATACAGATAGCGCCCTGCCGCCGCTTGGCTGCTGTGCTGATAGCAGACCTCAATCACATACGCCAGCTGCACCGCGTCAAAGGGGTCGAGCGCGTCTTTGTCGTCGCTTGATAGATGACGACTCAGCACCGTATCCGCGTGCGCTTGCTGCTCGGTTAGGCTGGGCGCGTACGCCCTATCCGTTTGATACTGCGCGCTATTGGGCAATGCCCACAAATGCTTAAGGCGGGTGATTTCTGCCTTAACATCGGGCATACGAATCATTTTGCCTTCGTACAATGTCGTTAAGCGCGTCATGCTGGCGCTTAAATCACGAAAGTTGCCCTGCCATGTCGCCGCGTGACTCATGGCAAAGGCTTCAAAGTACGCCCGCGCCGCTGGCTCAAAACGGTACTGGTACTGCTGCTCACTGCCCAGACGCGCCAGCTCGTAATCAATATTGGCAGGCAAGTCCTCGATACGGTCTTTTAACGATGGTAAAAAAACGTCCACGTGTTCAGGCGCGCAAACAAGTCGGCACGGAATTCGCCATCCGCGACCGCTTGGCGCAAGTCCTTGTTCGTCCCCGCCATCAGCTAAAACGACACGTCAATCGAGGTGTCACTCCCAAGCGGATAAAAGCGCTGCGCCTCAAGGGCGGTGAGGAGCATCGCTTGCTCATCGAGTCCCAGCTCACCGATTTCATCCAAAAACAGCAAACCGCCATCCGCCGATTTAAGCAACCCCTCTCGGCTGGACGCGGCACCCGTAAACGCGCCTTTGACATGACCGAACAGCACGCTCATGGCAGTATTACCGCGCAAGGTGGCGCAGTTGACTTCCACAAATGCCCCCAGTGCGTATTTGCTTTGTGCGGCATTGTTGGCTTTGGCTTTTTTGAGCGCATAGATTTGCTGTGCCAGCTGCGACTTGCCTACCCCTGTCGCGCCCAATAGCAAAATCGGGGCGGTCGAGCGCGTGGCGACCTTTTCTACATCGGCAATCAGCTGCTCATAAGCGGCATTTTGGGTGACCAAATTGGCTTGTAGAGTTGTTCGACAACCCAATATTCACCTTTTTCAGGATGCAGCTGTCTATTATTCGCATCGATACTAGTCGCAGTCACTGTACTCGATGTATCTAATCCAGCAGCAGCACCTGTACCTAATAGCGTCAAACTGATGACACCACTTGCCGTGCCATTAGCAATATCTGCATTCATGCCTTTATCAGTTAGCGCTTTAGCTAGCTTAGCTTGCACATCATTTAGTGTAGGCGCAGCCGCAGCAACGCCACCCGCTGTCAACGTACCTTCCACACTGCCTGTGCCTAACGCGCCTAAAGTGGTATGAGCGGCAACTCGGTAAATACCACCTTTATCCCATTTGGCAATCGCTGTAAGCTTTTCATCTATACTCAAATCAGGATTGGCTTTTATAGCATTAATACGGTGTTGTGCAAACTCAGCCACTGCCTTTGGCGCTTCTTTCCCAAACTCCTGCGTAATCTGCGTCTGCGCACCTAACTCCTCATTCACTCGACCAGCATCAAAGCTATTCTCAAGAATGCCTGCATACTCGGCACGGTTGTCCGTGGTGATGTCTTGACTGCCTGCAATACCTGTAATACCAGCACGCGTGACACTGCTATCACTGTCACTATCGCTGCCATAACCTAAGCCGTTCATACTGGCTTGGGGTTTATTATTGGTTTGACCGATGCTCACACCCACTTGGAGGGCATCACCATCATAGCTAGTTGTGTTATTAATGTCTTGCGTCTTGATACCGTCTGCACTGGTGTAACGGTTACGTCCAGCATCACGAGCGGCTTCGGTGGTGGTGATTGCACCGCCTATAAGCGTGGTTTTACCGCCAGCGGCAATATCAAAGCCACCATCACCAGTAAAGATGCCTGACTGCTCACCGACTGCTTGATAGTCAGAATTAAGGTTTGTCTTGCCACCATTAACGGAAAGACTAGAGCCTGCGCCACCACCTGCGATGTCGATATCAGCACTGAAGCCCATGTTCTTTTGTTTGCTGTCGTAGGTGGCCGTATCTTGTAATGACTCTATGTTGACGTCACCACAAATGGCGCCTTGGGCGCGATTGGTGTTAATCACGCCGCCTTTGATGTTGACGTCGTTGCCGATATCGAAGGTGCTCGTTCCACCGACGTTGATTTGGCTGTTGGCATAGGTAGTGCTATCGCTGTTGGCATAGCCTTTGCCACGACTGGCACTGGCAGTGATACCTGCACTAGTGTTTTGACCAAAGCTGGCATAACCACCAATAGCCGTACTTGAGCTTTTATTATTACTACGCGTGTTACTGTTTTGCGCGACACCATTGACGTTAAAGTCATTGTCCGCTTGGAATAAGGCATCATTGCTGACGGTTAGACTACTGCCATTGATGTTGATATTGCTGTCTGACCCTGCCCCTGTAGCGATCAAGGCAAGATTGTTAGTATCAATACTTGAACCTTGACTCTTCTCCGTATAGCTGCTGCTGTTCGATTGGCTCTTTTGACTACCGATGGTGGCTTGGATGCGGGTATTGCCCACTCCATTTTGAATACTACCAAGTGTTTCCTGTGCTTGCTCTGCAAGTGCTTGTGCTTTTAAAAGGCCACTGATCGCTGCTATACCTTTCATACGTGTACTGCCTGTGTTACCAGCAGCCTCTTCTAAATCTCTAATAGCGTTGACATTATCCACTAAACTATTAGAAACAGAAACAGTCAGACCCGTCTGCTTAAACTTTTGCTCGCTTTGAGTGGTAGTGACATTCATACTATTATCAATATTAATGTCTTGCGCGCGAATAACGGTGTTACCACGATCAGCAGCGTTAATATCTGCACCAGTGTCTGCACCCATTCCGGCAACGATGTTGCTGCCTGTCTGTTGGTAAGTAACACCAGCATTGATGATGACGTTACCGTCAATCGCACCGATGTTGCTAGCAGTATGCGTCAGTGCCGTTTGAGCACTACTATCATCAGTTTGCTGCTGGCCGATAGTGAAGCCCATGCCGCCACTTGTGCCGAACAGTCCTGATTTTTTGGTTTGACTAAACGAGCTTTCACTAGACGTATTCTCAGCCGCTAGAATGTTGACATCACGACCTGCTGAGAGCTGGGTGCCGCGATCACTGATAGCGTTGACGGCTGTAAAGTTGATATCTTGTCCTGCTTGGACGATGACTTTGTCACCTTCGATATTGCTGCTGATGGCACTATCGCTTTGCATGTCATAGCGATCTTGGGTGGTGGTTTTACTTAAGAAACCCTTATCAGTGGTTTTCACCGCAGTGAACTGAACCCCATAAGTTGAACACAACTTATGGGGTTCAGTTCACGCTTGCGGTTTTAGCTAACATCACTATCCGTATTTGTAATCACCGTGCCGCCGCTTTACCATCGCAGCCGTTCACTATTTCAGCCATTTCACTATCGTAGCCGAGTCATCCAAGCGCTCTAAGTAAATGATTCTGCCAATATGACATCGCCATCTTCGCGAGTAATCATCACGGTGGCCGAGCGCGGCGTACTACCTCCAGCCACCGCGCCCCATGTGTTGCCAGGATGCTGAATGTTGATAAATAACGTTTTAAAATCTGGCGTCATGGTGATGCCTGTCACCTCACAGCCTTCAGGACCGACAAAAAAACGTTTGATATTGTCATCACGGGCGGGCATTCCGACGCGGGTTTGCTGGCCTGCAGATGTGGTGATCAGCGTACCATCGCTGACCTGACCAGGCAACGCGGCCAATAGCATACAACTGCTGGTATCGGTATACGCGCCATCATCGGTCTGAATCCATAATACCCCGCGCGGATCAAAGTACAGGCCATCAGGCGATGACAAGTCATTGTTTTTGTTTAATTGCGATAAGTTCTCTGCCGTAAGCTCACTGGGCGCGGCAAACAAGTATATATCCCACTCAAAGCGTGTCGCCGCATGGTCACCGCCTGCTTCGGCCCAGCGAATGATATGACCATTATCATTTCCGCGGGATTTGCCGCGCGCTTCGTAGCTGCGCGGGTTGGCTGCTAAGAGAGGCTGATCCTCACGCTCGCCGCGATATTTGTTGTTGGTCAAGGTCACATACACCTCACCTGTCATGGGACTCACCGACACCCACTCTGGTCGATCCATCTTGGTCGCACCCAAGGCATCGGCGGCAGCGCGCGCAAAGACCAACACCTCATCTTGCCCAGCAAAGGGCAGCTCAGCATTGCTCGCATCAAGTCCATTTTGTCCATGGACCAGTGGCCGCCACTCGCCGCGACCATCTTCGTGAAACACCGCCACATACAGCGTGCCTTCATTTAGGTATTTGTCGCCAGCTTTGAGGCCGCCGCCGATATCTGCATTGGACCATCGTGCCTTTGAGACAAACTTATAAATATACTCGCCGCGCGCATCATCCCCCATATAAAACACCACAGGTTTACCTGACTCGACGGGCGCATACGCACAGTTTTCGTGTGCAAAACGACCGAGTGCCGTGCGTTTTTGCGGTGCTGAGTGCCGATCAAAAGGATCGATTTCGGTGATGTAGCCAAAGGTATTAAAGCCATTGCGATAATCCTCAGTAGCATCAGCGCCTGTCGCGGTCATATCCCAGCGGACAAACTCATCAGCTATGATTTCATCTTTGGCATAAGGCGTATGCCACAGATACTCCCAGCCAGAGAAGTTTTCGCTGGCCCCATAGCGCTCACGCCCGTAGTTATGACCTGCGCTTAGCTGCTCGGCGTCTTGACCACGCGCAAATACGCCCAAGAAATTTTCTTCTGTCGTCAGATAGGTACCCCACGGCGACAGTCCTGCGCCGCAGTTGTTGTTGATGCCGCGCGTCTGCAACCCTGTTGGATCAAACTTTGTCTTGACCAAATCAGAGCCTGCCACAGGGCCTGTCAGCTGGGCGGGCGTACTGCTGGTGATACGGCGATTGTATTTTGAATCCTTGACCATCTCATAACCCATCCCATCGGCACGGCGCGTCATCTCAACGACAGCGACCCCGTGGCAGTTGACCTCGCGGCGCACATCACTGGCCAGACGACGGTTTTGATAAATGGGTGCCGCATTGTTATCCGAGATGACATGATAACCAAATGGGCTAAGCTCGCTGCTATTGACATACTCATGGTTCATGACCAGCAGGCCGTTTTTAGAGGCTTTGGCATCGTAGGTATTGCCTTTTTTGCCAAAAAACCACATGCCATCATGGTTGTCACCCATACGCCACTCAAACGACTCAGCGGACTGCTCACGGTTGTCCTTCCAGTCGGCGATACCAGACATCAGCGGTGTCCCTAGTGGCAATATCATTTCTGCCTGATAGCCTTCTGCCACACTCATGGTATCAGCTGTCGAATGCGCCACTGCAGTGAATTTTAGGGTGTCGGGACGTTTGAGATTTCCTTGTGCTGGGATGGCGGCTTGGTCATCGTCGCTGGGCAGGCGAGATGGGCTGTCGTCATCGTCGTCACTACAGCCAACCAAAGGCAGCGCCCCAAAAAACGCTGCCGCCGCCAGCCCTGTACCGCCTTTTAAGATATGGCGACGATGCATACGGCGATTGATGATGGTTTGAAATTCGATATTATTGCTCGTGTTTGAGTCTTCTACGGCTTCATGAGCGAGCGGTTTGTTCAATAACGTCATGTTCAGTCACCTTGCTATTTGGCTAGAGTGGCGTAAAGGGTGGGTTGCGGCTTTATCAAATCCACCACAACGATATAAGTTACGCTCAAGTCTACCGAGCATTTATGACAGTACGTTGACAATAGCCACATAATAACTCTAAAATCATAGTCATTATTTCAGGGAGTCATCATGACGTATAAGAATGTAACTGTCGCAGGAAGCGGCGTCCTAGGCTATCAAATCGCCTTTCAAGCTGCATATCATGGTTTTAATGTCATCGTTTATGACATCAGTGACGAGGTGCTAGAGCAAGCTAAGTCAAAGTTTAATTGGATGTGTAAGGCCTTCAGAAAGGATTTAAGAGCGACGCAAGAGCAGTTAGATACGGCGTTTGATAATCTTAGCTATACCTCAGATTTGGCAGAAGCAGTCAAAGACGCTGACTTAATGATTGAAGCCATTCCTGAGATTCCAGAGATTAAAATCGAATTTTATGAAAAACTGGCCAATCTGGCTCCAGAAAAAACAGTATTTGCGACCAATACCTCAACCTTACTGCCGAGCCAATTTGCTGAATCAACAGGACGGCCTGCTCAGTTCCTAGCGCTACATTTTGCCAATAAGATCTGGATGCATAACGTCGCTGAAATCATGGGGCATCCTAGAACCGATCCTAAAGTATTTGATGAGGTAGTCGCGTTTGCGACAAATATCGGTATGGTGCCAATGCCGCTGTATAAAGAGCAACCCGGCTATATTATGAATAGCTTATTAGCGCCGTTTATAGACGCAGGTTTGCAACTACTAGCCAAAGAAGTGGCTGATCCGCATACCATTGATAAGACTTGGATGATAGTGACCGGTGCGCCTGTCGGACCGTTTGGTATCTTAGATACCATAGGGATCAACACCGCTTATAACATCACTAAGATGTCTGCTGAGCGGACTCAAAGCCCTGTGAGGTTTAAGGCGGTTAAGTACCTAAAAGAGCAACTGATTGATCAAAATAAACTAGGCGCGGCAACTGGCGAAGGGTTTTATAGCTATCCAAATCCTGCTTATATGAATCCTGACTTTTTAAAATAGTAGACCGCTTCTTACGCTGAATGTTTGCCCAGTTGAGCGCTGACTAGGCAAACACTTCCTAAAAGATATTGTAGAGATATTAAATACAATAAAAATGAGACTTAGTGTTGTGGTTGAGGACTGAAGTCAGAATCAAGACAGCTCTAAGCTCATTTTAGGGCCAAACGGCTCATAGTGAACACTATCTACGCTGTGATCAAGCATCATAAGACCATCGACCATACTCTCCATAAATTGCGTATTCATGAATGAAAAACGAGTATCTTTATAAGATTTATTTAAAATGAATTTTATAGCGTCATTCGTAAAACGCCAATGCCAATGACTATTGCAATCACTATAAAAAAGAAAACCCTACTAGCTATGTCACTAGTAGGGTGTGGAGTAAAGTACTTGCCAGCTTTATTGTTATTATTATTTTTTAATATAGTCTAAAATGAGCTACTCATTAACGAACGCAATCTTCGTTAGGCCCGCGGTACTGGCAGCGGCTAGTACTTGCGCGACATTGTCATAGCGGCTGTCCTTATCGGCGCGTAGCTGAATAGAAGGGTTATCGCCGCTTACTCCTTGCTGCTGTAAGCGCGACTCAAGCTCTTCCATACTAATCGCCTTATCATCCCAAAACAGGCCTGCATCTTTATCAATACTGATTTGAATGGGATCGGCTGGCGGCTCATTGATCTCAGCACTGGTTTGCGGCAGATTCAGCGGTACGGTTGGATTGAGTACCGTCGCCGTCAGTAAGAAGATAATCATCAATACCAGCATGACATCGATGAGCGGAATGAGGTTCATCTCATTCATACCTTGTGTGTCGTCATCACCTAATTGAAAAGCCATAGTTGTCTCTTATTCTCAGTTGTCTTCTTCTCAGATCTACTATCCTCAGTGCTTGTACTAATGCTGATATTGAGGCTGTGTTTGTTTGTTAGAAGTCGTTGCAGCAACTCGTTCACTAGTCACAGCTCTTGGAGTAGACTCTGTGTTTGGTAGCGCATCACGCGTAGACTGCGCTAGGAGGTCATGGGCGCAATCATTAGCATAATGCATAACTTTGCGGTTGATACGGATAGCTAGGTTATAAAACACCACTGCAGGTATCGCTACGGCAATACCAAGACCGGTCATAATCAAAGCCTCCCCTACTGGCCCTGCAACTTGCGCAAGTCCCGCCTGCCCGGTAGTACCAATGTTATGCAAGGCATGAAAGATCCCCCACACCGTACCAAACAGCCCAATAAACGGGGCAACGGCCGCCGTCGTGCCCAAGATTGGTAATCCGCGCTCACTGGCAAAGCGATAACGACCAATATGTTTGAGCAGCGTCTGCTCAGTGACGAGGCGCTGATCTTTACTATCGGATGCTGCTAGTTCAGCACGGCTTGCCTGAATCTGCTGCGTTAAGTCGTCAGCAACCGTCGCTGCTAATTTGCGGCTTTGAATAACACGGATGATACCTGTCACCCAAGAGAGTATCGACAATGCTAACAGCAAGAAAAACAGAGTTCTTGTCACCATATCGCTGTATTGCCAGTAGATTGCAAAGTCCATTGTAGACTCCTTATTTTTGGTTGCCCAAACTAAATAGTGGTTAGTATTTATCAGCTCTTAACTGTGATGAAAGCGCTTTTTTAGGGAATACGACGATAGCCCCTAAGATCTAACAGCAATAGACAAATTCACAATACCAGTAACCGGTACGCCATTTTGTATAAATGGGTTTAATTTACTACGTCCAAGTCGACGTTTGGCATCTCGAATTATCCGGCGGTCATTTGAACCCGTAACTGTGATATTGCTGATATTACCTTGCTTGTCGACTCTAAACCTTAGGTTTAAGGTGAGTGCCTCATGAGTTAAACCCTCAAAATTAGGCTCTCTCGCCCATGATGCATCACTACCGCTAAAACTTACGGGCTCACTATTTGCCGCTGCAGCTTCAGCTTTTGCTTGAGCCGCTTTCTGCGCTGCACGTGCACGTTCTGCAGCGGCTTCCCTAGCCTTTTCCGCTTGCGCTAAACGCTCATTTTCAGCTTGCTGTCTAGCCAATGCTTGTTGTCTGGCTATTTCTTGCTGTTTTGCCAATTCTTGTGCGTTTATTCGTTCTTGTTCTTGCTTTCTGGCGTTTTCTTGGGCTTGTCGCTCTGCTTGTTTTTGCGCGTTTATTATCGCCTGCTGCTGTTTTTCTGCTAGCGCTTGCTCTGCTGCTTTTTTGGCTTGTACTTCTTGCTGGGTTTGCTGCGTCTTAACTGGTGGTTTAGGTTCAGGCTTAGGCTTTATGTCGGGTTTGGTTTTAGGCTCAGGCTTAGCTTTAGGTTTTGGTTCAACTTTAGGCTCAGGTTTAACCTGCGGTTCAGGTTTAGATTGCGGTTCAGGTTCAGGTTTAGGTTGCGGCGCTACAGTAGCTACCGGCTTAGGCTTTGACTCAATGACTGGTTCCGGTGTTGGCTGAACTTCTACAACTTCAGGCTTTTTGATAATCGGTGTAATCATTTCGATTTCTAAGGGCGACACCTCGTTAGGCTCAGCGATAGTCACATCTGGTGTTTTGACATTCGCAAGTGCCCAACCTGTGATAGCGTGCAGCGCGATGACAGCGATAAATGTCCCGGTATAAAGGCTTGGAAAACTTTTTTTATTCGTTCTTTCAGTCATAACGATCTATCAAATTGTATTTGAGTGATTCATCTTATACGTTATAAGTCATTTGAGACTTATGGATATTGATGACATTAAGATGAGAGTTTTGCGAGCAATCAGTGCAACACAGGCCATCGGGCTGCTACGTCAGCAGCGCCTTTTAATATCATATTTATATGTTCAGTTATAAATGCAACGTCACTAAAGCTGTATTATAAATGATAATAATTATTATTACCATAATCAATTCGGTGTTAATTTGGTGTTATGGCAAATTCACTAAAAAATAAATCTAGTGCTACTAATAGTCCTACTAAGGTGACTAATATAGCAAGCCATGACTCTCAATATAAATCGACGACACTTAACAATAGCTAATGAGCGAGCGTACTTATCTTTACACGGTGAAATAGCGTTTTCAAAACTGACGGCTCTTAGGTACACTGACGGTTGGACAATTAAAAATTAGAGTGGTAATGAAAGCAATAATAATAACCGTAAGCTGTCTAGCAGTTACGCTGACAGCGTGCGCTAAAGACAGTGTTACAGAGAATACTGAATCGTCTCAAACGCTACGTATCGCTGCTGCTGCCAACTTATCGGACGTCTTGCCGAAAGTCGTCGAAGGCTATAAAACCGATAATAATCAACCGAACCAAGAAATTGAGATCACTTACGCCTCATCAGGTAAGCTATATGCGCAAATCACCTCAGGCGCGCCATACGATTTATTTTTATCTGCGAATCAGGCGTTTCCGGCCAAGCTTGCCGCACAGACACTAACGACTGATCAGGCGAACAGTCAAAAAGACGCTCAGCCCTTCACTTATACTCAAGGTCAACTGGCGCTGTATAGCGTTATTCATCCGCTAAGCGAGCTCAAGCCGGCGGCTTTAAATGCATTATTGATGGCGAAATCTACTAAAGTGACTATTGCCAACCCGCAGCTCGCGCCTTATGGTAATTCCGCCAAAGCTTATCTACAAGCCCAAAATAGTTATGAGACTATGGTAACCCAAAAACGTCTCATACAAGCTGAAAACATCGGCCAAGCTTTTCAATATACGCATACCGGTAGTGTCGATTATGGCTTTGTTGCGCTGGCACAGCTGCTAGCTATCAAAGCAAAGCCTACGCAGTTTGATACCTTAGCACCGAATTCTTATCCGTCGATATTACAAGACGGTATAGTGCTCAGTGAGCGACCTAGCGCTGCTGGATTTTCAGAGTATCTACGCTCTGAGGCTGGGCAACAGTACTTTGCTGATGCCGGCTATCTACCGGTTCAGTAATTAATCTTGCTATCGACTAAGCCAGCAATATTTTTAACGATTTTCATCTGCTCTTTTGACATTATCAGGACTGGCGGCATAAATCGTATCTAACTCTGCTGTTGTCAGGTAGCGCTCAGCAATAGGAAACAAGTCACGCTCTTCAAAACGAATATGGTCGTATAACAAAGTGGCGAGCGCTTTGACTTGGGCGGCGCTGATAGGATGGCTTTGAGAGTTTGCAGAGTCTTGGGCTTGGCTCACGAGAGCCTGCAGAGACTTATGTTGCTCATTGAGCGTGGTAAGCGCGGAAGCGACTTCGGGTTTACTAATACTATAAGGCAATAGCGCCGTCGCGATCAGATGATCTTCAATCGCAAAGTGACTTTGCAAATCATCAATATATGAAGTGAGCTTGTGCCAGTGCTTACTGATATCTTCAGGATTATCAGAGCACTCTTTGGCATGGCGAGAGATGTTGAGACCTAAGTGATGTTGGCGAGATAAAGGCTGTAGTTGCGCGGCGCGTTTCATAGTGAGTCCTTGTCGTGATGTCTTTTTAATAGCCAACCCTCATTGATTGATATTATCTCTTAGTGCTACTAACTCTGATTGAGACTATCTCTAAACTGCAGATAAGCTGTCGTCACCGCCTCAGCATCTTCAAGCTGCGGATAATGACCCAACTGTGTCAGCTCAGTGACATTGACATCATTAGCATTACTGGCATTAGATATTAATTGCCGATAGCGCTGAGCCATGTGCTGGCCTGAGATAGGGTCTTTGCTACCGTTAATAAGCTTGACCGGAACATTACTTTCGATAATGGCTTCAACCCACCTCTCACGGTGCTGCTGACGCTGCGGTATATAGTCAATGAGCTTATGCATCACCGCAAGACCGTTATTATGATTGAGCAGCTGCCATAAGCTATCGACAACCTCAGGAGTCGGCGGCGTATTGGGTCCAAAGATGCGCCGTAGATTGTCTGCAAATTTGCGTTTAGTGATAAGCTTGGACACTAATGGCCCTAAAGGCGAGAGTAGTAATTTTTGGATTAACACCGGCTTATGGGTTTCTGGGAACAGACCACCATTTAATAAACACACACTAGCGATACGCTGTTTTGCGCTACCCTCACGCTGTCTGGCGAGCAGCTCTTGCGCTACTGTATCGCCATAGTCGTGAGCTAATATGTGATAGTCCGTGATATTAGGGCGTGTTGAACATTCGACCTTGGCACTGACAGAGACTATTTTTTAGGCGATTTGCAGATAAAAATGGTAAGTTTAGTCGTTCTAAGCGTCTATTTTTATCAATAAAGCGGCAAAAAATAGTCCTGTCCCTATTGTTGTAGTAAGGGCTGATGCTAAAATCGCCCTAGTCGTTGCGAAAATCTAGCCAATGCAATAAGCATTACCTGCAATTTTCACTTAGACTAGAACTATTTTAGCGATCAGCAGTGCGCATTTGTGAATGTTCAACACGCCCTAAGTTTATGCAAATAATACTCAAAAATATCCGCTTGCTCCGTTATCAAGTAGCGCGCGTCTTTAGGCTTGGCCGAAAACCCAAACCCTAGCATATCAAGCGTAATCACATAGTAGCGCTGGGTCAGCGCCTGCCACATGCCCTCCCAGTCCCAGCTGGCGCTCGGATAGCCATGGATGAGCACAAGCGCTGGCACACTTTTATTACCGCCCGTGCGAGTAAAAATTTGCTGCCCATTGATCGACTCAAGCTCTCCTTGTTGTCGCCACTGCGCCAAAGTAATCATAACTACTCCGCAAATGAGGGATCGGTACGGCGTAGTTTGCGGAGTAGTGCTGGCCAAGCGATATCACCACCTGCGCCTCTCGTCACCTCTTTTGAAGCCGCTTGAATACCGGCTAATATCTGCGGCGGTATATGAGTCAGATTACCACCGCCGCTTTGCGCTTTGATTTGCACCTCGCAAGCTCTTTGCATGATATACATAAATAAAAAAGCATCCGCGACCGTGCTGGCGCAAGTAAGCAAGCCATGATTACGTAGAATCATGAAATTCGCGTCGCCTAAGTCTGCGACCAGACGTACTTTTTCATCAGGGTTTAGCGCCACCCCTTCATAGTCATGATAGGCCAGGTTCGATAGCGGAAAGAGCGACTGCTGTGATAAAGGCAGCAAGCCCTCGGTTTGAGCTGACACTGCCACGCCGTCGCTAGTGTGTAAGTGCAGCACACAATGTGCATCGTCACGGGCGTTGTGTACGGCGCTATGAATAGTAAAACCGGCGGGATTGATATCGTACTTCGATGGCGCAACTTTTTCGCCGGCCTGATTGACTTTTACCAAGTTTGAAGCGGTAATCTCTTCAAAAAATAAGCCATAAGGATTAATCAGAAACTCATCTTCTGTATCGGGCACGCGCGCTGAGATATGGGTAAAGACCAAATCATCCCAGCCATACATGGCGATTAATCGGTAGCAAGCGGCCAAATCAACGCGCATCTGCCATTCTGCGGCGCTGACGTTGTCTTTTACAGTCGCAGCTGAGTTATTTAGATCGTTTGTCATGTCATTTTGCATGGTGTCATCCTTTACTGTGTTCGCTCTTTAGAAATAAGCGCTGTTGTCCGTTACTTCATTCTAAACACTTTTATTGGCTTAAAGCTATCCCTAAAAATGAGCAGTCATCATCCTTTGCTGCCTGACATAATATTGCGCTTGGTCAGTTTTAGCGTACTGCCGCCCTTTGTAACCGCCAGTCACGCTAGCCTAACTACGCTCGGCCGAATTTCTGCTAAAATTGTGTCGTAATGTTACCGCCGTAAATAACAGCTACCATAATAGCCAAATCAAAAAATAACGGAATAAAAGCAGTTCAATTAAGATAGCTCAATAAGCAGCAACAACAATAGGAAAGGTTTGCTATGCGACTACACTCACTTTTTCAAAAAATGCATGAACGTACGCCAAAGCTTGGTAAAGCGGTATCATTAGCGACAGCGACAGGGGTTATCGTTGGTAATAGTTTCGCCGGTAGTATTCCTATCTGGCTAATGGGCGCCACCAAAATCATTACCGGAGCTGACATCGCTGACAAAACCGTGATAAAAATCGCCAACTACTGGATTAATAGTAACAATACTTTGATCGATACCATCTTACCCAAAAAGGACTGGCGCATTAGCCTACCTGATGATATCGATGTCCAAGGCAAATATTTACTGGTGAGCAACCATCAATCATGGGTCGATACCAGCATTGTGCAATACATTAGTCGCGATCGTCTGCCTTTGACGCGGTTTTTTACTAAGTTTGAGCTGATATATATCCCTATCGTCGGTCAGACCTTCTACTTTTTAGATTTCCCGATGATGCGTCGCCACTCTAAGCAAGCCGTGACCAAAAACCCAGCACTGGCAGGTAAAGATATCATTGAGGCTAAACGTGCTTGCGCGCTATTAAAAGATAAGCCTTTTACTTTGCTCAACTATTTAGAAGGTACGCGCTTCACCCCAAAAAAGCGTGATACTCAGCAATCACCTTACACGCATTTGCTTAAACCAAGAGCCGGAGGTCTGGCGCTAGCGATCAACGCTTTGGGCGATGAGATCGATGGTATCTTAGATATGACCATCGTCTACCCTGATGGCGTGCCCACTTATGGTGAGCTTTGGCAAGGGAAAATCAAGCGCTTGGGAGTCGATGTCCGGCATATCGAAATCCCTGACGAGCTATTTGCAAGTCTACAAGATGGCGGTTATGAGAACGACTCTGCTACCAAAGAGCAGATGTTTGCGTGGGTTGAGCATCTGTGGCGTCAAAAGGACGAGCGCATCACGTCGATGTTGGCTGAGTTTGAAGAGTAAATAAGCTACATATAATAAAGAACTGCCAATTATCATAAAATATTTTTAGAATGGTGAGAGTGACGTATACTAAGTAAGACGTCATAGCAACGGTACTGACGGATATGTACTACTAACGATGATAAGGATATGCAAATGTTAGGAAAAATGATGCATCAACCGCTACTGATCAGTAGCTTAATTGAGCATGCTGCTCGCTATCATGGCGATACTGCCGTCTACTCAAAAGAAGTCGATGGCACGATGACCCAAAGCGATTGGGCGAGCATCTCAGACAACTCAAAGCGGCTGGCTAATGCCCTACAAACGCTAGGTCTTAAGTCCTCAGATCGCATCGCGACTCTGGCCTGGAACAACCGCCGCCACTTAGAGGCTTGGTACGCCATCTCCGGCAGCGGTATGATCTGCCACACGATCAACCCGCGTCTCTTCCCCGAGCAGCTCGCTTACATCGTTAACGACGCTGACGATCAGGTGCTGTTCTTTGATATCACTTTTTTGCCGCTCATCGCCGCTATCAAAGATCATATCAAAGGCATCAAGCATTTTATCTTGTTGGGCGAGCGCAACGAGGCAGTGCTAGAGCACTTCCCAGATGCGCTATTCTTCGATGAACTCATCAATGAGCAAGAGTCTGAATTCGACTGGCCAGAGCTTGATGAAACCACTGCTAGCTCGCTATGCTACACTTCAGGCACTACGGGTAATCCTAAAGGCATACTCTACTCCCATCGCTCCTCAGTGCTACACGCTATCGCACTGTGTATGCCGGATGTCTCATCGCTATCCGCGCAAGATGTGCTACTGCCCGTCGTACCGATGTTCCATGTCAACGCTTGGGGCACGCCATACGCCGCGGCGATCGTCGGCTGCTCTTTGATCTTGCCAGGACCCAACCTCGATGGTGACAGCCTGGTCTCAGTGATTGATGATTATAAGGTGACCATTGCGCTAGGCGTGCCGACCATTTGGCAGGGCTTATTGAACGCGGCGAAAAAGAATGGTAGCAAACTTGAGAGCATGACGCGGACTATCGTTGGCGGCGCTGCTTGTCCGCCCTCCGTGATCAAGACTTTCCGTGAAGACTTCAACTGTGATGCGATACATGGTTGGGGCATGACCGAGACCAGCCCGCTTGGTACTATGAATCAAATCAAAGCCAAGCACAAATCTTTGAGTAAAGAGGAGATCAACGAGCTGCGCAAATCACAAGGGCGTCCGCCTTATGGCGTTGAGCTGCGCTTGATGGATACTGAAAACCCAGAGCAAAGAGTTGCTGAGGATGGCGAGTCGCAAGGTCGCTTGCAGATTCGCGGACACTGGATCATCGATGACTACTTCACTCATAGACCAGACGCTATCACTGACGATGGCTGGTTTGATACGGGTGATATCGCTACCATCGACGCTGATGGCTATATGAATATTCGTGACCGATCCAAGGATCTGATCAAGTCAGGCGGTGAATGGATATCATCAGTGGAGCTTGAAAACATCGCCGCCGGTCATCCTGAGGTAAAAATGGCCGCCGCTATTGCCGCAAAGCATGAACAGTGGGGTGAGCGTCCGGTATTGATAGTGGTAAAAGAGGATGGCTCAGAGGTAACCGAGGCACAGATATTGGAGTTTTATCAAGACAAAGTCGCCAGTTGGCAAATTCCTGACAAAGTCGTGTTTGTCGATAACATCGTGTTAAATGGCGCAGGCAAGATGGTAAAAACTGACTTGCGCGATGAGCATGGTGATGTGCTGCTAAATTCGTAGGTTAGACTATAGAGTCCGCGTCACAAAAAAGCCTGCTACTACGCAGGCTTTTCTTATATGAGTATCAAATGACTATTACTATACCATCTAATCAGGACAGCTCGCGTAAGTGCAGCCACAGCCGCGTATCTAGCTCAACTTGATGATAGTCTGGCTGCATATGATGGCACAGCTGATAAAACGCTTTACTATGATCTTTTTCTTTAAAATGTGCGAGCTCATGAACCACTATCATCCGCAGAAATTCGAGCGGCGCGTCTTTAAAGACACTCGCTACGGTGATGCTGTTGTGCGACTTGAGCTTACTGCCCTGCACTCGCGACTGATAAGTATGCATGCCTAGCGCTTGTTTTAGCGTGCTAAGCTTACTGTCGTACTTCACTTGCGATAACGGAGCGCTTTTACGCATGTAGTCGTTTTTTATCTCATTGACATATTGGTACAGCGCTTTGTCGCTTTGAATTTGGTGCACGTTTGGATATTTATTATTCAGGTACTCGCCAAGCTGACCACGACTGATAAGCTTGGCCACTTGTGTTTGAATAGACTCAGGATAATGGGCGATGTATTTAAGGGTAGTCATACATAATGCTCATAAGGTTTATTTTATACTGTATCAAATATTCTAAGATAGAGCCTGACATGCTTTGACAAAGTCCTCAGGCGTATTAAAATTCGTTAAATACTGCCACTGCGGATCAAAAGCGACTTTTTGGCAAATCGGCTCTATAAAACGCATGACACGGCGTTGATCGCTATCGAGATAAGCGCGCAGTTCAGGCTCGATAGCGAGCTGATACAAGCCTAATAACGGATATAAATGGCTATCATCGCTTAGGCAAACGACTGCTCTAGCGTATAGGCTGCGGTTGGTAGCAGCGCTTAGATGTTGCCAAAGCTCGGTGGCTTTAATTAAGCTATCACAGCTGATAACCAGTAAGTAATCAGTTAGGCTATTTTTAGAACTAGCATCCTTAACGAATGAAATGCACGTTTGCAGCGCTGATTCAATGGCGGCTAATGCGCCGCCTGTGTTTTTGTACTTATCATCAGTCTTGCTATTATCTGCTTTTTTATCATTTTGACCATAGTCCTTGATATGAAAAATAGGCGCTTCGGAGCGAGCCGCTAACGCTTCATCTACCTTAAACCCATGCTCATTATCAGCAATCATAATCGGCACGTTTAGCGGCGTTGCATGTCTGACATGATAGTTCAGTAACGTCTCACCACCGGGCAGCTTGAGCTTGGCTTTGGGCGTACCCATACGCTTAGAGTTGCCGCCTGCTAAAATGACCACTCCGGCTAATCTCATATGTTTTATGACCACGGAAATGGCTGCACGGTTACGCTCTCACCTGCCGCTAAGTTGCCGTTATCTTTTGCCAAAACAATCAAACAATTGGCTTGGCTTAACTGCTTGATACGGTGCGATTGCTGTTTGCTAAAGGCTTTTACGGTAAAACTGCCATCACTGTTTTGCGCTAATACGCCGCGCTGAAAGTCTTTGCGTCCAGCTAACTTACGCACGTCATTGTCTAGTGTCGCCTGTACTGTCCTTACCATCGGCATATCATCGGCACTGACGCTAGATAAACGCCACAAAGACGGTATTACTAGCTGTAGCGTACCTACCAGAGTGGATAATGGGTTGCCCGGTAGCCCAAAAAACAAGACAGGCTTGGCAAGCTTATTATCGCTATCGCCTAATAGCTCACCAAAGACAAAAGGCTTGCCCGGTTTCATCGCGACTTTATAGTGATTGATTTTGCCTAATTGCTCGATAACCGTCGTCAAAAAATCATAGTCACCGACCGACACGCCTGCGCTAGAGAGGAGCACATCGCATTCGTTCATAGCGGTAGTGACAGTCGCGACAGTCTGCTCTAAATTATCAGGAATAATACCGTAGTCTTCGATAGTTACTGGCAATCCTGCTAATAAGGTTTTAAGCGTTGGCGTATTGGAGTTATAGATTTGCGCTAGGCTCTGTAGCGGCTGACCGACAGCGACTAGCTCATCGCCTGTCGCCATGACGCCTACCTTTAACGGCTGATAAACTTTGACTTTTGCCACTCCAAGATTGGCCAGTAAGCTAATGTCGGCAGGATTAAGACGCTTGCCTTTTTGTAGTACCACCTCGCCCTCTGCAATCTCCTCGCCTTGCTTACGAATATTATCATCGGCTTTCGCGGCTTGCGTCAGCGTTATATGATAAGGCTGAGACTTATCGATGGATTCGCGTATCTCAGCAAAGTTGGTATTCTCTTGCATGATGACCGTATCGCTATCGTCTGGCACCACAGCACCGGTAAAGATACGAACCCCTTGTCCCGCAGTGAGCTTACCCGTATAAGGACTTCCCGCTTGCGATTCGCCCACGATTTCGATACTAGTGTCTGCATCAAGCGCGCTACCCGCTGCGATACTGTAGCCATCCATCGCAGAGACGTTTTGTCTGGGTATATTGAATGGCGAGCTAATATCCTCCGCCAAAATATGATTTTGGCACTCAAGCAAATCGATCGTTTGCACCCTGCGTTTGGTTACAGGAAAGTCCGTTTGATTATAGCGCTCAATACGCTCAGTGATCGCTTGTTGCAGCGCTTCTAAGGTAATCATAAGATGGGTACTCACTTATAAATATGTATACGCGTCATTATAGTCGTTAACTGCCAAAACAAAGAAATCTTTAATAAAAATAGCTTTTAAAAAAAACAATCTCACATAGCTCTAATATCTTGAATAATAAGTCACTCTGTCAGCACGCAAAAACCCTGCAAGCCCTAAGCCATAACGTTCAGCCACTCGCACTGCGGTACTAGTCGGCGCGGACATCCCCACTAGCCAAGGCAGCTGCATCCTTACGGCTTTTTGCACCAGCTCAATCGATAAGCGTGAGGTCATCACCACGCAATCAACCTCTGCCTTTTGTCGTAATTGCCAACCGATCAATTTATCTAATGCATTGTGCCGACCCACATCTTCGAACAGATATAACTTATCTTTGTATAAAGTCGCCGCCGCATGTACCGCCCCTGTCAGCTGATGGGTGTGCTGCGTAGCATCGATTTGCGCTCTAATATTTAGTAGATACTCTAAACGAGGTTTGGCAGTTAACTGAGGGCTGTTATCGGCATAATCACTAAGATCCGGCAAAGCTTGACTCAATCCTGTGATACCGCACATACCGCAGCCTGTACGCCCTGCCAGCTGCCGCTTTTGCGCTTGAATGCGCTGATGACAACGCTGGCTCAGTACCAGCTCGACCAGATAGGTATCGTAATCTAATAAGTGCGCAAAACTAGAGTGGTCAGTAGAGTTATCAGCATCATCGACTCCCACAGCATCTTGGTTAAAAGCCGTCAACTTAGCGTCATCGCTTAGGTGCGTCACTTCCCAATCGAGCAAATCACGACTTTGCTCAATCAGCCCCTCGCTATACAAAAACCCAAGCGCCAAATACTCAAGCTGATTGGGGCTCGCCATCAACACTGCATAATGAATGCCGTTGATAACGATAGCGACCGCCGCCTCTACCGCAAGACTCGCTGGCTGGTTGTCGATAGCAACCGGCTTTGCACGCTTATTCTCAGACGGTGTTAGATTCGGAGCGTTCTTTAGGGCATAGTGATGTTTTTGCGTAAGATGGCTGCGTGCTAGCGGTACTGCAGATGTTGAAGCAGTGTCTTGCTCTGCCTGTTTGTAAGTCATGTTAGTGCTATCTTTAGCCATCATTAGTTAGCGAACTCATTTATCATTTAATATTAAAAATGGTGGGTTATACTAAGACAACCCACCTTATCATTACCACCGGACAAACCGTTAAGCCGAGACAGCGTGACCCTTGGCAACAGAGTCTTGGCTGACTTGCTCGGTACTGACTCGCTCTACTATCACCGTTGAGGACTTATAAGCGGGTATGTGCGAGCTTGGCGCATGCGTATCTAAATCTAATAAGTCATTACACTCAGGATAATACGCGGCTACTGCATTGGCAGCGATGTCCATCTCGGTCAATACTAGCGGCCCTAACGTACGCATTTGCTCATGGCTATCTTGGCGAGAAATAGTAACTTTATCGCCTTTTTGCCAGCCCAAACGGCTGATCTCATCTGGATGCATAAACAGCACATCGCGGCGCTCGGTTTGACGATAGCGATCTTGGTGACCAAATATCATGGTATTGAACTGATCGTGACTGCGCACGCTAGTGAGCTGCCAGACTTTTTGTAAGTCATTAGCTGCCGCATTCTCATCCAAGCTATGATCTATCTCAGCTTGCAAGTCCTCAGACGCCTCTGCCATCTGCCGAGCGACAAAGGTAATCGGATACTTAGGTACTTCAAACTGTGCTTTGCCACTATCGGTATTCCAGACCCGATGACGCGCTGGATGATACAGATGGAAGCCGCGATCCGCCTCGCGCACACGGTGATTGAAGTCCTCAAAACCATCGATGGCTTGCGCCACATAATCACGAATAATATCGAAGTCTTGGCTCATTGCTTGCCAAGGAATATCGCTATCACCTAATACATACGCCGCTAAGTCCGCGATGATCTGCACCTCTGACTTAATGTCTTTGCTGATAGGTTTGAGGTTACCTTGCGAGCGTGAAACCTGACACATAGAGTCTTCGGTAGTGGCAAACTGCTCGCCTTTTTTGGTAATAATCTTCTCAGTACGGCTAATACACGGCAAGATAATATTGTTCGCGCCTGGATAGAGCATAGTGCCATTGAGCTTAGTACCGACAAAGACATTGAGCTGGGTCGTTATGAGCGCTTGCTGAATAGCGCTCATATCAGGAGCGGCGACTGCATAGTTACCGCCCATACTGACAAAGGCTTTGAGCTTACCTTCGATTAGTGCTTTAGCGCCACCGACGACATCGAAGCCATCCTCGCGCGGCATTTCACGCTCAAAGACACGCTCTAAGCTATCGAGCAGCTCTTGCTTAGGACGCTCATGCACGCCCATAGTGCGATCGCCTTGCACATTTGAATGTCCGCGTACCGGAGAAGCGCCCGCCCCATCGACACCGATCATACCCATCATCAGCAGTAGGTTAGTAATCATCGCTACGTTATCATCGCCTTGCACATGCTGGGTGATACCCATGCCCCAAGTACAGATGGTCTTAGGGCTAGCGGCGACTTGCTTGGCTAGCGCGACAATCTGCGCTTGCTCGATACCGCAGCCAAGCTCAATATCCGCCCAAGTTTGCTTATCAAGCCACTGCTGCAAAGGCTCATACCCTGAGGTATGCTCGGCGATAAAGCGCTCATCAATTTTATCATTATCAATCAGCCACTTGGCTAATCCTGTCAATAGAGCAGCATCGCCGCCGATTTGGATTTGTACCACATCATCGACCATAGCATCGCTTTGGCCAGCGGCCATATGGCTCGGCTTTTGCGGATTTCTAAAGGCGCTTAGGCCCTGCTCGCGCATTGGGTTGACGGAGATAATCTTGCAGCCTTGTTTGTGCGCGTGAGCGAGCATCTCAAGCATACGCGGGTGGTTCGTTGCTGGATTTTGTCCGAACATAATGATCAGTTTGGCTTGCTCGAAGTCCTCTAGCATCACCGTTGCTTTACCGACGCCTAGCTGCTTACCGAGCATGATTGAGGTCGGTTCGTGACACATATTGGAACAATCAGGTAGATTGTTAGTGCCATAGCAGCGCACAAAGAGCTGGTATAAGAAGGCCGGCTCATTGGTGACGCGGCCTGAGGTATAAAACAGCGCTTCATCTGGTGAGGTAAGTTTATTGAGCTCATCAGCGATGATTTGATACGCATCATCCCAAGCGATAGGCAGATATTTGTCTTGTTTGGCATCATAGCGCATCGGCTCAGATAGGCGGCCGCTATGCTCAAGCTCGTAGCCGCTCCAGCCTTGTAGCTCTTTCACCTTATGGCGAGCAAAAAACTGAGCATCGGCTTTCACGGACATGGTTTCGCTAGCGAGTGCTTTAATCCCTGTTTCGCAGACGTCAAAGGTCTTATGCGACTTATGATCCGGCCAAGCACAGCCTGGACAATCAAAACCGCCATTTGGCTGATTGCTTTGTAATACGCTCAGGCTACCACGCAAGAACGACTTATAATCCATAAGTTTGCGCGTAGAAGCCACTAACGCCGGCCAGCCTGCCGCAGGATGGGAATAAATAGGAATTTTTCGCATAGCAAACCTCGCGCACAAATGGGTGAAAAACCGATAGTGATGACTTTATCTTAGCACTACTTTTACGCAAATAAACGCGCCTATAATAAAAAGTAGCAAAACTCCTTAAACCAGCACCAAATGAGTCATATTAATCCTGCATAATCTTATACTTAAATCTGCATCGGTTGTTATGCGTATATGCGTAATTGTTGTTTATCCATTATAAAAACACCATGAGAACAGCATAAAACTAGCTATAAAAGCAGCTATAAATATTGACTGTCATTCGCTCTTTACAAGGGTGCCGATTCTCATCAGCGCTCTTAATTTTTATCAATTCTCTTAACTAGGAAGCTCTTATTGGGCTTGCCTATCTGTATGACCGATGCTTGTATCCCGTCCACCTTTCTACTCTACTTTTATAAAGACACTGGGCATATAAGACACTGAGTAACATCTTTTTATCACTCTATTTCTATTTTTATCACCCTATTTAAGTAAGGACGTACCATGATAGCTATTAAGCGTTCACGCTTAGCAGTAGTAACCGCAAGTCTTAGTGCCATCTTAGCACTTAGCGCTTGCGGGCCGGCCAATGACGACGCTGCCCCTACTCCCAAAGACGCTGCAGCCGCGTCAGATCTACATGACCAGCATCATATAAACGACAAAGACTTAGCTGGGGCTGATGATGCAGCGCATAGTGAATCGAGCACGGCTATGTATCAGGCCTATAATGACTCTATGACTAAGATGCACAGTGAGATGATGTTGGGCATGGGCTACAACGACCCTGATTCAGCTTTTACTCAAGGAATGTTAGGCCATCATCTCGGTGCCGTTGATATGGCTAATATTCAGCTCAAATACGGTAAAGACCCGGAGATGCTCCAACTGGCGCAAAAGATCATCGACGCACAAGAAGTCGAGATCGAACAGATGCAAAACTGGCTAAATAGCCATCCTGATGTCGCCGCCCCCATGGCTGACACTGGCGCTATGCAGCAAGCTTATGCCACTGGTATGAATGATATGCATGGTGAGATGACGCTTGGTATTACCGACCCTAATCCCGATATGGCCTTTGCGCGCGGTATGCTCCCCCACCATAGAGGCGCGGTAGATATGGCTGAGGTGCAGCTTGAGTATGGAAAAGATCCGGAGATGCTGCAATTGGCGCAAGAGATTATTGCCGCTCAGCAGCCGGAGATTGAGCAGATGCAAAACTGGATCAAAGCTAACGGCGGTGTAGAGTCTAACGCTCAATAGCGCCTTAGGCGGTCACAGCCAAAGAGCCAAACAAGGTTATCAACAAAGATATAACACTTATAAAAATAACGAGGTATAACTATGTCTACTACAAACCGTAAAATACTCATCGCAGGCGGCGGTATCTCGGGGCTAACTGCTGCTTTTGAGCTGTCCGAAGACCCAAATCTAGAGATTACTGTTGTGGAGTCTCGTGCGCGCTGCGGTGGCAAAATGATTGGGTATTTTAATGAAGAGGCGCAGCGTTTTGAAGAGCACTCTATTCGCGCTTTAAGCTCGACTTATTTTTCTTTGTTTAATCTCTTCGATCGGGCGAGCTTATTGCATATGTTGACGCCTGTTGATAACTATCAGTTTTATCAAAGTGGTAATAACGCGCTTGATGACGAAGAGATACAGAGCAAAAATAGCGGTAATAAAGTCGCTGTCGATAGACGCGCGTCGTTAGATTTGGCGACTATTGAGTCGATGATTGAGACCTTTAATCTCAACAAAAAAGACATGCTGCAACTGGTGCAGCGCATCGTCCATCACGTCAATGCCTCTGATGAAGAGCGTGCAGCAATGGCTCATAAAAAAGCAGGCGATATTATCGGTATCGATGACTTTGACGCGTATACTAAGCGCTTTATAACCAATTGGTTCGGGATTTTGACGGGCGCGCGCATGCATAGTAAAGCGGTCGATATCATGGACAGCTTTGTACTGATGTTCCTGCCGATGCTTGACGCGCCTGTGCTGCCAAAAGGCGTGGCTTCTAAGTCCTACTGCTTTAATCGTCCCACATCCAAGGTCATTGACGCGTTAGTTGATAAGCTAAAAAAGCGCGGGGTCAAATTCATCACCCAAACACGGATAATCAATCTGCATCACCATGATAACGAGCAGCTGAGCATAGATATTCAAGCAAGTGACAGTCAATTACAACATACCCTGCAAGACCAGCGTTTTGATGCGGCAGTAATGGCGCTACCGCATGAGGTGCTGTGGAAACTGGGGCTCATGCCGCAAGTCAAAAAGCCGTTCAATGATGAATGGTCGTTTGGCACTCAGTATCCGTTGAGCGAAGTGCCAAAAGTTTTTGAGCCATTTTTGGGTAAGTCGTACAACCTATGCTTTGATGCGCCGTGGAATATCGTCTTTCAAATTCAGCATCGTGACGGCTTTTGGCAGGATGTTGAGTTTCCTAACGGCTTTGACTATAATCTATCGGCCACTTGTAGCTCACCGTTTAATAAAGGCTCGCTGTTTGGCAAGCGCTTTATGGAGTGTAGCCCTGAGGAAGCTGCCAAAGAAATCCTTTATCAGCTAGGTATCACTGATGCCGCCGAGCGTAAAGCTATTGCAAAAGGCGGCTCTATTGACGCTATCAATCTACGCTATACCGAGGATTGGCAAGACTATGCTGATATCGAAACGGCGGAGATGGGTATCTTGCAAGAGAACGGTAAGCGCTGGGTTAACTTAGCGCAAATCTACGTACGTAATGCCGATGACGAGCTGATTGATACTGCGACGCAGTGGGACAATATAGTGTTAGCTGGCGAGATTATCTCAGTGACTGGGCGCTGGAAAATCCCAACGATGGAGCAAGCAGCAACCTCTGGTAAACAAGCGGCGCAAGCGCTATTTGATTATCTAAACATAGATAAACCAGTCAGCTTAGAGACGTCAACTTTGCTTAATCAAAAGCGCTATAAATATCTTGATCCGTTAGTGACGGCTATGAGCAAAACAGCCAATGCGCTGTCCTAGACTACTGTAAACGTTAAGATAACCACTAACCCTTAGTGAAGGTGTTATTCACTAAGGGTTTTTATCGATGATACATCTGTTTTATAGAAGTAAACACTATTAAAGCAACCACTCTATATTCTGTACGATCATTACCAAACCACTGACTACCATGAGTAAAATCAGCATGACTCGAAACTGCTTCACACTCATGCCCGCCAAAAAGCGCTTGCCAATGACATTACCGGCGATAGCGCCTAATCCTAATACCAAACCATATATCCAAAGCTGCGCGGTCAAGATACCAAAAAAAGTATAACTACCTATCTGAGCGATACCTACAAAGAACGAATTGGCGGTTTTGGTGGCGATAAGGTCTTCTTTTTTGAGTCCCGTATTCATATAAAACGGATTGAGTACAGGCCCCAAACCTCCTACCAAAGTGCTGATAAGAGCGGTCACAAAACCCAGAGGTATAAAGCCTAATTTTGGCATATTAAAAGACTTATCAACTTTGCCAAACCTGTATTGAAATACAGTAGAGATAAGGAAAATACCAACCAATAGCTGAATCCAATTAGCATTTAGACGACTAAACAAAAATGCTGCCAGCCACGCACCGATGACAGCGCTTGGCACATAGTATTTTACCAATGACCAGTCGATATCCTGCCAAAATAAGTACAGCCGCGAGGGACGACTTATAAAAGTACCTAGGTTAATAATGGGAGCGGCTGACGAGGCACCGAATAGCCAAGAGGTAACCGGTATCAGCAGCAAAGCACCGCCGCCACCTGACACAGTAGATATGATAAAAGCCAACATGCCTGCAAAAAACAAGGCTGCTAAGTGCCAAGTCGCCATCGATTGTAAAACCGCAAAAATATCAAACATTATCGAATGAGACACTACCAATCCTTATAACAAATAATCCTGTTTGACATACTCCACGCACCACTTATGAAACGTTTGCGCCGCAGGTGAGATCGTCTTATTCGCTCTCTTAAAAATGCCTATTTGCCGGGTCAAAGCTGGCCTGAGTAGCGGCAGCCAAATCAGATCAGGCTCATTAGACGGAAAAGCCAGCTTAGGCAAAGTGGTGATACCAAGACCGTGACGCAATAAAGAAAATAAGGAAGTGATATTCTCAACCGTATAGCGCGCTTGCCGGTTTAACACCTCGGCAGGGGTGTTCTCTAGCAGGCCACAAGTACCATTATAAATAAACGGCTGCTCGATAAGCTGCTGCCATTTTAGACCTGCCGCGAACCCTGCTTTTCTTTGCGCCGCTGTCGCGTTCTGTAGCTCATCAGTTAGCGCATTACTCTTTAGGCAAACCACGCCGATCGGATCCGCTATCAAAGGCGTAAAATCGATATCGGCTTGGTTAATGGTATGGCAATTCCCCAAAGCCAAATCCACCTCTCCTGCCAGCAGCCTATTGGTCACCCCAACCGAATTGTCATCTATCAGGACAATCTCAATGTCAGGATATCTTTTGGAATACTCAGCCAACACGCTAGGCAACAGTTTAGTCACAAGTGACGGTACGCTTGCCACTCTGATCTTACCTTTATCGCCCGCCGCTACTGCTTGCAAATCTTCCTCAAGCGCCTGATACACCGCCATAAACTGAGTAATTTTGGGTAAACACACCTCGCCAAAAGCGCTAAGGGTAGCTTTGTTACCGCTTTCAAATAATGGCTTGCCAAGCGATTTTTCCAGCTCTTTGATAGAAGCTGATAATGCCGCTTGCGTGCGGTGTGCGTGCTCTGCGGCAGCGCGAAAACCGCCCTCTTCTACCACGAGTAAAAAATGCCGCAGCTGTTGTATTTTCATAATTCATCACCTAAGACCATGCACTGACAATTTAACTTACATGATAAATAAAATCTATCATTATCAATATTTAATGAGTTAGATTTGTCATATTAAAACAAGTAGCATAAATGCTAACCACAGGACTATTGACCAGAACTATCAAACAACGATTTAAAGTTGTGACATCTATTAATGTTATCTAAGGAAGCTTGCGTTATGACCACTCATTCAGCCAAACAAGCGGTAAAAACCTCACTTTACGCCTCAAAAGCGCCCCTTGAGTGGGCAGTTACGAGTAATGGTGCCTTATACACCGCGCAGATCCCGATCGATGATAAAGGAGAAGTCGTTAGCGGCGGCATCGAAGCACAAACGCGGCAGACGCTTGATAACCTCAAGCATACCTTGCAAAGCGCAGGCGTGGGCATGGACGCGGTATTACAAGTGCTGATCTATGTGACCGACCGCGAGTATCTCAAAACCGTTAACCAAGTCTATGCCGAATATTTTGAAGCGCCCTACCCAAACCGTGCTGCGCTCGTAATAGCAGGACTGGCTCGCGAAGAGATGCTGGTTGAGCTGGTCGTTTATGCTGCTGTGCCTTAAGCTCTATATGCCTTATTGGCGATAATTATAATTATATTTAAATCAACTTTTTCGTTTATTCAAACTATCTTATCAAGGATTTATTTATGTCTACTCAAACTGCACAAACCACCCTAAAGCAAGACCCAACGAAATCCCTTTATATCAATGGTGAATGGCAAAGCGGTACAGACACTATCGCCAATATTAACCCCTCAAACACTAGCGAAAATCTGGGTGATTTTGCCCAGGCGAGCAAGGATCAAGTCAAAGACGCCATCGCAGCCGCCCGTGCTGCGCAGCCCAAATGGGAAGCGACGCCACTTGAAAAAAAACAATCTATCCTACAAGCGATCGGCGATGAGATGATTGCGCGCTGTGACGAACTAGGTACGCTACTATCACTAGAAGAAGGTAAACCGTTCGCAGAGGGTCGCGGTGAGATTTATCGCGCCGGTCAGTTCTTTCATTACTACGCCGCTGAAGTCTTACGTCAAATGGGCGATCTGGCAGATTCAGTCCGCCCAGGCGTTAAAGTCGAAGTCACTCGCGAAGCGGTAGGCGTGGTGGCAATTATCTCTCCTTGGAACTTCCCAACTGCGACTGCCGTTTGGAAAATCGCCCCTGCTCTCGCCTTTGGCAACAGCGTGATTTGGAAGCCTGCCAATTTAACGCCAGCAAGTGCTGTGGCGATGGCTGAGATCATCCACCGTCAAGGCTTGCCAGAGGGTACGTTCAACTTAGTATTAGGTGGCGGCTCATCTGTCGGCGACGCGCTGATTCACTCAACCGATATCGACGCGGTCAGCTTTACAGGCTCTGTACCGACAGGCCGCAAAGTTGCTGCCGCTACTGCGCCGAACTTTGTGCGTTGCCAGCTTGAGATGGGCAGCAAAAACGCTCTTGTTATCGCTGATGATGCCGATATGCAAATCGCAGTTGATGCCGCGATTGCCGGCGCATTTGGCGGCTCGGGGCAAAAATGTACCGCCTCCTCTCGCTTGATTGTAATGGATAGTGTCCATGATGCCTTTGTCGAGGCGATGGTTGAACGTATGAAAACCCTAAAGGTCGGTCACGCATTAGATGACGGTATCTTTATGGGGCCGGTGGTCGATGACAAGCAACTAGCAGCCAATATGGACTGGGTTGAAAAAGCCAAACAAGCAGGCGCTAATCTTGCCTATGGCGGCGAGCGTCTACAAAAGCAGCACGACGGCTACTATATGGCGCCAACGCTATTTACTGAGACTGACAACAGCTGGGATGTCAACCAAGAAGAAGTGTTTGCTCCCTTAGCTTGCGTGATACGCGCCAAGGATTTAGAAGAGGCGATTGCCATGACCAACGACACGCGTTTTGGCTTGACTGGCGGTATCATCACCCAAAGCTTGCGTAATAGCGCCCTGTTTAAAGAGCAAGTACAAGCCGGCTGCGTCATGGTTAATTTAGCGACTGCGGGTACGGATTATCACGTGCCCTTTGGCGGACGTAAACAGTCAAGCTTTGGCCCGCGCGAGCAAGGTCAATACGCCAAAGAGTTTTATACCATTGTGAAGACAGCTTATCAAAAGGCGTATTAAGAAAAATGAATATAAAGCACTTAATTTGTCATAGCTAATGTAAAGTTAAGTATGCTGGGATGAATTTTTCGAAGCCTCTGTGAGCATGGCGAACAGCAAGCGAGGAAAATTTATACCAGCTATGCGAAATAACTGACAGCCTTATTTTAATGAGTGCCTGACACACTTTATCAAAGCACAAAAGGATAACAAGATGTACCAAGACCATATCGTCATTGACGGCTTGCAATATAGCAATTGGGATCGTGATTATTTTAAGATGCTACAGGCCAGCGGTATCAACGCGGTACATGCTACTTTGGTCTATCACGAAGATGCGCGTCAGACCATGACTCGCTTTGCTGAATGGAATAGGCACTTTGAGCAAAACAGCGATTTGATTTTACCTGTCTATGATGTTGAAGATATCAAAACCGCGAAAGAGGAAGGCAAAGTTGGCATCTTTTTTGGCGCACAGAACTGCTCGCCTATCGATGATGAGATTGGCCTTATTAGCGTGATGCGCCGTTTAGGACTGCTGATTATGCAGCTGACTTATAACAACCAAAGCCTGCTCGCCACCGGTTGTTATGAGTCCAAAGACAGCGGCGTGACCCGTTTCGGTCAGCAAGCGATTAAAGAGATGAACCGCGTCGGCATGATTATCGATATGTCGCACAGCGCCGAGCAGTCCACGCTTGAGGCGATAGAGCACTCTAGCCGTCCGATCTGTATCAGTCACGCCAACCCCACTACTGCCCACGATGCGCTGCGTAATAAGTCTGACACCGTGATTAGCGCCTTGACCAAGGCTGGCGGCTTGCTTGGCTTTAGTTTATATCCGTTTCATCTGCCCAATGGTAGCGACTGCACGCTTGATGATTTTTGCACGATGATTGCTGATTGCGCCGATAAGTACGGCGCCCGGCACTTAGCCATCGGTAGTGATCTGTGTCTTAATCAGCCAAAATCTGTACTCGAGTGGATGCGTAATGGCCGCTGGTCAAAGGCGATGGACTACGGCGAAGGCAGTGCTAACAATTCAGGTTGGCCAGATAACTTGCCTTGGTTTGCTGGCGAGAAAGGTATGGAGAACATCTATAACGGTCTGCTTCAACACGGTTTCAATGAAGCTGACGCAGGCAAAATCATCGGTCAAAACTGGTTCGACTTTTTAGAGCAAGGAATTAAGCCTTTGACTTAAATCTTTTGATCACATCTTTAATACTCAGACTTATATTTTATTCAATCCTTTATGACGCTATAAGGCATCAGTTGTTTTTGGCGTTAACCTTTATTTGACATCATACCATTGAAGCTCTTGAACTTTTACGGCTGATTTCATTGATATAATTTAAGCTAACGCATGACGACGTCATGACAACTACAGGAAGCCAAACCATGGCTGATTTAAAGGGACTTAAGCAAGACGAGCTCGGACGCTCATTTACTCTAGTAAATGGGCCGCAAATTGCTCAACAAATGGCACGCGATCAGGACCTTTATCGTCCTAATCGCATGGAGACTGACTATCTCATTCAAGAGGAGAGATTAGAAAAACAGGCTATCGTTAAAGAGCTGGATTAACTTTAAAACCTTAACCGGCAAAGCTCAATATAATCGGTCATTTCGTCACTTAATACTGTACTAAATGACCAGCTCAATACACGACTTACCACGGAGGCATTATGAATTTCGATCATGCAAATGATAATAGTATGACAGGCATTGAGCTGGCAAAACGTTCTTTACGTGCCCCTAATGTAGTCATGGACGCTGAGCGGCTTGGCGCTATGCATCAGACGCGCATTAGCTTTGTGCGTACTTTGCTACGTAAGATAGATAGAGAGCAATGGACGCTCAAAACCTATCTTTGGGATTTAGATGACAACGGTTATGGCCAAGTGATTTACCGCTTGCAGACCGCTGAGCATGTCTATCATTTGGTAGTGTTTTGCAATGAGCTGGCAGATGATGAGCGTAACGACAGGGTGATTGCACAGAAGTGGGATGTCACCTTTGGTCTCGTGTATGGCGAGATTGGGCAAGAGCTACTCGATCAGCTCAAAGCTAACGTACCGCTACAAGAAGCAGGCCGCAACTCTAACATGGTCATGGTGCTGGCGCGCGCGAACAAGAGTGTGCGCGTGTTTGAGCACACAGTCTCACGCTTAGCAGAGGGCCAGCAGCCGGATCTTGATATCCTAGCGAAAGTGGGCTACATCCTGCGCACTACCGCCGTTTATGGTAATGGCAAATTTGGTATTTATGATTTTGAGCCGCTGAATCACAGCGAGGATTTTAATCAGTCTTTTCGCGCGCAGATGTGCGCCGTTTATTTATTACGTGAATTCAGTCTTGATTGGGTCGACTATTTAGCGCATAAGCGCGGCGGTGACAAGGCCATCACGCTACATCCTGAGATAAAGCGCTATTTGGGCATCGGTAATGCCACAGGTCTAGGCATGGCGCCTTATTTGATTAATCATCCCTGCATTGTCGATCAATGGCTGACCACGCGAGAAGAGGCGCTACAAGCGACACTCGTCAACGAAATCAATTCAAAAAAAGCGGCTTATTTCTCAACTTTACTCAACCGCGCTATTCAGCATTTTACCCAAATCATCACTATCGATGAGACACAAGCCTCGTTAAACAACACTGCAGTAAAAGAGCTGACCTTACTACGCAATAATTTACTGACGACAATAAAGAGCTACCAGACTTGGGGCGATTTTTTGCACGCGCATAATAACTTAAGTTATGAAGCCCAAGAGGTCATTATCTCTTGCTTGATGGAGCTGTATCCTGAGCAAGTAGACGCCTTTCAAGAAAAGGTCAACGCCGATGAGACCTTGTCGCTACCGAAAGGTAAAACAGTTGAAGACTTGCTCGAGGTATTACAAAGCCGTTATCAGTGGGCGATTAATCTTGACTTCAATGAGCCGGATAACAGTTATTGGTTTTGGTATCGCTCGATAGATAAAGAAGAGCCGCGTATGGGCGTGCGCGGAGAGGAACCTGGCGATGATCGTGAGCTGTCGTTAGATATCGCGCGGCAAGTGAACCGCTTATATGTAGCGCTCAAACAAGCCGAGCCTGAGCGGCTGCTTTCAGAATTTATCTTAAAACAGCCCAAGTATCGCACTATCGCCCGCCGCGTTTGGACAATGGGTCATAAAGCAATGGGCGATATCCAAATGAACGTACTACAAAAGGACACTCTGCCTATTCATCTGCTGCGCTGCAAACTATCGATGTTTGGCGCAACCAAATTCGATCCACGCTCCGATCGCTGGGTACGAGTGACGTTATTTCAGGGTGCGCCGCTGTTCAATGAAGTCCATAGCGATGAGTGGCTGTTTCCGCTGCTGCCAAGACTACCTTTGGATAAGAGGTCTATAGCGAAGCAGCCAACAATACTGGCTACCGATGCGCCCAATGGACCACTGCCGACAATGCCCGTTGCGCCCATTGCGCCCAACCATGCAGATAAAGCGATGAAGGAGATAGAGTTATGATCGTCTGACGCAATGAGATTGTCAGTACCGTGTACAAAGCCTTTACCGGTATGCACCGCGAAGTGGGCGAAGCCGATCTAGTCGCCACTATGGTTGCCGAATTGCAAATGGCGGGGCTTGATGGCGTTGAGCAATTCAATAATGCTACGCCTTATATCTTGACGGAGCAAGATACGCCTATCGATATCGTTGATGAGAGCGAGACTGAGATTCGCTTTAATTTGCATAGCAGCAGCTTAGCTTGCCACCTGCCCGCTATCATGGACTACGCGCTAGAAAAAATGGGAGATCTTAAGCATTATAAAATCTATATCGAGAACTGCCATAATCGCTGGCTGGCTTATAGCGAGCTGGTCAATTTATCGAACAAAGGTATCGCCTGCCTTGCCAAATGGGACAATGGTAGCGCGCCGAAGCACACTTTATTTACCCTAAATCAAGGCTTTACCTATCCTGATATTTACTTTTTTAATGACATTCAAGCCAATTACAACACCGACGATATGATAATTGAGCTTGCAACGTCAAATTTCGATATCGATAACGAGAGCCGAGATTTTGATCATAAGATATCGACTGATGAGCTGTATGAGACGCATAATCGCGCTTGGAAAGAAGGCATCTATGTCGATGATGAGCAGTGGCAGACCCTCAAAAAAACGGCGGCGGCTATCTTAGTAGAAAATAGTGACACCTCAAGCAAAGGCGCAGGCGGCGTATAACTAAACATTGAAGAGTTAAGCTCTCAACATCTTAAATACAATACAACCTTTATAGCCCTCATAGCTAACCACTCTGAGGGTTTTTCATCGTTTAAACAGCCGTTCAAAATAAATATGTAAAAAAATGAATATAATAGAAACAGTGTAGAAATTTTTTGCTATGATGATATTTTGCAGACATAAGTTCAACCGTATTTCTCTTACATTCTATCTGACATTGTAGTTTTAAGATTGATCATGCCAGTGTGTCAGATATCAGCGGGTTTTGGCGTTATGAGGTCGCATATGCTACAGGTCAGCTATTCTATTAAGTGTTGGTTATTGAGCTTTAGCTTTTATATGATGTTTTATTTCATAGTATTTGCTAAGGGTTATGCTTCTATCGAGCTCCTTTATTTATTAGGAGTTAGCACCTTATTGTTCCCTATATCCAAACGCATTATAGATGCCTTATGTGACACCTTGATACCCAATACTGCTCTATTTCATGGCCTACTTCTACCGTTTATTATTAATAGTCTAATATGGCTGCTGACACCTTTTATCATCGCCTTAACGTTAGTGGTCTATACAGTCTGCGCTATTAGCAAATCTATCAACCCTATAAGTCACCCTAAAGATCAGCGTCTGCAGCAAAAGATCAAGCGCCGTAGCAAGCGCAGATAAGTAGCAAGCGCAGATAAAATATCAAGATAATAGTAGAAACAAGCAGACAATAGTTTTCAAAATGAAGTTGATACTCTTGTTACCGTCATTGCTATACTCTAAGTGATTTAATAATGCCGTTACAAAAGCAAACAGTACGCCAAACTGCTATATCTTCGCTCATCGATAAAACCTATCCTACTTTCTTTTAGTAAGCCAATAGTAAGGTCTGTGCTTGATACTGAGAGCTGAATTCATCGCTCTGCTCTACTCTCTTAACGCCAAGAGAGTAACATTTACTACACAGACGCCCCAGTCTGCTGCCTCTACTATTTTATGGAGACTTATTAGTTATCCTTAAATTTAGCCATTATCTGCCAGCGGGAAGCCAGCATGAATACCTTGACTTTAAATATCAATAATCAAGATTACTCCTTTGACGATCTTGATCCGCGCACGACAATTCTAGATTTATGTCGTCAACATCTACAAATTACCGGACCCAAAAAAGGCTGTGATCACGGTCAATGCGGTGCCTGTACCATTCTTATCAATGGTGAGCGCATCAACTCGTGCTTGACCCTTGCGGTTATGCATGACGGCGATGAGATCACCACGATCGAAGGTATCGGAATGCCTGAGTCGTTATCAGCCTTGCAGCAAGCCTTTAAAGATCATGATGCCTTTCAGTGTGGTTATTGCACGCCAGGGCAGATTTGTTCCGCTACGGCTTTAATAGAAGAGGTGAAACAAAACTGGCCAAGCTATGTGACGACAGATCTCAAAAACCCGAATGGGTTGTTAGTCCAAGAGATCGCTGAGCGCATGAGTGGCAATGTTTGTCGCTGTTCTGCTTACCCCAATATCGTGGATGCCATCTCACAAGTGCTTGAGAGCGAAGTGTCAAATAAGCGTGCTTCTTCTAGTGAAGAGACGACTACAGGTTCGCTGCAAGACTCAGCAGTGACAGGTATTTGGTCACCGCCGCCCAGTCAGTCCCAACTTGGTAATCAATCAGTAAACCACAATAAAACTGCCAGTAGCACAGCAGGAGGCCGCTCATGAAACGCTTTGAATATATCCGTGCCCTTGAACCGCAGCAAGCGGTAATGTTTGCTACTCCTAAAGAAGCCTCATTTATCGCAGGCGGTACCAATTTGCTTGATCTCATGAAGTTTGAGATTGAAACGCCAACCAAGCTAGTTGATGTGACACGCTTAGAGCTTGAACAGATTGAAGACACTGCCGATGGCGGCCTACGTATCGGAACCTTAGTAAGCAATAGTGATTTGGCCGCGCATCCTAGTGTGATTGCCAATTATCCGGTATTGTCTCGTGCGATATTAGCAGGGGCGACCGGACAGCTGCGTAATAAGGCGACGACTGGCGGTAACTTCCTGCAGCGTACGCGCTGCTACTACTTTTATCATACCGATAGCCCTTGTAATAAGCGTGAACCGGGTACTGGCTGTCCTGCAATTAACGGTGAGAACCGCCCCCTTGCAATTTTAGGCACAAGTGACGCTTGTATTGCTCAACACCCGTCCGATATGGCGGTCGCTATGCGTTTGCTTGACGCTACTATTGAGACTGCAAAAACCGATGGCTCGACTCGGAAGATTCCAATAAAAGACTTTTATTGTCTGCCAAAAGACACTCCCCACATCGAAAACGTTTTAGAGTCAGGCGAGCTTATCACGCATGTCGTGCTGCCAGCGCCTATTAAAGGTATACACACTTATGACAAAGTGCGTGACCGCGCCTCTTATGCTTTTGCGCTTGTATCGTGTGCAGCTGTGATAGACGCTGATGATAATGGTAATTTGGCGACAGTACGCTTAGCATTTGGCGGTATTGGTACTCAGCCATGGCGCAATGAAGATGTGGAAGATTTGTTGACGAATACGCAGGGCGACGATGACACTATCAAACAGGCAGCAGATTTGTTGTTAAAAGATGCCAAAGGTAGCGGTCAAAACGATTTTAAAATACCACTAACACGCCGTTTGCTAAAACAGGTTATTAAGCGTGCATTAGCGGGCGAGGGAGCATAATCATGTCATTATTAGATTCAGTACTACCGGCAGAGCCCACTAACAAAGAGAAGATGGATAAGCCGGTTGAGACGTTATTCGGCAAAACAGCAAGTAATTTGGTAGGTAAACCAATTAACCGCGTCGAGGGCTCGTTAAAGGTTAGCGGTCAAGCTCATTATTCGGCAGAGATTCAATTAGACAATAAAGTGTATGGTGTCTTGGTGGGCTCGACCATCGCCAAAGGAAAAGTTGAAAAGATCGATAGCGACTCGATTGCCCATATACCAGGTATTATTAAAGTCGTCACTGACCCTAAGCGCTTCTTACGTAACTCACAGCAAGGCACTGAGACCGAAGCACCGACTCAGGGTGTGAGTGAGGTTTTTTATCATGGTGAGCCCATCGCAGTCGTTGTCGCTGAAACTTTTGAAGCGGCGACCGAAGGCGCCAACGCCCTTAAAGTCACTTATAAAGACGAAACCGATCAAGCGGCTTTGGATTTTACTAAAGAGCTGCCTAACGCCCATGAGGTAAATGAGAAAAAAGGCTCGGATAAGAATGCTAAGCACGGAGATCCAGAGCAAGGCCTTGCTGATTCGGCGGTAACCCTCGATAGTGTGTACCATACCCCAAGTCAGAGCAACTCACCGATGGAACCGCACGTTACTTTGGCTCATTGGGAAGATGACAAGCTGGTCTTATATACTTCAAACCAGATGATCGCCTCTTGTAAGCAGCAAGTAATGGACGCATTAGATTTGAAGAAAGATCAAGTCGAGCTGATCTCATACTATGTCGGCGGCGGTTTTGGTAGTAAGCTAGGTATCGCGCCAGAATCTATTGCTGCCGCTATTGCTTCTAAAGAAGTCGGTCGTCCGGTACTGATTACTATGACGCGCCCGCAAGTGATGGAGGCGACGGTAAGACGCTCAAACACCCGTCAGCGTATTGCTATTGGTTGTAATGAAGAGGGTATTATTAATACCTTTATTCACGATACCACGACCAGCAATTTACCAGGCGAGGCGTTCTTTGAACCAACAGCACTATCCACTCACTTTTTGTACCGCGGAGAGAATCGCCGCGTCAGCTATCAGATGGTGGATATGAATCACGTATTATCAGGCTCTATGCGTGCTCCTGGTGAAGCGGTGGGTATGATTGCTGTTGAGTGTGCGATGGATGAGCTGGCGACTAAGCTTGAGATGGATCCTATTGAGCTGCGCCGCCGGAACGAACCTGAAGAAGACCCTAGCGAAGAGATGCCGTTTTCCACACGTCAGCTGGTCGCCTGTATGGAAAAAGGCGCTGAAGCATTTGGTTGGGATGAGCATAATCCCAAACCTGCCAGCCGACTAGAAGGCGACTGGTGGATAGGTACCGGTATGTCTGGCACTTCTCGTGGCAATATGCTGCAGCCTTCTGAAGCGCGGGCGATACTACAAGTCGATGACTCAAAAGAGCTTGGCGTCAAAGCCATTATCGAAACCGATATGACAGATATCGGCACTGGCTCTTATACCGTATTTACTCAGGTCGCCGCCGATTTGTTAGGACTACCTATCGATCATATCGAGATGAAACTTGGCGACAGTGATTTACCGCCAGCATCAGGTTCTGGCGGCAGTTTTGGCGCGGCCAGTGCTGGTAGTGGGGTTTATTTGGCTTGTGAGCAGCTACGCAAAATGCTTGCAAAAAAAGTAGGTCTACATGCCGATACGATTCGTATAGATAACGGTCAAATCAAGAAATCAGGTGAGCATCAGCCTAGTAAGGCAGAAGCCGCTATTGGAGCAAGTAGAGAAAAAGTAGCAGATTTTGTCGATAAAAACTTGGTGGAAAAAGGAGTAGTCGATAAAAGCGAGGTAGATAAAGTATCAGGCTTGGTAGATAAGGCTATAGACTTGGCAGATAAGGTGTCGGCAAAGACAGGTATGCCGCTTCCTGAATTAAAACCTGCAAATGAGCAATACGACTTTGATGATAATCAGTCCTATGCACTAGCTGATATTATTGCTAAGTTTGACGAGCAAGAAATCAGCGCCAAAGGCCAGATCAAGCCGGGTAAAAATGGCAAAAACCTTCGCCAAGCCTCGTTTGGGGCCAACTTCGCTGAAGTGGCGGTACATAAAGTCACCGGTGAGATTCGCGTCAAGCGTATGACTGGCGTGTATGCAGCAGGACGTATTCTCAACCATAAGCTTGCAACCTCGCAGTGTTATGGCGGTATGGTATTTGGTATAGGTTCTGCTTTGATGGAAGAGGTCATTCATGATAAGCACGATGGGCGCTTATGTAACCATGACCTTGCCGAGTACCATGTGCCGGTCAACGCGGACGTACCGCAGTTGGATGTGATTTTGTTAGAAGAGGATGACCCTTATACTAACCCTATGCATATTAAAGGGATTGGGGAAACCTCTATATCAGGGTCAGCGGCAGCCATTGCTAATGCCATCTATAATGCAGTCGGTGTGCGTGTTTATGACTTCCCGATTACTTTGGACAAAATCTTAGCCGATATGCCTGAGTAATAGTCGACATCGAAGTATAGCCCCTGTTGAATAAGACCTGCTGAATGATAATTCTAATCTTAAGCAGGTTTTATTTATCTTATCCCTAAAAGTATAAAAAGAAACGCAAAAATATGAATCAAGTCGCAGACATTCTACAGCTCGCCTTTGACGCACGGCAGCAGCACGTTGATGCGGTGCTCGCGACAGTCGTGCGCACTGAAGGCTCAGCTTATCGTAAACCTGGCGCTATGATGCTTATTTGCGAGGATGGTCGCTCAGTAGGTATGATAAGCGGCGGCTGCCTTGAACCGCACATTATTAAACGCGCCTTTTGGCTGACGCGTCATGGCGCAAGCGTGCAGGTCTATCAAACCGGTGATGAGCAAAAAGAAGACTTGGAGGATGAGCTAGAGGAAAAGTTAGATAATGATGCTGTAGATTTTACAGTAGACTTAGAAGACGAGCTGAACTTTGGCTTAGGCTGCAATGGTAAAGTTCATGTGTTATTTGAGCGCTTATCTTCAGCTATGCCGTATTTAGATTTAATTCAGAAAGTTCGTCAAAGTGGAGAGTCTACTACTGTCGCTACTTTAATACGCTCTAACAGCTCTGAGGTAACCGTTGGTACTAGGGTTCATTTAAACGCCAGTTTTTTAGATGACAATAAAAACTCACAAAAGATACCAGAGCAAACCACAAATTTACCAAAGCCAGTAATCGATGAGTTATCTGCTTATAAAGTGAGTAAAAGACACGCTGATTATCTGGTTTTAAAAAGTCCGGTTGCAAATGACAATAGCTCAAAAAACGCTATACAAACCGAGTGGTTAGTGCAGCGTTTGCAACCGCAAATTCGGTTACTTGTTTGCGGAGCAGGCAATGATATCATGCCGCTAGTAACCATGGCAAAGCTGCAAGATTGGCACGTCACCGTGATCGATAGTCGGCCGCAGTATGCCACTCGCCAGCGTTTCCCGCAGGCTGATGCTGCGTTATACGTGGCTCTTAACGATAGCGAAACTCTACTTAAACTGAGTCAAAATGCAGCGGTAGCACTAATGTCGCATAGCCTCAGCCAAGATCGGGCACGCTTAGCTGTCTTGTTAAAGAATGCCAATCATTGTAATTACATCGGTCAGTTAGGCCCGCGCTATCGTACTGAGCGTTTGATTAAGGAGATTAGCGCAACTTGCGCTGACCCTACCGCCTTGGCAGACGGTATCAATCAGCTGCACTACCCTATCGGTTATAAGCTTGGCGGTGATGGCCCTGAAGCGTTAGCGCTAAGTATCATCGCGCAAATTAGCGCCGTCGTTTATGAGCAAGTTGCAGTTACTAAAGAGTTAGCGCAGCCAAAAGCCAGCTATGAATGACAAGGATAGCTCATCATTCAATCAAAACAAACCTCCAAATCATGCGGTCATTATTTTAGCCAGCGGATTAAGTCATCGATTAGGTCAGCCAAAGCAGCTTCTAGAAAAACAAGGTAAACCATTAATTAACTATATGACGATGCTTGCTTTGGTGACTCAGCCAAAAGCTTTTATTGTCGTCATTCCTCAGCAAGATACAGCTATTGCTGACGTTATCGAAACGGCTGTTAACCGTTTGACAGCGCCAAACTCAAGCATACAGATCGTTAGTAACCCTAATCCACAATTAGGAATGGCAAAGAGCTTATCTTTAGCTATTGATGCATTAAAATCTCAGCATGATTTAGCGATGAAGCGCGTATTGATTATGGGCGTGGATCAAGTGTTATTAAGCGCTCCTCATTTAGATCAACTTCTAGCACAAGATAATATAGTCGTCGCCAGTCGTTACCCGAATTTGGATGAGAGATTTATTATTGATGATAATAAGCATGATATCGTGGGTGTGCCATTAGTTGTCAGTTATAACGTACTAAAATCATGGCAATCCTCGCTCAGTGGCGACAAAGGCTTGCGGCACTTTATTAGAGCGCTAGCTCCTGAGAAAGTCACCACGGTGGCTCACTCAAATCTTAGCTATGATATTGATACTCCTAAACAATTAGCTTATGCTCGACAGCAAGGATGGCTTGATTATTGATATAACTGCCTATAGAACAGTAATTATTGCCCGCTTTGTTTAGCTATTGAGTCTAGGGGCTGTTTAGAAATACATAATTTTGACGACAACAGCGCCCGTAATCGCTTATACTCTTTTATGACCCCATTATTGGGAGTACCTTTTTGTATTCACCTGTTTTAAAGCCTGATATTTTTGATCCACAAGCACAGAATAGCTCAGTGTTATCCTCTGTCGACTCTGCTCGTGCCAGTCATTTAGGCGCTGATCATTCGGTGGTTGATAGTAAACCGCTAACCGATGGGTTTTCGCGGCGGCTGACTTATTTACGTCTTTCTATCACTGATTTTTGTAACTTTCGCTGTGAGTATTGTCTGCCAAACGGCTACCAAGGCAAACGCCCCTCCGATGAGCTCACCGTCGCTGAAATCAAAACTTTGATTCAAGGCTTTGCGCAAGTGGGCACGCAAAAGGTGCGTATCACTGGTGGCGAGCCGTCGATCAGACGCGATGTGGTGGAGGTTATCGAAACGATCAAGAATACCGCTGGTATCGAGATGGTCGCAATGACTAGCAATGGCTACAAGCTTGGCAAGCACCTAGCCAACTGGCAGGCGGCAGGACTAAACCAGCTCAACATCAGTATGGATAGTTTCGATGCCGATACTTTTCATCAGATGACGGGCTTTAATACCCAGCCCCAGCTGATGCGCGACATGGACACCCTTCTAGCGACTACTGATATTAAGCTCAAAATTAATAGTATCTTAATGGCGGAGACTGCTTTTCAAAACTTAATTGACGCGATGGACTACGTCAAAGACCGTCCTGTGACCTACCGCTTTATCGAGTTTATGCAGACCAGTGACAACAGCGATTTGTTTTTTGCTCAGCATGCGCAGTCTGATATGATTACGGATTATCTGCTCGAGCGCGGTTGGCAGTCGCATGATCGCGGTAGCGCTGATGGCCCTGCAATAGAATACAGCCATCCTGACTATCTCGGGCGTATCGGTATGATTGCCCCTTATGCCGCGCACTTTTGTGATAACTGTAATCGTCTTCGCGTGAGTAGCCAAGGCAAAGTGCATCTGTGTCTATTTGATGAAGGCAATTACGATATTCGAGATTATCTGAAAAACGACGATGTGCAAGGTCTAGTCAACACCTTGCATAGCTTTATGCCGATTAAGCCTGAGCATCACCATCTGCATGAGTCTAATAGCGGCATGATGCATAACTTATCGATTATCGGTGGTTAGAGTATGTAGATGGAGCTCTCATAGTAAAACGGCAAACTGTCAAACCGTAAAAATAAAATATTTAAACTTATCAAATGATTAGAATTAGGAATATCTATGTCTAAGCCTGCTGCAGAATTTACCCCGCTGAATATTGCTGTGCTTTGTGTCTCTGACAGTCGTACGCTTGAGGAGGATAGCTCAGGGCAGTACTTAGCCGATAGCTTGGTTGATGCGGGTCACCACTTAGCTGATCGTCAGCTGATTACTGATGATATTTATCACATTCGTGCGGTCATTAGTGGCTGGATTGCTGATCCTAATGTGCATGCAGTAATCACCACAGGCGGCACTGGGTTTTTTATCCGTGATAGTATGCCAGAAGCGGTCAGCGTATTGTTTGACAAGTCGATTGACGGTTTTGGCGAGATGTTCCGTTTGCTCTCCAAAGAGGATATCGGTATGTCAACCATTCAGTCGCGCGCTATCGCTGGTATGGCCAATGGCACAGGCATCTTCTGCCTACCGGGTTCGACCGGTGCTTGCCGTACCGGCTGGAATGATATCTTAAAAGAGCAGTTCGATAATCGTACCCGTCCCTGTAACTTTGTTGCGCACTTTATGCGCGCCAATCCAGGTCACGACTAGCGTTTTGAGACTTATAAAATATAAGTAACCTTTAATGAGTTAAGAAAAGTACATGTCTATATCTTCTGATTATAAAAATGCTCCGGCTAATACTGCAAACCGCTCGCACGCTACCCTATCGCATTTAGACAGCGATGGTGAGATTCATATGGTCGATGTGGGCCACAAAACAGCTACTACTAGAGAAGCGCATGCTGTCGGTCAGGTGTGTTTTCCAGCGGACATCTATGGTCAAATAAAAGCCGCTGATGGCATGACAAAAAAAGGCAGTATCACCCAAACTGCCCATATCGCAGGTATTATGGCAGCCAAGCGTACTCATGATTTGATTCCGCTTTGTCATCCATTGCCGCTAGATAAAATTGGCTTAAGTTTCGAGTATGACGACAGCTTAAATAGCATCATGGTCAATGCAACGGTGAAAGTCACTCACAAAACTGGGGTGGAGATGGAGGCGCTGACCGCTGTTAGCGTGGCTTGCCTGACCATCTATGACATGACCAAAGCGCTGTCGCATGACATCGTGATTGATGGAGTCAAACTCATGACTAAGACCGGTGGCAAGTCAGATTATAACCATCAAGTAACATAGTCTAAGTGTGATGTTTTATCAAAAATAATTTTAGCGAATAAACGATTTCAAGCAACGCTGCACTTTTCCATGCAGCGCCGCTCTATAGGAGTAGTAAGATGACTGACAATACAAATGATTTGATGACCATCAATGTACTGTATTTTGCCAGTCTTGCGGACGAAGCCAATTGTCAGCAAGAGCAAGTCACGCTTGCCCCTGATACTTCACTAGCTCAGCTATATGAGCAGCTTCGCGATAAGCATCACTTTAGCCGTCCGCAAGCCGATCTGCGTGTGGCGGTAAATGATTACTTTGCCAAATGGGATGACCCGATTAATGATGGCGATAGCGTGGTGTTTATTACCCCTGTGGCAGGCGGCTAGTCGCTAATTATCTGTCGTAGACTACAACTCTAGCCTAGCAAAAATAACACAACTCAAAATAGTCGAACTAAACTAGAACCGATTCATAATCTGAGCATATCAATGACTGGTGAGAATAAAAACAACGAAATAAAAATTGGCGATAAAGAAGACGTACATAGCCAATCGATGCAAATCAAGCGCAGTGCTGATGACGCTTATGCTATCGCTGAGCGTGATGGTTTTGCGCTATTAGATGAAGCTATTGACGAGACGCGCCTTAGAGCCATGCTCAATGACGACAGCTGCGGTGCTTTTGCTTGTTTTGAAGGTCGCGTGCGCAATCATAATAATGCCAGCTGTGTCGAGCGTTTGACTTACTACGGCTATGAGGATTTGGCGATTAACCAAGGTCGGCAAATCATGGATGAGGCTAAAGAAAAATTTGAGATTACCGCTGCGGTTGCCATTCACCGTATCGGCGCATTAGAGATTGGCGATATTGCCGTTTGGATCGGTGTGATCTCCGCCCACCGCTATCCGGCGTTTGATGCTTGCCGCTGGATCCTCGATACCATCAAAGCCGATATTCCCGTTTGGAAGCAAGAATATTATGACAATGAGTCGCCCAAATGGCTAAGCAACAACGGTTAACTCATGATGGCTAATAGTTAATAGCTGATGAGTACCATTACTCCCCTTCTGCTGTAATAGTTGTAGCGCTATGGTCGACCCTTCTCTCTTATCAGCGATGTTAATGCCATTTTGGGTCAGCCTTAAGCTGGCAGGCGTCACGACTTTATGTCTCTTATTGCTCGCGACCCCGCTTGCTTATTGGCTTGCGCGCTCCAGTCGTTATCGTTTTGTCAGTCGTTTCAAAGTTATTTTACTAGGCGTTATAGCAATGCCTTTAGTGCTGCCGCCGACGGTTATTGGCTTTTATTTACTGCTGCTGATGAGTCCGAACTCGCTTATTGGTCAATGGCTGAGCGCGCATAATCTTGCAAGCTTAGTGTTTACCTTTGAAGGCCTTGTGGTCGGCTCTATCATTTACTCCCTGCCTTTTTATGTGCAACCGGTTTACGCGCAGTTTTTGCGAATTCCTAAAAGCGTCACAGAAATGGCGCAATTATTAGAAGCCAGTCGCCTTAGACGCTTTATCACCATAGCGTTACCGCAAGCGCGTATCGGTATTATATTGGGTAGTCTGATAAGCTTTGCTCATACCATTGGCGAGTTTGGCGTGGTATTGATGATAGGCGGTAGCATCTCAGGCGAAACAAAAGTCATCTCCATCGCGATTTATGAGCAAGTCGAAGCGCTAAACTATGAGACAGCGCATCTAATGGCAGCGGTACTAGTAGTTACAGGTATGCTTATGGTCACTTTGATCGCAAGTGTCAGTAAGTCCATGCAGCGCTCATAGCACGTATGCTCTTATCAATACTCACAACAACAGTTTTAAAAGGCTGTTACTTTTTTTCTAACAAACCTTTGCGTCAAGCCCACAAGATAATTACTGAATAAGTCTCTGCTCTATGACAGTATAAGTTATCACTCATCGATAATAAGGATTACTTATGTCATTGACCCAAAATACACATCTAAGCGGTTTATCCATTCGTAGCAAAACTTGTAGCTGCTCAAAGTGCGGCTGTACTAGCGAAGCTACTTGTAATAAGTGTGATATGTGCGCTAAGTGCTGCAACTGCGGCTCATAGCTCATAACTCAAAATTGATGATAAGCGCAAGCGCTTTAGAGGACTTCTCTAGAGCGCTTTTTTGTGCGCTATTCATACAATCTTATAATTTGCTATAGTAAAGACAATCAGTAGCCACGCCAACAGCCGATGATTTTTATATTGAGGAGACTTTATGTCTAGTGAACAGCATATTTTAGCTTGTGTTGATGGCTCGACCGTCACTCAGTCCGTTTGTAGCTATGCAGCATGGTACGCCGATCGCCTCAATTTAGCGGTGGCGCTACTCAATGTGGTTGATGTCCCTGTCTCCTCTAGACGCGACTTATCAGGAACGATAGGAATCGATAGTCGGCAGATATTACTAGAGGAGTTGACACAGCTGGATGAGCAAAGAGCTAAAGTGGTCAACAGCTATAGCAACGCACTCATCGAAGATGCAAAAAGCCATATAAGTAGCCACTTCGATGTTGAGATAAAAGCTTATAGACGCCGCGGTAAACTACTGCCCGCCATCGAACATTTTGACAGCGAAAACCGTGCGATCGTGCTAGGGCGACGCGGAGAAGATCATCAAAATGATCGCGTCAATATCGGTAGTCAGATTGAAACGGTGACCCGCGCTTCTAATAAGCCTATCTTGATTTGCTCAGAATCATTTAAAACACCAGCCTCATATCTTATCGCTTTTGACGGCAGTAAAACCGCGATAAAAGCGGCGCAGATGGTGGCGAATAGCGAGCTGCTAAAGGGCTTGCAAGGTTATATTGTGATGGTCGGTAATGATAATGATACCGCCAAAAGTAGCTTAGCAGCTGTGACTGAGCAGCTCAGCTCTTCAGGATTTACCGTTACGGCTCATCACTTGCCTTATGATGATGTCGTTGAGGGACTGGTTGAGTTTCAAGCCAATAATGCTATCGATATGATCGTCATCGGCGCTTATGGGCACTCGAAGTTTCAACAGCTCTTTATCGGTAGCACCACTACCAAGATTATCACCAAAACCTTATCGCCTATTTTATTATTACGCTAGTAGCTATAACAGTTGACTAACACTGCGCTTGAGCTCTTTAAGTACTTGTTGGTACTCTGGGCTTTGAGTGTCAGCGTCACTTAAGCGTCCGTAGCGCAGCTGTCTATAATGACGGCTAACCTCTTGCAGACCTTCCCCATTCAACCCATGAGCTTGGCTATTTTCTAAACGCTTAAGCCATGCCAAAGCGCCTTCGTTATCATGACGCGATAAAGCTCTATCGTTTTTAGCTACCTTGCTAGAGAGCTTTATCAGCGGTCTATCTGCCGGATGCCACTGTTTGCGCCTACGATACCAGATCATAAAGACGAGTAGGCTTATCACGGTGATAGCGCTCGCTGCTAGCCAAGCGATTTGCTCAGAGATAGAACGAATATTGAACCACTTAAGCAGCGATCCGGCTTGTTTATCCTGATCATAGCCGACGACATCTTTTTGCCAATAGTAGCTGGCTTGATCAGATAGTCGTCTTAGCGCTTGTAGCATCTGATACTGCTGATAGCTGACTTGAGCGGCTGCGCCCTCGCCGAACAGGCTAGCACCTCGCGACTGAGTCAGCGCGTCCATCCCTTGCTCAACGCGCTCAGGAGCAACAAAAGCTGTCGGGTCAACGCGCACCCAGCCTTGACCCTCAAGCCATACTTCACTCCAAGCGTGTGCGTCCATTTGCCGCACTTCCCAGACGTTACCGCCGCGGCTCATCTCGCCGCCTTGATAGCCGGCCACCACGCGTGCTGGTATGCCAACCGCACGCATCATAAAGGTAAAGCTTGAGGAATAATGCTCACAAAATCCAGCTTTGGTCTCAAATAAGAAACTATCGATACGGTCTTCATCCAGTGGCGGCGGCGATAAAGTATAGCGAAACTCAGTTTGATTGATCCAGCGCTGGATAGCTTGTATATAACGCTCAGGGTCTGATCCTGATTGAGCAAATAGCTGCTTGGCAAGGTTTTGCGTTTGTAGATTACCTGCACTAGGCAGCGTTAGATTAGCCGCACGGCTGACCTCATCAAGGATAGGATCAATCTGCATAGGCGCATAGCGTAGTACCTCATAACGCAGCTGCTCACTGACAGGTTCCTCTTTGATTAAGGTAAAATCTGAGGTCAAGCGAGTATCTTTATTTTGGGGTAAAGGATAATCAAGGCCAAACAGCCATTGCTGCTGAGTGGGCTCTAAGGTGATCTCGTAGCTTTTTGGCTCAGTCTTAGTAGTGGCAGTGGCAAGCGACCGCGCAAGCCAGTTAGGGGGTTGCCTGCCAGGCTGCCATTGCTGCTGCACGCGCCGGTTGGGACGCCAAGTGACGCCATCAAAATCACTAAAGACTAAGCCGCGCCAGTACAGCTCGCTTTGTGCCGGGCGAGCTTGAGCAAACTCTACACGAAAAGCAAGCTCTGTCGATTGACTCAAGCTCGCAATATCACCTGGCGACATGCTATCAGAGACGCCAGTAGTTGCCTGACTTGAGGACAGCTGCACGGACCATAAAGGCGGCAAGCGCGGAAAGAATAAAAACAGCACCACTAATAAAGGTAGCGCTGAAACGCCTAATACGCCAAGGGTGCGCATGCGCCCGTCACCGCTCGTATTGCTATCATCATTGAGCGTTATAAAAGCCAATAATATGATAATAGTCGCCGCGACAACCTGCAAAGTGGTGACAAGACCCTGATCTAATAAAAACAAACCTGCAATAACAAATAATGATAAATTCAGTACCACATAGGCATCACGGCGTTTATAAAGCTCCCATAGCTTGCTGACTAAGCACAGCACTAAAAACCCAACGCCCATGTCTAAACCAAAAGCTGCGCCATAAGTGAGCGACAAGCCAGCTAACCCCAATAAAAACCCTAGCATCTGCATGACTTGATAAAGGCGCTTTAAGCGAGTGGGTTTGAACTTCGCTTTGATACTTGGCAGCTGGGCGATAATAGTGATAATGGCAAAGCCTATCAACCATAGCGGTAAATAAGCGGCATGAGGGAGGATGACAAACAGCTGGGCGATGAGCACCCAATAATATGCGGGCAATGACAATAGCCGCTGATACCTATTGCTTATGCTAGCGGGCTTATCGTGTCGCTGCCTATCTGGCAGACGAGTAGATGCCAGTTGACCATAAGCCAGTTTCTCAAAGCTTACGTCGCTGTCATCAATAGCTGTTATCGAAGTACGCCGCGTATCTGGCTTTGCATTTGAATATACCTTAGCTGAGCTTGACTGCTTTTTGTTACGCTTCAATAAACTCATGATGCTTGCGCTACTCTTAGTAAGCAAGCTTGCCCGAAAGCTTCGCCTTGGCCTATTTCAGCGGTACTAGGCGCTTCATGCGGCAACTGTAGCTGAAACGGCACCTCAAGCTTGCTTAAGGCCAGCACCCCATAAGTCAATTGTGCCAGTTTTTGTTCATGAGTTATCGCTGGCATATCCTCATAAGCTAAGCGCTGCTCGTAGCCGACAGGATCAGCAAAGTGCTTGGTAAACATACCCTGCCCGCGCGCCACATGCGCCCAAGAGACACGCGCTAGAGACTCGCCTGCGACATGGTTATCAAGGCGCTCAAAGTCGTCCTGACCTTGGGTAAACTGCCCACCGGTGGGCAGATCTGTGCTATTTGCGCTCAGATACCGCGCTTGCCACTCAAACGCCTCGGGCTGCGGATATACCCATGCTGGCCGAGCAAAGTAGACGTACGACCACGCGCGCATAATCCCTAAAGGATAGACCGTCTTAATATGCAAACGTGGTAATTCAAGTTTACCGCGCCTGTAGGTTGCAACTGGGAGTCGAATGATTTGCTCATTTTCAAGACGCGGCAGGAGCACTGTGGTTTGCATGACGTCTAGTGGGCCGTTTACCGAGCTTTTATTTGTCAGATCTTTATCTTGTGAATATTTACCTTGTGCATCAAAGCCAATAGACAGTTGCCGTCTAGGGTGCCGGCTATTGCTCAGCAGTTGCAAGGTTACCCAAACTGGCTTGCCTGCCTCGGCCATCGTCACTTCAAGCAAGCGTACTTGTAGCCCTGAGACATGAGCAAAGGTGACATGAAAGCTGATGAGCCAGACGCTGATTAGATAAAAGCACAGCCCTAGCACCAAGTTATTGCCATAATTGATCCCTGCGATAAAAGTGATAATAAGCAGCAGGACAAACAGTAGCCCTTCGCGGCTAAAGAAGATATAAACATTACGCAAATTGAGAGTCGCGTTATCGTCTCTAGGGGCGCGTTTGGCAAACCAGCGCCTGAACATCGCGGTCAATGGCTGCTTTATGGCCTGAGGAAAGATGGTCATAGTCACTCTATTACTTGAAGGCAGTCGTCAGACGATTACCGCCACTTCCGCCATAATACGCTGGGCGATAGTTGGCGGCGTTTGGCCACTGACGGCATTGGCAGGTACGAAGCGCTGACCTAGCCGGTGGTCAGTGACCGCAGCAAACACCGCTTGAATATCTTCTGGTGTCACCTCTTGCTGACCTGAGACATAGGCATAAGCTTGCGCGGCACTTTGTAGTGACAGCACGCCACGCGGCGATAGCCCATGATAGTCTTGACTGATCCGAGTCTTAGCAACCAAGCGCTGTAGATAGTCTAAAGAGGCATCTGCAACATAGACTTGCTGGACGCCTCGGCGCGCTAGTAGCACGTCCTCGGTATTGAGTATGGCATGTAACTCACGCAATAACTCACGGCGATCCTGCCCGCGCAAGAGTGCACGCTCCGCCTCAGCAGAGGGATAACCGAGCGACAAACACATCAAAAACCGGTCCAGTTGCGACTCAGGCAACGGATAAACCCCGGCTTGCTGCAACGGGTTTTGGGTAGCAATGACAAAGAACGGCTTGGGCAGAGGGTACGATTGCCCGTCTTGGGTGACTTGCCGCTCCTCCATTGCTTCGAGTAGCGCGCTTTGGGTCTTAGGGCTTGAGCGGTTGATCTCATCAGCTAATAACAGCTGAGTAAATATCGGTCCGGATCTGAATTCAAAAGCCATTTTGCCCTGATCATAGAGTGTCATACCTAAGATATCAGCAGGCAGCATATCATTAGTGAATTGCACACGGCTAAAGCTCAGTCCTAACAACTGCGCTAACCCCTGTGCAAGCGTCGTCTTACCCATACCCGGCAAATCTTGTAGCAGTAGATGCCCGCCTGCGAGGACGCAGCTGAGTGCAAGCTTGAGCACTTGGGGTTTATCGAGCACCACCTTGTTCAGCTGCACGAGTAGATGAGCGATTTGCTGCTGATTGCGCGCATAGTTATCAGCTGCTGCACTTTTGGATAAAGGGGCTACTTCTACAGTCATAGGCTTGGCATCATAATAAAAACAGTAAGGATATAAGTTCAGAATAAGATTATTGCTAAAGCGATTAGAATTGCTAGGTCTACTGAAAATCAGCGGCGGGTTTTTCTGCTGCTACGTCTGATATAACGACAGCATCGTTACTCATTTGACTATGCTGATTGCTATTCTGGTTATTTTGATCATTAGATTGATTCGTCGTATCGACTTGAGCATCCGCTGAGTCCGGCGCACGTAGCGTCGATAAATAGGCAATGACATCAGCTCGCTCGCTGGCATCGGGCATCGGATCTGCGAGCATTTTTGATTCGGGCATCGCTGTTTCAACATCTGCGATATAAGGATCGAGCGTCTCAGCATCCCATACCCAGCCTGAGGTCTTAAGCGCTTCACTATAATCATAATCAGCGAGCTGCGCCGCCTTAGCACCATAAATATTCATCAGCTGCGGGCCTTTTTTATTAAGCCCTGGGGTAAGCTGATGGCACTGACCACAAGCGTCTTGGTAGATTATCGCGCCATTATCTGCATCTCCTTGCTCATATACCGGTAGGGTCACCGCAGCACGGCTATCAGGCGGGGTACGCTCACCACAAGCGCTAAGTAAAATAGCAGCAGTAAAAATAACACTTATTTGACGAATAACCATAGACATGTTAACAAAAACTTCTGTTAATAAAAAACGTTAGTACTGCTTTTGATGTTAAACAACCGCTATGAGCGAATGAGCGTAGCGATTATATACGCCGCGTTTATACGACATTTATAGTGCGGCTCGGCTCTTCTAAATAGTAGCCTTGTAGATACCGTGCGCCTACGCTCCAAGAAACAGACATAGTGGCAGCATCTTCGATATAAGGCATTAATACGTTGATGTTTAACTTATTTACTTCAGTGATTAATGATTTTATGGTATCCAAATTGTCGTCGGTATGGATATCGGTGACGTAGCTTTGTGCAATACGTATCATATGCGGTTGCACAAATTCAGCGGTATCGAGTGACTTTGTCGTGCTACCAAAATTATTAATACCTAGTCGGCAGTTGACTTGATTCAATGCTGCAAACTGCGATTTTGCTATTGTTAGATGATTGCGAATATCTTGCTCACTGAACTGGATAGTAAGCGCGCCTGCCGGCCCTCCTACTGCTTTGATAATTTGACTGGCTACGCTTGCAAGTTTTTTATCGACCAATGAAGCACTCGTTAATTGCACTAACAGCCGCGCTTCTGGATGCGACTTACGTACTGTGCTTAGCTGTTTAAAAGCATTGATAAGTACCCAGCGGTCTATTTTCCCAAGTAGATTATGAGATTTGGCTACTGATAAAAACTGATTTGGAGTGAGTATTGTGTTTTCGGTATCACCTAACGGCAGTCGCAGATACACCTCAAAGAAGTCGCTGCGATCCAGATCAATATCGTAGATAGGCTGGAACATGAGCTCAAAGCGATTATCAGTAATAGCATTGACTAAATATTCAGCCAAAGCACTGTCATCTTCGCTCACATGTTTACTCAAATCGTAGAAGTGATAAGCATCGCCTTGATTGCTCGTCTCTATGCCGATATGGTTGATGGCTTCTAGCGCCCGCTCCAGCAACACTTTAGGAGCAGGAGCATTTTGGTCGATTTTTACCACGCCGATACTGGCAGTCGTACTTATCGTCCGCTTGTCCACGTTGATGAGCGTCTCACTGATTTTTAGCCGTACACGCTCAGCCAACTCCTTGAGCGCTTGGGTTGAGATATCATGGGCCAGGATAGTAAATGAGGTGTCCCTAAAACGGCTAACCGGATAGTCGACAGCGATGTCATCGAGCAGCGCGGCGACTTGCTTGACGGTGGCATCCACCCCCTCTAGTCCCAAACTACTGCTTATCATACCGGTGTTGTCTAGCTGGATATACAGCAGACCTGCGTGGCTCTTATTGTTTAGGACTTGCTGATGCAAGCTTGCAAGCCGCTCCTCAAAACCGCGGCGGTTACTGAGCCCCGTCAAGCTATCTAGACGCTCTACCGCGGCCAGCTGCTTGTCGATCTCAGCGCTACTTGGGCCACTTTGCTGAATGATGATCTGCGTCACAGGCTCGCCCTCGAAGGTAGCGGTAGCCAGCTGCAGCTTGACTTCAAAGACGTCACCGTCTTTGGTTTTACTGTTGGAGTTGAATTCGACTTGCTGTCGATTGCCTTTGTCAAACTGGCGCAAAAACTGCTTAAAGTCTTTGACATTGTCAGACCCGGCTATCAAGTCGATGACAGGTAAACCAATAATATCGTCCATCGTCTCAAAGTTGAACATCTTAAGATAAGGGTCGTTGGCGAAAATATGAATACCTTGATCGATGTAAGCGACCGCACTTTTGGAGTTTTTTATCAGTAGATTGGCGCGTTGTTCTGACTCAGTTAGCACTTGTTTTAAACTGCCAACTTGCCGCCTGGCAAGCAAATTAGCATGCAACAAGCGAATCGCCATCACCACTTGTGTCTCGCGCTCAGCGACCAGCGCCTTGACCATAGTACCGTCAATAATCACCGGTAGCCCATCTTGATTGCGGCCGTTGTCTGCCAGCTCATCACTCATCAGGCCAATGATAGGTAGATCAATATTATGCTCTTGAACGATAGCCACGACATCGGTGAAGCTTAAGTCATAAGCTCTACCAAACACTAGGACATCCCAGCTGTGGCGTAATGACTTGAGCAGCTCTTCTTTATCGTCCAAAAACCCTAAATTCACCTCAGCATAGTAAGATTTTAATAAATTGATCAAACCCTCAGCATATAGCTGATCATCGTCTATGACTAATAAATTCAGAGTCGTATTGGTCCGCATAAAAAATCCTCACAAATCTTACGATAGCAATCGAGGTACTTAAGTTTTTAGGTGCTTATGTTTCTAGGTTTCTAGGTTTCTAGATTTTTATCACTAGTTCTGTGCAACTAGATAAGCTATGTCTAGTCTGTGTTTATGACATCAGATGCTAATACTAGCATAACTAAATATCAATAAGCATAAAATCATATTCGCTAAAGCGCTCAGAGACACAGCCTTTATCTGAGTTTGTAAATATCAACTGGCACCTTAAACGCTCTATTGGGTAACTCGCGCACCAGCTTAGGGACTAAATAACCAGGCAGCCGCTCTAATAGCGTCCAGTACAGCGCGATAGCTTCGTTCTCTGAGCTATCAAAATGCGCGCCGCCCGCCACTTTATCCAATACATGTAGATAATAAGGCAGCACACCAGCGGCAAACAGACGCTGACTTAAGGCCACTTGCGTCTCTACATCATCATTGATATCGCGCAGCAGTACCGTCTGGTTGAGTAAGGTAATGCCTGCTACGCGCGCTCGTTGTAAATGCTGCGCGGTGGTGTCATCGATCTCATTGGCATGGTTGCAGTGGATAACCATGACGATCTGACAACGACTGCTCGCCAGTCGTTCTAGTAGCTCGGCGTCTAAGCGCTCAGGAATGACTACTGGCAAACGCGTATGCAGCCTTATCGTCGTCAGCTGCGGGATAGCTTCTAAACGCTCAAGCCACCCAAAGAGCCGACGGTTTGAGACGCTTAGAGGATCGCCACCGCTCAAGATTACCTCATTGATCTCAGGATGCTCGTGGATATAGTGGATAATGCCATCCTGCGCTGAGGCTTTTGGTAAGTTACTTTGATAGTCAAAATGCTGACGAAAGCAGTAACGACAATGGATAGCGCAGGCTCCGGTCACCGTCAGTAACACTCGAGACTGGTACTTATGCAGTAAGCCGGTCAGCGGATTTTGTGAATTTTCAGCTAAAGGGTCTGCGACGTAGCCCGTCACGGCTATCTGCTCTCTTTGATCCGGCAGCACTTGTCTAAGCAGCGGATCATTGGCATCACCGACTTGCATCTTCGCGACAAAAGCGCGCGGCACTCGAAGCTCAAAATGCGTTGGTACATATATCTGAGATCTTAGCGATTCGAGTTTTAATAGGCCTAATAACTCATCAATAGAGCTTATGGCTTCGGATAATTGCGTTTGCCAGTTTTTTTGTAGGATTAAATGGTTTATCATAACACCCTAATACTTTATGCCTAAAAGTCGCCATTATACGCTTATCACTGCGGCGTGCTAGTCACCTAGCAAAATATAGCGAGCATAATTACTGTATTTTACCTCTTATTTATTTGTGCTTATATATGGTTACTATTAAATCGCTACTACGATCCAATCACTTAAACCCAAGGCAGTGCTACTAGGAGTTTGTTGTTATGGCAAGTTTTTCTACTAATGAATTTAAAGCTGGTCTAAAGGTCATGCTCGATGGCAACCCTTGTGCCATTATGGAAAATGAATTCGTCAAACCTGGTAAAGGACAAGCGTTCAACCGCGTCAAGCTACGTAACCTACGTAGCGGTAAGGTGCTTGAGCAAACCTTTAAATCAGGAGACAGCTTAGAGGCCGCTGACGTCATCGATACGGAAATGGATTATCTGTATAACGATGGTGAGTTTTGGCATTTTATGGACGCTGAGAGCTTCGAGCAAATCCAAGCGGACAAAACGGCGATGGGCGATACCCCGCAGTGGCTCAAAGAAAACAGCAACGCCACTTGCGTGATCACCTTGTTCAATGGTGTGCCATTATCTATCACCCCGCCGAACTTTGTAGAGCTACAGATCACCGAAACTGATCCGGGCGTTCGCGGCGATACCTCTGGCGGCGGCGGTAAACCTGCAACCTTAGAGACGGGCGCTGTCGTACGTGTGCCTCTGTTTGTACAGCAAGGTGAAGTGGTGCGTGTTGATACGCGTACGGGTGACTATCAAACTCGTGTGAGCTAATTCACTATTGATTGATAATCATAAGACAAAAAGGCTTAATCGGATTGCGATTAAGCCTTTTTTTAGGTTGTATCTAAAATTATGTATTAACGGACTGTTTATACATCAGCCAATACTGCACTAAGGCATTGAGCTGCTCTTTTTTGAAGGGCTTACTACAGTAGTCTTGCATACCCACTTGCAGGTATTTTTCGCGCTCGCCGTCCATAGCGTTAGCAGTTAGAGCGATAATAGGCGGCAAGTCCTCAGTATCGAATAACTCTTGCAGCTTGATGGTCGCCTGTATGCCGTCCATGATAGGCATATGATGATCCATCAAAATCACATCGTAACGTTTAGGATTCGCTATAAATTCATCAATAGCTTTTTGGCCATCAGTGACGTGCGTGACCTCATGGCCACTACTGCGCAAAGCCTTTAGCGCAATCATCGCATTGACATTATCATCCTCAACCAACAGTACATGTCCGTTATAGTGCCATTCAGGTTCGATATCGATATGATTGGCCTGTTGCCATGACTTATACTGGGGCTTATCAATCGCCTTTAAGGGCAGCAATATCTTAAAGGTGGTGCCTTCGCCAACGACACTATCCGCCCATATATGACCACCCATTAGCGCCACTAGTGACTTACAGACCGACAATCCAAGACCGGTCCCACCATATAATCGGTGCGTTGACTTGTCTGCTTGATTATAGGCATCAAAGATCGCATTTAGCGACTCCGCTTTTATCCCGACCCCAGTATCTGAGACGGTAATACAAAACGTCATATCGTCATAATGAATAGGATTGTTAGTGGCGTCCAATACGCCTCGTTGAGCGTCAAACGCCTCCAAATCATGTTCTTCGGCTTCTCTGACATCAAAGACAATGTGCCCACCCTCGCGAGTGAACTTAATGGCATTACTGATTAGATTAGAAAAAATCTGTTTAAGGCGTACAGGATCGCCTTCTACATAGGCGTTTAGAGTATCATCGTAGTGGTACTCTAAAGTCAATCCGCGCTGAGTGGCCTTAGTGGTAAATAAATTCACTACTTCATTGCAGATAGTAGCTAAGCTCATCGGTACCGTGTCGATGACCATCTTACCCGCTTCAACTTTTGATAAGTCCAAAATACCGTTAATAATAACCAGCAGATGATCTGTCGATACTTTTATATTGTCGACATAGTTTTTTTGTTCAGCACTCAAAGCCGTCTCATCGAGCATATCGACCATACCGATGATGCCGTTCATAGGGGTACGGATCTCATGGCTCATATTCGCCAAAAAATCTGATTTCATATCATTGGCATGCTTAGCAAGGCGCTGCTTTTTTTGTAGCTGCAGCGCATCGGCTGCCATCTGAGCGAACTGCGTTAAGTGCTTGGCTTGCTCTTCGCTAAAATCATAGTGCGGCTTAGTATCCATCAGGCACAGTGAGCCTAGACGATAGGTCTTATTATCTTCATGCAAGATAATAGGCGCGCCGGCATAAAAGCGTAAATTAGGGTCGGTAGTGACTAAGCTATTATCAATAAAACGCTCATCTACCGATAGATCGTCGACCACAAACACTTCGTCAGAGAGCACGGTATAATTACAAACCGCCACGCCGCGGGTGGTAGTACAAGTATCCCCAAGCCCGCGAGGGGATTTTAAATACTGAGTATCTTCATCCATAAAGGTAATGGCAACGATTGGCATGTCAAAGAAGGTCTTTACCACGTCGGATAGGCGCTCAAAAGTCGGTTCAACATTCGTGTTGAGAACTTGATACTCTTGTAGCTTCGCGATGCGTGCTTTTTCATCTTTTGCTTGCGGATAAGTGGACATGCCTTCTCCAAAACGATTATAAAGTAGCCGCCGTAGCCGCCGCTTGCTTGCTAAGTATAAGTAGAGTCTCACTTACCATAACCATAGCAATGACTGAGGTTACCGCCACTGCCGAACCATAACCGCCGCAGTTTAAGCCGGCAGACTGACTTGTCTTTTCGACGCGCGGCGGCTCAGTTGAATAGACACATTTGATGCCGAATTTTTCTTTCATTTGGCTATTGATGCCTTTTTCATGACGCAGCTTGTTACGTAGTCTTGCCAGTAAAGGATCTTGATAGCTGTCTTTTAAGTCGCTAACCGTAATCTGGCGCGGATCTATTTTGCCGCCTGCTCCGCCTGCACAGATAAGCTTTAGCTTATTAAAGCGGCAATGTAAGGCAATAGCAAGCTTAGCACTCATATCATCGACGCAATCTAAAATAATAATCGGCCGATTCTGCGCCATAGCTTGCTTAGCTGCCCTGCGATCAGGTAACAACTGCGCGACATTATCAGGCGTCAAAAAGTCATCAACTAAGTGCAGCTCTATATTTGGATTAATCTCACGCATACGCGCGCCCATAGTGGCAATCTTACTCTGACCAAAGCTGCTGTCAAGCGCTGGTAGCTGCCGATTGACATTAGAGGCGACCAGTACGTCCAAGTCGACTAGCGTCACGCAGCCGACAGCGGTTCGCGCCAAAGCTTCAGCCACCCAAGAGCCTACTCCGCCAACACCAATTACATAGACATGCGCGGCTGCAAAGCTTGCAAAAGCATCAGCGCCATACAGCTTTTGAGTGCCCTGAAAGCGGCGCTGATATTGACTATCATCAGCTACTGTCGTCATCATTTCAGGTATATCGCTATCAGCGACTTTACTATCGGTTACGGCGAATTGATCTTTCATGCATTAAAACTCTATTTATTAATACTATACTTATTGAAACTATAATTATTGAAATTATATTTATTGTCATTCTGTTTACTAGCACCGCATTGATTTATGCTTCTAGTATCAATGCTAAAGGCTTAGCACTTCTCAGCGTCATTTTACTGGTTAGAAGTAGACTTTTTAGTACTAGAGCCAGTACTCAAAATAGTACCAGAATCAGGGGCAGAGTAAGACCAAGACTGACCTAAACTATCGATACTATTTTGCCACAGCTGCTGAGCCAGTTTTGCCTCATCGACTGCCAGTAGCTCGCTTAAGCTTGCTAACACAAGAGGCAAATTAGCGGGCACGTTGCGATTATGACTGTCATCACCCTCGTCACTCTCCCAAACATCATCTGGGCTTTGAGCTTGATTTTTGCCTAAAGCGGAGGCGTTATCGCGAGAAGTCTGGCAGCTAATCGGCGTCATATCTGGACAGTCAGTCTCTATCACTAAGCAGCCGATACCGTACTCAGCAACGGCTGCTTGCAGCGCGCGGCGTAGTTTTTTGGCATTCGGGTTAGTCACTTGTCCGGTCACACCGAGCTTAAACCCGAGCTTAACAAAAGCCTTAGCTTCTTGCTCACCGCCGCTGAAGCTATGAGCAATACCGCCTAAGGTTTTGGCGTCATAGTCATGCTCTTTTAGTATCGCTAACGCTTCAGCATGAGCTTTACGGATATGCAGCATCACCGGTAGTTGATGCGCCACCGCCATATCGAGCTGAGCGCAAAAAAAGCGCTGCTGCTTAGCAAAAACCTCAGGCTCTTTCATCTGTGGCGTAAAAGTGTCGAGCCCAATCTCCCCAATCGCCAACGGACGTTGTTTGTCTAGCATGTCTGCCATTGAGTCTAAGTGGTCTTGGCTATGCTGATCTATATAAAAAGGATGTAGCCCTAGCGCAATATGCGCTGCAGGTATGGATCTGGCATCGATGTTTACTAAATCTGAGTCTACTGAATCAGCTTGGTCGCTTGCAACTTTACGCTTATCAAAAAACCGCTTTACCTCATAAAGCCGGTCAAAATGCCGGTATAGATAGCCGACTAGCACTAAATGCTCAACTCCGCTTTGATAAGCACGCTGCGCTTGCTGCGCTCTATCTGCATCGAATACAGGCGCATCAAAATGGGTATGCGTATCAATTAAAGGGTAACGTACACCCTCTTTACTATTCGTTAGCGACTGGATGGTATCAGCCATGAATGGTCTCCTGAAACTAGCTTCTTACTATCACTAATCTGCGGTTATTTAGCAAGGTGAGTTTGTATTAATATCACTGTTATTTTCGGTATATATTGTAGGGCTCGACCCTCATTGCTAAGGTTGAACTATCACAGTTGAGCTATCAAACAAGCCTTATGATGACGTCATACTCGTTGAGAGTCTCACCATATAACTGGGCTTTACAATACCTTGGAGCTGAGTGAAAGGAACCACAAAATCCACTGGCTGAAGCTGAGTATTGAGCAGCTCTCCGGATTGATAGACCAGATGCAATCCCTGCTGATCGATATACCACTGCTCAGATAAGGGAAGCGGCCACTCTTCTAGATACTGCTGCTCAACCCCTTGCTCAGCGAGCCATTGTTTTTTGATGGTATTAAAAGTCGATAGTAGCTTTTGGGTATCAGCGTCTGCTAATAACACATCCTCTATGGTCAATTGTAGCTTTTTTTGCATATCTAGCATGACGTAGTCGCGATGCCCTTGCTGATGGTCCTCGCTGCGCTGCTGAGTCGATTCGACTAATAGATAACCTGTCATCACCTCGTTATTCATGTGGCTATCCATGTTGCTACTGTTGCTTGCTGCAACACTATCAGCACTCAAGCCTTGGTTGAGGATTAAGTCGGTATCAATACGTTGATATTTAGGCTGCGAGCTGACTCCTGCACTATGAAACTCTATTTGTTTTAACAGCGCTGATACTGAATCTCTCGCCACTTGTTGTTGACTGGTAAAAGGCGTGTCTGGCGATAAGGTTCTGGCAACCGTTTGCCACATGATATTGGCAAGCCAAGGCTGCGGCGGCGTAAACGCTAATGTATTGAGTTCCAAATACTGACAGCTCGTTTGCTGCGCATTACAGTTAGGTTGGCGCGCGATAGTCTGTTGTTTACTGATATTGATGGGGAGCGCTTGCTTATGGCCTGTCTTATCCAAAGCGTTAGCAGCGCTAGAAGTACTGGGCTTAGAAAGTTCATAATTCTGTATGGTGCTATGAGCCCCGATTTCATTAGCTGCTTCCTCTTCCGCTTGCTGCTCGAACATCGACTCAGGTTGCGGCGCGCAGCCTAATAAAACCTGGCTTGCCAATACAAGCATTATCACAAGCACTGCCCCCTTCAAAACATATCCTCTAAAAAAGGATATCCAAGAGATGAGGGCGGAATGTAAATGTATGGATGCGTCGTTATGGCGTTTCATGGAGTCAGCTACAGTAAAGAACTGCTTAAAAGAATAACACAATGCTTGATAATATTACGTAGTGATAATTTTAAAGCTGCTCAGCGTGTCTCTGATGACTGCCTAGGATAAGTCTACAAACTGGGATAAGTCTAAAAAAGCGAGATTTAATCGGTAGTATTCTCTGTTGGTGCGGTTATTTGCGTACTGTTTTTATCTTTAGCGAGCGGCTGAGCATCGTTATGTGGCCCTTTTAAATCACCTTCAGTGGTCGGCGGCGTCTGCCGACTACTACGCCGAGGTATCAAAAGTAAAGCGGTACCGACTAAACCTAATGTAAGCCATTTTTTCTTATTCATAATGCGCCTTTACGATAGTCTGTAAGTTGATACCCGCTAGCAAAGCTACTGGCTAATAGGATAAGTAGTGATACCTGCATTTGGGCTATCAACGCGCGTGAAGCCTGATGGCGGGGTTATTCGATTTGGCGTCTGATCGCGTTTAGGAATCATTGGATTTAGCGGCATGAGCTCATAATCTTTATTGACCTCACCATCCCAGCCTTCAGTACCGCTAAGAGGCAGCTGCTTGATAGTGCCGTTTTTATCAATGACTAATTGTAAGACGCGCATCTGATTGAATTTACGCTCAGTGACGCTAGCCACCGCGCCGCCATCACGCAATATCGTCGGCTGCAAAAATATAATCAGATTGCTCTTTTGCGTACTGTCATTGTCTGAGCGAAACAGGCGCCCAATCACTGGAACGTTACCGAGACCGGGCACTTTTTGCTGGCGGGACGTCGTATTATCACGCATCAAGCCACCCAGAGCAATGGTCTGCTGATCGTCTGCCAAGATAGTGGTGTTGATTAGGTTTTTATTAGTGATGATTCCACTGGAGTTACCAACGCTTCCTGGCACAACTGATGAAACCTCTTGCGAGACCTCCAAGCGCACCGTACCGTTTTTGCCGATATGCGGGATGACATTGAGATTGATACCGATGTCTTGGCGCTCAATAGTCTGAAAAGGGTTAGTAGAATCATTACCGGTAGTGGTATAAGAGCCGGTAACAAAAGGTACGTTTTGTCCGACTAAAATACTCGCCTTTTCGTTGTCTAAGGTCAAAATAGAAGGCATCGACAATAGATTGGCACTGGTTGAAGAGTCGAGGGCTTGTAAGATAGCGCCATAAAACTCAGTGTTGCCTTGACTGTCTTTGCGGCTATCACCAATCCCTATCAAAGCGCCGACAATAGAGTTGGCCGCTGAGCTAAGACCAGCAGCACCAGCTACGCCGCCGCCTGCCAAGGCCGCTGCCGCCAAGGAAGTCGCGCTAGCCCCAACATTGTTGAAGTTGACGACCCCCAAGCCGCTATTGGCATTACCAAGCGCCCACTGTACGCCTAATTGCGTTGCATCGTCGCCGGATACCTCCACGATAGCCGCTTGAATGAGCACTTGGGCGCGGCGATTATCGAGCTGGTTCACCGCCTCTTCAATCTCAAACATCAGCTCAGGTGCAGCATTGACAATAATGGCATTTTGCGTCTCATCAGCAATAATACTAAAGGGCCGACCTGTGGTGCTATTGGTTGCGCCGCCTGTTGTAGCACTAGTCGCAGAAGGGCTGTTTGCATTATTAGTCGCGTTATTGAGTAGCTCATTGGCAGCCCCGTTGATCGTAGCGCCTGTACTACTAGCCCCAGTCAGGGAGGCGGACTCTAGAGTGGAGGTTGCCCCTGAGCTATTAAGAGACTGATTGGCCAACAAACCGCGTAGCATATCGGCAATATGAGCGGCGCTAGCATACTTTAAGCGAAATACGCGCAAACCGCTGAGCCGGCGTGATGGCGTGGTATCAAGCTGATTGACCATCTCTTGTACCTTGGCAATCATCTCCGGACTGCCCTTGACTAGTAGCCTATCGCTTGCGCTATCTGCAATGACCTTGAGCTGATCGCCGCCTGCTGCCTGACCGCCGCCGGTACTCACCAAAGCGCTAATCAGATCCATCATACGCTCAGCGTCGACATGGCGTAGCGGTATCACTTGCAGACTATCATTGACATTGCTATCTAAGTCGCGAATCAGCGCAGTGAGCTGGTTGAGGCTATCGGCGCGATCAGATAACACCAGCGCATTGACGCCCGGTACGGCAGCAGCGTGGGCGGACTGCGGCATCAAGGGCCGAATAACGCCTAAGATCTCAGCCGCTTGCGTGTTGGTCAAATAAATCACTCGAGTAGCCAATGACTCGCCAATACTATCACCGCGTAAATCGACCGCCACTCCCGATTGCTTAGCGACATTATCTGGAACTAGTTTGACGGTAGTACCTGAATCTATCGCCGCTATACCATTGACTTGCATGACGCTCAAAAACAACTGATAGATCTCATCACGGGACAACGCACGGTTGGATATGACAGTGACATTACCGTTGATACGTGGATCAAGAACAAAGTTTTGGTCGGTAATAGTGGCCACTTCGTTGATAAAAGCTTTTATATCAGCATCTTGCAAATTAACTTTCCAGCTCTCAGCGCTCGCCAGACCACAAGAGGCTGCCCATAATGGCAGCGCTAAGTATAAAGGCCGGCATATACGTAGTAACCGCTGTATAGAAAGACGTAAAGCTGTCGTTGAAAACTTATCCAAACTTACCATGGTCATGATTACCCATTGTGATGTCACTGTGAGGTACAAGATGCTACAGGCTAACATACTGTTGACTGACAGTTATAAATTAACGCGGTAAAACTTGTGTACGATAAACTGATAAAACTAAATTATGATAAAAATGTTCGCGCTACCCTAAAACTGCTGGCGAATCGTAATCACTTGCTCGCCTCGCTGCACCTCAATCTGCGCTGCGCCCGATTGCTGCACTTGTTGCAGAACCGTCGCATCTTGCGCTGGACTGCTACCAACCGTTTGCCCATTGACAGTCAGTACCTTGTCTCCAGCCTCAAGCCCTAAGCGATTGCGCAATCCTGATGGCATAGCTGCAGTGACCTGATAGCCCTCGCCTGACGCCATGACGCCCATACGGCTTAGATAACTGGCTGGGTTTTCTTTTAGCGCGCTTACCGCTTCCTCGATAGCAGAGCTTGTGTCAGCAGGTTGACTCTCTTCTGCTGGCGGATCATCAGTAGCTATCGGCGGGCTTTGGGTTGGCAAAGGTAGCGTATTGCTTGCATTACCCGTATTAGGCAGGCGCTGATTGCCAATAGCGCTGTCATCTAAACCGCGCTGATCAAGTGGTAGCGCCTCTGGCAACTCGATAACGATTTGCTGATCGGCGGCGTCAGCAATAATCACTGCATTCCAATCGACACTGATAAGCGTAAAACCGCTGTCTGCTAAGTCATCACCGATACGGTAGTTTTTGACGTCACCGTTAACGTCTAGTAGCGCTGACGACAAGCTATCAGGTATGGCGAGCAGCACTCCTTTTAGCTCTACATTCGGCGGCGGCTGAACAGCTGCCGCGGCAGGCTTAGGGTCTGCAAAAATGGCAAACAAGTTGCTGTTGTCAACGGCGCTATTTGCGTTGTTTTGAAGCGCTTGCAGCGGTAAAGCTGGGGCAAGTGGCGGCGCTAATATCAGCCACAATAATCGCGCTGCCACCCAACACAACCAAATAATCGCTAATAATAACAGCCAAGCTGAGAAGCGATTGAGCGTATCCATTATCGGCTTTAGTCGTGCGCTCATACTCATGATCAATTTGCCCCTAAGCCGGTTAATAACGGCTGACGCACACTAATGACTGGAGTATCTTGCGGCGCTTGACCTTGATATTCTGGCATATTCTCAAGTAAGCGCTGGGTCAAACTGACATCCAACATGTTATCACCATCTAGATACAAGTCGCCTAAGCGTTTGTCTTGATTATTTAATAAATTGACATGTAGTAGATGGTTATCGTTTTTTTGTTCGCTACTGAGCTGCGCGCGCATGGGCGGCATCGTAATATAGAGTATCTTGCCGGCATTAGGATAGCCGACCTCACCGCCTACCCAAGTGAGCTGACCATCCGCTTTATGGAAACCGGCGCTCTTATCACCCGCCGCTGACTGCCGCTGTATAGAGACATTATTGAGCTGAATCGGTGTGTTGGGTAGCTGCCAATCGACGACACTGACCAAAGTTTCAGCAGCAATTTCGCCACTCATATCATCCACTTGCCATGCGCTGCGCCCTATCTTGACTTGTCCATCTAAGCGCGTTTGGCCGGTCGTAATCTCAACGTCAGCGCTAAGCTTACCCAAAAATAACTGCCACGGCTGCCAAGTCCAATTGGCCGAGCCGGTCAGCGCCGTACTCGTTTGTGGTAATTGCCAGATAAGCGCACCTTGCCAGACATTGCCCGATACTTGCTGCACATATGGCGACTCAGGCGCATATTTTTCGACGATCCATGCCGCTGGCATTTGCAGTACTGCAAATAGCGCAAACACCACCAAACCCACCAGCCACCACAGCTTACGCGGACGTTTATGGGACGATGCAGACAGTTTTGGCACGAATAAAAGACTCTTTTAAAAGGGTTAAAAGCTCATTATCATAGCAAATAATGCACTCTAGGTGACATAAAAAAACCAGTATTCTTAAATAAAAATACTGGTTTCTTACTCAAGCTTAGCGCCGAGTATCGTACTGATTTGATATAGTCAATCAATATTAAAAGTGGTACAAGGCAGACGAGTGCAAGTACTACAGTAGTAGGCTAAACGAGTCTAACGCTGTAACACTTTAATAGTGGTTCGACTATAGCTTTATTAAATAGCAAACTCGTTTAGTTCACGGCCAGCTGCTAAGGCTTCCACAAGCCAAGTTGGCTTGCGACCACGGCCTGTCCACGTCTCTTCGCTGTTATCGGTGTTGCGATACTTGATGCTGCGCTTCTTCTCAAGCTTCTCGCCGGCTTTTAGAATCTCATCAATGCTGCTATCAGCGTCTTCAGCGATTTGCTCAAATTGCATATAAGCATCATATAGACGTTGATGCTGTTTTTGATCAATCAGCTGCTGGGCGTTTTCAGTGATTGCGCGCAGTTGCTCGACGTCTAAGTTTTCTAAATCAATAGGGTTGTTATTTTTCATAATAGCCTCGGTATAAAAGTGTTTATTATAGGAAATAGACTCAATAGCCTAAAATCTATAATCCATTAGTCGTCATCGTCTTTAATCGTTTATTCTCTAATGAGCGATGCAATTATTTGATTATAGATATAAAACAATTAATTCAATCTAAATACAGACTGCATTAACTCTCACTATTATACCAAACTCTATTAACGATAATACGCTATTTATAATTCATTATCGATAGCGTTACTTTTTAGAAAAACAACATAAGTTGTTTTTTATTGATTATTGAATATAAATACAATACTTTTAGATATAAAAATAGCTCAATGATATTATTATCAATGAGCTACAGAATTATAAATATAGTCGGTTCTAAATAAAACAGATAAATTATATATCAACGTGGAACTGGTATAAATTTTCCTTGCGTGCTGTGCTTGCGCCGACAGAGGCTGCGTAAAATTTATCCCAGTCCCACTGTATCGTTTTTATACTGAGCTCACTATACAACATATTGTTATTGTATTCCTCAGAACGGAATATCATCATCGACTGGTCCGTCTGGCATAGCGTTAGACTTAGACTGCGGTGTCTGTGCTGGTTGGTTGAATTGATTGTTATTCTGAGCCGGTGCACCTTGATTGCCATAGCCGCCCTGCTGACCACCTTGTGCGACTGCTGCCATGCCACCAGCTTGGCCTTGCTGACCACCAAATCCTTGACCACCGCCTTGATTATTATAGCCGCCTTGCTGACCGCCTTGACCGCCGCTTGCGCCATCTAGCATTTGCATCTGCTCGGCACGGATTTCGGTAGCATAGCGGTCACTACCATCAGGAGCTTGGTATTTACGAGTGCGCAAGCTACCTTCGATATAGACTTTGCTGCCTTTACGTAAGTACTGAGCGGCAATTTCGCCCAAACGATTGAAAAGTGAGACACGGTGCCATTCGGTCGCTTCTCTTTTTTCACCGCTTTGTTTGTCGGTCCACTGCTCAGAAGTAGCGACTGAGATATTAGTAACACTACCGCCATTATTGAATTGGCGCGATTCAGGATCCGCACCAAGATTACCGATGATGATGACTTTATTAACTCCGCGCATAATGTCTTCCTTTTTTATAGATGATTTTGTTGATAAGCGCTAAGCTTTTATATAAAAGCCTATGTTGCTTACTTTAATCTATTTTTATAAGGTCAATAATTATCAACCCTACTTTTCAATTAATATTATAGGTTTACTTTATACGTTTTTTGCATAAATATCTAGCTACTCTTATTTATAGACGACATTCTATGTCGCTTAATATGATACATTTGTACGTTAATTGGCCCTATAGATTATTATTATCTGTGATGTGTATTCAGTATAGTCGATACACTCTAAAAATGTCATAGCGCTACTGGGATGAATTTTGCGCAGCCTCTGGGAACGCAGCACGCAAGTAAAATTTATACCAGTAGCGCGTTTAAATCCATAACAGTTTTACATTCAGCTAACTATATTAAAATGCCAAGCTCTACCCTTTTGCCGCACAATACCACTGCTCGGTAATATTAGATTTGAATGGCGCAATTAAATATTCAAAGGGCTTTGGGCTAACTTGGCAAGCTCTTGCTTCGCTTCATCCGTTAGCTGGGTTTTATCCAGTTTGAGATAAGCGACTTGCTCCTTTGCCATAACGACCAGTTCATCAACACCAGTAATCGCGGTTATCTGCTGCGACCAGCTCTGAATATCGACGTCTTTGGGTATCGTTACTGTCGTACTCGATAGATACGGCGGCTGCGAGATTGGCAGAATGATCAATAACGCGGCTCCCATAATAGCAGCTAGAATGCCCCAAGCGAGTAGGTCAGATTGGGTCAATAGCAAACCGCCCATCGCTCCGCCAACAAAAGCCCCAAAGAACTGGCTCGATGAATTAAGCCCCATCGCCGTGGCTTTATTCGCGACTGGGGCGCGCTTGGATATCCAAGATGGAATAGTGGCCTCAAGTAAGTTAAAACCCATAAAATAGAGCAATAAACCTACAATAATACCGACACCGACTTGGCTACCCAGCGCCAGTAATGCCAAGGCTGCAGTCATTAAGGCGATAGCAGCTAGAAAGACTTGGCGCATTTTACGCTTCTTTTCAGCGATAATAATAAAAGGAATGGCGACGGCAAAGCCGACAAACAATAGCGGCAAGTAGACTAAGCCTTGCTGACGTACCGATAGACCCATCACCTCTGTGAGCTGATGCGGCAAGATCACAAATATCGCTGTCATGGTCAAATGCAGCGCAAAAATTCCAAAGTGCAAACGGTTTAAGTCGCCGATTTTGAGCACAGTAGCGAGCTGCTCACCGATCGATTTGTTATCCAGATTGTGCTTGAGCACGCGCATTGGCGTGGGTACGACAAAAAGTAGCAGCATCGCTAAAATAGCAAATCCTGCAGTCAGCCAAAATAGACCAGAGATACCAAGCGAGCCTACTAATAACGGCCCAAAGGCAAAGGCGAGCATGATGGAGGTAGCAATAGTCAAGCCCATCGTCGCCATTGCCTTGGTGCGCATCTCCTCGCGGGTGACGTCGGCAAGCAATGCCATGAGCACCGCAGAAACCGCACCGCTCCCTGCCAGCGCGCGCCCGATGATTACCTGATAAATATCAGTGGCATTGGCGGCAATAATACCGCCAGCCGCAAACAGTATCAGACCAAGCATGATAATCGGCTTACGCGGAAACTTATCGGCGGCAAGGCTCATGGGTATTTGAAATATCGCCTGACCCAGTCCGTAGATACCAACGGCCAGGCCGATCAAAAACGGCGTGGCATACGCGTAATTATCACCGTAGACCGAAAACACTGGCACGATCATAAACAGACCAACCATGCGCAGAGCAAAAATACCGCCTACCCCTAAGATTGCCCGTTTCTCTACGCTATTCATACTTGCCTCACTGGTTCATCTTATAACATCTGCTAACTGGTTCATCTTATAACATCTGCTAACTTCAGCCTCAAATCAAGCTCCCTAGTATAAGACATTCACCATTTTCTTGCCGAGACTTTTATTACTAGGCGCTACTCGCTAGCTCTACCTTCATGATCTCTATAGTTTTGTTACCAACCTTCTTTAATACGTGTCCCTGACTTGAATAATCGCCTAATCGTGACTATAAAGTAAAGCGTTGATAGCATTGTTCTTTTACTTATTGTTCTGCTACGAATATGGCTTGCTGATAATTATTCGTTTACTTAGAAATGCAGCCGTTTCAAACTTACTCAATAGCTATCGTAAAAATATAAATACAGGTTGGCTATTCACCCCTAACTGACAAAGATAGACTTTTGTTAATTAATGAAAGCGAATAGGGTTTAAAAAATAGTTAAGCCTTTGACTGCTTTTTCCTTTTATTTATCTATTTTATTATGACTTAACATTATTTACTTTTTAAATTTACAATTGTTGGTTGGTTTTATGAACTGCTGACCCACTTTAGAAAATAGGAAACCCCTTACCGATGGCCCATGACCATATCGCAATACGCGGCGCACGTACTCATAATCTCAAAAACATTGATCTTGATATCCCACGCGATAAATTCGTGGTGATTACTGGTTTATCCGGTTCTGGTAAATCGTCCTTGGCTTTTGATACGCTATATGCCGAAGGACAACGCCGATACGTCGAGAGTCTGTCCGCTTATGCACGCCAGTTCTTATCGCAGATGGAAAAGCCTGAAGTCGATAGCATCGAAGGCTTATCACCGGCAATTGCTATTGAGCAAAAATCGACCAACCATAATCCACGCTCAACGGTCGGTACGATCACTGAGATTTATGATTACCTGCGTCTATTATACGCGCGTATCGGCACGCCTTATTGTCCAGAGCATGGCGAACCTATGGTGGCGCAGTCGGTGACCGAGATGGTCGATCAGGTTATGGCACTCCCCGATGAGACCAAGCTTATGATCCTTGCGCCAGTAGTGCGTGAGCGTAAAGGCGAGCATACAGTGCTGCTTGAGCAATTGATCGGTCAAGGGTTTGTACGCGTACGCGTCGATGGTTATGTCTATGATACTGACGAGCTACCAACGCTCGATAAAAAGAAAAAACACACCATCGAAGTCGTCGTCGATCGTTTTAAGGTTCGTGATAACTTAGGTAACCGCGTCGCTGAGAGTTTGGAGACCGCGCTACGTTTGGGACAAGGTCTAGTGACGCTGCACTTTATGGATGGTAATCCTACTGAGGGCGGCTCTGATAATCAAGTGATGTCTGCCAAGCACAGCTGTCCGATTTGTGATCGCGCTGTACCTGAGCTTGAGCCGCGCATGTTTAGTTTTAACAACCCCTACGGTGCTTGCCCAACTTGTGATGGACTCGGTAAGCGTCAGTATTTCGCTGCTGAAAAGCTCATTACTCATGTTGATAAGACGCTCAATCAAGGCGCGATTAACGGTTGGGATAAGCGCCACTCGTACTATTTTGGGCTGCTAACCACCGTTTGTAACCATTTTAATATCGATATGGATACGCCGTGGACGGAGCTGCCCAAAAAGCAGCAAGAGCTGATCATGCACGGCTCAGGTAAAGAGAAGCTCACCTTTAACTTTACCGATGAGCGCGGACGTAAAACCAATAAAACCGTTCCTTTTGAAGGCGTACTACCCTATCTTGAGCGCCGTTATGCCAAAACGCAAAGCAACTTAGTGCGGGACGAGCTGGCAAAGTATCTGGCTGACACCACGTGTAACGTTTGCGATGGCGCTCGCCTCAATGAAATCTCGCGTAACGTGCGTGTCGATGAACAAACCATCGCTGAAATCGTCAAGCTCTCCATTGGCGACGCGGCGGACTATTATAAGACTCTAAAGATCGACGGTCATAAAGGTGAGGTGGCCGAGAAGATCTTTAAAGAGATTAACGAGCGCTTAAACTTCTTGGTCAGCGTTGGCCTCGATTATCTAACCCTAGCACGCTCTGCCGAAACCCTATCCGGCGGTGAAGCGCAGCGTATTCGTTTGGCCAGTCAAATTGGTGCAGGTCTGATGGGCGTGATGTATGTCCTTGATGAGCCATCCATTGGCTTGCATCAGCGTGATAACGACCGCTTGCTTAAAACTTTAACACGCCTGCGTGATTTAGGTAATACCGTACTGGTCGTTGAGCACGATGAAGATGCGATTCGTCAAGCGGATCACGTCATCGATATCGGTATTGGGGCTGGCGTACACGGTGGTCATATCATCGCCGAGGGCACGGTCGATGAAGTGATGGCAACGCCAGACTCGCTCACCGGACAATATATGTCGGGCGAAAAACGCATTGAGATACCAAAAGTGCGGCATAAAGCCAAAACCGTAGAGGTCGAGGGTAAAGGTAAAGCGAAAGCTAAAACTAAAAAGGTACCGATGACTATCGAGCTCAAAGGCGCCTCAGGCAACAACCTAAAAGACGTCGATCTGAGCCTGCCCGTTGGGGTGATGACTTGTGTCACGGGTGTATCGGGTTCTGGTAAATCAACGCTGATTAACCGTACGCTTATGCCTATCGCCGCCACACAATTAAACAATGCGTCTACCCTTATCGCGGATAAGCATGACAGCATTAGCGGTCTTGAGCATTTGGATAAAATGGTCGATATCGATCAAAGCCCAATTGGTCGTACCCCACGCTCAAACCCTGCAACATATACGGGCGTGTTTACCCCTGTGCGTGAGATGTTCGCCCAGACACCAGAAGCCCGCGCACGTGGTTATAAAGCTGGGCGCTTTAGCTTCAACGTCAAAGGCGGACGCTGTGAGATGTGCCAAGGCGACGGTCTCATCAAAGTTGAGATGCATTTTTTACCGGATATGTATGTGCCGTGTGACACCTGTGAAGGCAAGCGTTATAACCGCGAGACCTTAGAGATTCACTATAAAGGCAAAACCATCGCTGACGTGCTCGAGATGACGGTAGAGGACGCCACTGAGTTCTTCTCGGCGATTCCAGCGATCTATCGTCGCCTGCAAGCGTTGATGGATGTGGGACTGAGCTACATTCGCTTGGGTCAGTCTGCACCGACCCTATCGGGCGGTGAAGCGCAGCGGGTCAAGCTTGCACGTGAGCTTGCCAAACGCGACACGGGACAGACGCTATATATCTTGGATGAGCCGACGACGGGTCTTCATTTCCATGATATCGATAAGCTGCTCAATATCCTGCATGCGCTACGCGATAAAGGTAACACCATCGTGGTCATTGAGCATAACTTGGATGTTATCAAAACCGCGGATTGGGTGATTGATCTTGGCCCTGAAGGCGGTAAAGGCGGCGGCATGATTATCGCGGAGGGTACGCCAGAAGAGGTCGCAGAGGTCGAAGGCTCACACACGGGTGAGTTTTTGAAGCCGATGCTTACGCAGGTGGTTTCTGAGGCGGGTTAGTTTAGTTAATTGTTAGAGAATAATTTAAAGGCTGCTCTTTTGGGAGTAGCCTTTTTTTGTTGGGTTCACTTATATCCAAACTAGAGGGTTTACTCCATACAGAAAATTGGATACGAGTGATATTCGTAATAACACTTCATATCTATAACAACTCTTCACCGCTAGGTAACTTGTTGAACAGTCAACCAACAAAATATTGTTATAGATACTCATCTCTCTACTATATTTATGTAATAATTGTACTTCAACGTCCTATTAAGAGTATAATAATACTTCAACACTTTAGATCTATTAGATATAACAAGACTAAATTCCAATTTAAACCTAATGGCTTTTTCTATATTATGGTCTCATTCTTAGGTCACCACGGAACAGATAGCTCTTCAGCTAATAATATTTTAAATTCTAATTTCAATAAATCTGTTGGTAACACTGAGTGGTTGGGAGATGGAGTTTATTTCTTTGTAGAAGGGCTAAATAGTGATACCACGACTTTAGCTGCAAAATGGGCTGAATGCCAAGCGTGGGATAACACATCTAAAACTCATAAGTATAAAAATTACTCTGTAATAGAGTCTCAGATTCAAGTGGAAGAGGAAAAATTTTTAGACTTGACAGTTGAAGAAGGGGTTGAGGTCTTAGGATACTTAGCTGAAAAATATATAGAAAAAATAAAAAGTATTAAGAAAAAACCTTCATTCTACGATGGATTTCTACTAAACCTAGCTAGAAATGAGAAAGTATTTCCTTTAGAAGCTGTAAAAGGTAATTTTTATATAAAATTTGAGCAAGAAAGAATATATAGAATCAACTTAAGGACTAGCAACTGCACTATTTGTTCAGTGTACGATCCTAATAAGCTTTTATCTAATAGTTCTATTATTAAAACAGGAAAAATTTTATGAAACTATCAGATGTTAAAAGTAAGATTGACAGTTATTTTGAGAATATAGATGCTCATGAACTTTATGAACTTTCTATATCTAAATATGGCTTTATTGATGGTTCATTATATACAGTTAATATTGAATATGGAAATTGCCAATCAGTAGAAAAAGTCTTTTTAGCGGAAGAACTAGTAGTATTTGACGAAATACAAGATGATAGTTTATTTTTGGCAGCCTAGATATGAAAATACAGTTAAAACACTGGCAAATTTTAGATATGACTATGTCATGTAAAAAGACAGTGTCTTTTACGAATTACAAAGACTCAAGCACGTTAGAGCTTAAAGTCAGCAATGAATTTATTGAGTCTGAAGCGTTTGAGGTCATCTTCGATGTATCGATAGCTGATGAAGAGTTTAACCTTCAAGTTCAGGCTAGCTTCAACTTCGAATTAGATATAGCTATGACAGAAGAGTTTAAAAATTCTCATTTTCCTAAAGTAAATGCACCTGCTATTGCATTTCCGTATCTCCGTGCTTTTATTTCTAATCTGACTCTACAGTCTGGTATTAAGCCAGTTATTTTACCGTCTATCAACTTTGTAGAGTTTGCAAAACAGTAATTATGTAGAGGTATGGGGCAAATGCGGGTTAGGTTAGTTTCTGTGAAATTTTAAGAAAACCGTAAATCTAACCTGAATTCTAGTTTATAACTAAAACTGTATATATCACTGACCTACTTCAACTAAACATACTCCCTCTCCACATTCATTATCCTTGCATCCACCGTGCGTTCTATTTTTTCTTCGATCTGACTGCATTGCGACTCGGTGTCCCGTTTGGATAATCCGACTATAACGAATGTCCATTCGCTGGCGTCATGCCGATCACGCTCACCGCTTTCGCACACCGCAACGCTTGGCGTATTGCCAAAACGTGCGTGCAGGCCGCCCATACGTTGGCGCTTTTCTTTGAGTGAGCTACAGCCAGGTAGCGCAAAAGTCAGCGTTAAGATAGCGATATGCATTTTATTCTCCTTGTGACAGTGGTTTACGCTTTATAATAGTAGCAAATAAGCAAGGCAAGTTATGCTATCTTTACCTCTATCCATATCGATATCGCAGCCAATATGCATATTCCTCCAATGACTTCTATCAGCTACGTACAGCAACAGCGCATTACTCGACTCTGCGTGCGCTGCGGCTTACTGCTTATGCAGTATGGCGCTGAGTCTGCCGTGGTAGTGGACTTATCGAAGCGTTTGGGATTTGCATTGGGAATGAGTAGCGTCGAGTGTTCGCTAAATTTTAATGCGATCACTTTGACGACTATCTGTAATGAGCGCTGTATCACCACCACCCGAGACACCATCAACCAAAGCATCAATGTCAATTTATTGGTGCAAATCCAGCAAATCGTCAATAAAACCGAAGCCACTATCAATAATAATGATTTGATTGACCGCACAACCCTTGCGTTTGATGAGTTGGATAAAACCGTGTATCCGACATGGCTAGTCAGTATATTTGTCGGCGCTTCTTGTGCGGCGTTTGCTTATTTGAATGGCGGCAGCTGGTCGATTACGGCGGTGACCTTTATCGCGGGTATGGTGGCGATGTTTACTCGTATCTATTTGTCCAAGCATCACTTTAACCCTTTTATCACCGTTATTGCTACCGCTTTTATCGCCTCCTTGATCGGGGCGACGACTTATTATTTTGATATTGGCAATAATGCCGATATTGCGGTGGCCTCTAGCGTGTTGCTGCTGATTCCAAGCTTTCCGCTGATCAACTCCTTATCCGACATCTTAAAGGGCTATGTCAATATCGGCGTTGGGCGGGCGGTGTTTACTTATATGCTGACCTTATCCGCGTGCGTTGGCATCGTCATGGCGCTGGTGTTACTACGCATACAGCACTGGGGGTTTTAGATGTGGTTTATTGAGACCGTTGTGCTGTCTTGCATCATTACCCTTGGCTGGACGCTGATGTTTAGCGTGCCCAAACGCTATATTTTGCCGTGTTTGCTGATGACCGCTCTGGGATTCGGACTTAAAACAGCGCTTGTCTATCAGCATATACATCTGGTGGTGGCCAGCTTTTTTGGCGCGATGCTCGCCAGCTTTTTGGGCGTGTATTTTTCTAAAAAATACACCCTACCGCCCAAAGCGTTAATCTCCCCAAGTGTCATCTGTATGATGCCAGGTATCGCCGCTTATAAGGCAATGGTCAGTATGGTGCAGATTGGTTACTTTGGCTTTTCAGACGAGTTATTTAGCCAAATGATGGTGTATTTATTCGAAGCCTTGTTTGTGACCTCAGGACTGGTGCTGGGCTTGTCCATTCCTGGGCTGTTATTTTATAGACGGCGTGCCATAGTCTAGGCAGGTTTAAGTGGGTTTAAATGAGATTATTATGTGTTAGGCTATTTTTGTTTAAATACTTTTATAAACTGATGCTAGCTGGCACACCCTTATGACTTAGATTAACACACCAAGTGCAACGCTAATTAATATTATAGAACGCCTGCATAGGCGTCTTAAACCCTAATCGTTTTCTTGGTCTGTTGTTTAGTTTGTTCTCAATGTCCTGTATTTCATTATCAGAGACTTGTCTAAAGTCACAACCCTTAGGCAAGTACTCTCTGATAAGGCCATTGGTATTCTCGTTGGTTCCTCGCTGCCATGACGCATAAGCATCGGCAAAGAAGAAAGGGCTAAAGAGCTTTTGTTTCACCTTCTTATGCTGAGCAAACTCTTTACCATTGTCAGAGGTAATGGTCTTAACCTGCAACCTCACTGGCGCTAAGAGTTCTATCATTGCCTCTGATACTTGCTGTGCTGTTTTATGACCCACACGCTTCATCTTCAGCAGCCCCGTTTTACGTTCAACGAGCGTGACAATCGCTTGCTTGTGATGCTGACCGATAACGGTATCCGCTTCCCAATCTCCAATACGTGAGCGTTCTTCAACAATACAAGGGCGCTCATGAATCGAGACTCTGTCATTGATACGGCCTCGAGTCTCAGCGGTTAGACGCTGCCGGTATGGTTTTCCTTTACGTCTGAGACACTGCCACAATGTACCGCCCTGCCTCTTATCACGCCAAATATAGCGATAAATGCTCATATGACTGATACCAGCATGAACGCCAGATATTTGCTCAGGACTCCAGTTCTCTTTAAGCTTGTCTGTCACCCATGCCCAGAGGTCAGTCACAATAGTTGTGGCGTTGTTAGCCCGTCTGTCACAAGCCTTGTTATTAGCATGCTTTGCTCGGTAACCTCGTAGGCTTTTATTACGCCTAAGCTCTCTTGATATGGTACTGGGACTTCTGTTTAACACCCTCGCTATAAAATTAATACTATGTTTTGCCCCTTTAAGGGCATAAATCTGGTATCGTTCACCTAGGCTTAGATGTGTATAGCTCATGGTTGCAATCTCACTTTGGTCGGTGGATAAAAACTTTGATGCTAGCGCATCTAGGTCTTTTTTTCACCTTGCATTTGGTATTGCACTTCATGTGTTAATCTAAG